>NZ_CP136628.1:6130346-6433455 GCF_032918005.1 Bradyrhizobium sp. NDS-1
GCTGCCGTTCACGATCAAGCCGTCGGACAGAATGAAGACGCCCGCGAGATCGGGTGCCGCGATCTCGCGCGCGAGATTCGCGCCGCAGCTCCGCGAGTCTTCGCGAGACGCAGCGATCTCGCTTGCCACCCGCACCGGCGTCCGATCGAAGCGCAACGCAACGGCAACGACCTCGTCATCGCTGATGTCGTCACCATGAATCTGTCCGCTGGTGCTACCGCCGACGATGTGACTCCCGGGATGAAGGCCGCGCAGCTCGCGATAACGCTCACCGCTTGCGATGCCCTCACGGCTGCCGAAATAGAGCACGAGCTGGGGAGGCTCGCGCAGAGCATCCGCTCCGCGCCAGCCATGGGCCTCATTCCAGTGAAGATATTGAATGTGCATCCCACGCTCTCTGCAGCTCTTGAACCACAGATTGTGAAGCGGCGCATTGCGTCGCCGTTAATCGCGTGCCTACTTCGACACCGTTGGTTACCCCGTCATGAAAGCGTCGCCGACTCGTGCCGGATTCTCCGTAAGACTCCGGAAAAAAAGTCGGCTCTTCCAAGCGAGCGATACTTCGGCGCAATCGCTTGCTGAGGGCGCCCGTAATCTACCGGGTGCGCGCGCCTTCGCCGAGACGGATCGGTTGCACGGCATTATCTTGCCGCTTCGGAACCCAGCCCGTCTCGGCGGCGGTGCGAATGGCCTCGATATTCGCGGCATAGTCGGCGACGCCCTTGCCGCGGAACACCGCGGAACCGGCCACCAGCGTATCGGCGCCCGCCGCCGCCACCGCAGCGGCATTGTCGCGGGTGACACCGCCGTCAACCTCGAGCCGGATCGGCCTGTCGCCGATCATGGCTCGGATGCGCTTGATCTTCTCCAGTTGGGAGTGGAGAAAGGACTGGCCGCCGAAGCCGGGATTGACTGTCATCACCAGCACGAGGTCGAGACGATCGAGCACATATTCGATGGCGCTCTCCGGCGTCGCGGGACACAAGCTGACGCCGGCCTCCTTGCCGAGTCCACGGATCGCCTGGAGCGAGCGGTCGAGATGCGGCCCGGCCTCAGCATGCACGGTGATGATATCGGCCCCGGCCTTCGCAAACGCCTCGAGGTAGGCATCGGCCGGCGCGATCATGAGATGCACATCGAAGACCTTCTTCGTCATCGGCCGGATCGCCTTGATGACATCGGCACCAAAGCTGATGTTCGGCACGAAGTGCCCGTCCATGACGTCGCAATGGATCCAGTCGGCGCCGGCCGTGTCGATTGCCGCGATCTCCTCGCCGAGGCGGGCGAAATCCGCAGCGAGGATCGAGGGGGCGATCATGATCTCTCTGGTCATGGCTTTGCACTCCGCGCATCGGCGCCGCCGCTGAAGACGCGACTCGCCAGAACGTCCATGGGATCGATGGTTTCGAGGTCGGCGACATCGAGCATGCGGTCGAGATCCGACACCAGGCGGTCGGCCTGCCGCAGTCGGATACGGTCGACGGCGTTGCGGATCGAGCGCGCATTGGAGAAGAACGGCTGCGTCCGGCGCAGCGCAATGTATCTTTCGAAGGCCTCGCGCGCCGCCGCCGACAAACGATAGCCGCGCTCCTTCAGCATCAACTCGGCGATGACGAGCAACTCGGCTTCGGCATAGTCCGGAAAATCGATGTGATGGGCGATGCGCGAACGGAAGCCGGGGTTGGAGGCGAAGAAGCTCGTCATCCGCTCGCCATAGCCGGCGAGGATCACGACCAGGTCTTCGCGCTGATTCTCCATCACCTGGAGCAGGATCTCGATCGCCTCCTGTCCGTAGTCGCGCTCGTTGTCGGGGCGATGGAGATAATAGGCCTCGTCGATGAACAAGACGCCGCCCATCGCCTTCTTCAGGATCTCCTTCGTCTTCGGCGCGGTGTGGCCGATATATTGGCCGACGAGATCGTCGCGCGTGACCGAGATCACCTGCCCCCGCCGCACGAAGCCGAGACCGTGCAGGATCCTGGCCATGCGCAGCGCCACCGTGGTCTTGCCGGTGCCGGGGTTGCCGGTGAACGACATGTGCAGCGTCGGCGGCGCGGAGGCCAGGCCCGCACGCTGCCGGATGCGCTCGATCAGCAGCAGCGAGGCGATCTGGCGCACGCGGTTCTTCACCGGTTTCAATCCGATCAGCTCCTGCTCGAGCTGCTGCAGCGTGCCGGTGATTCCGGCCGCCTCGGCTTCCTTGCGGAGATCGAAATGAGTCTCGCTGGGCTCAGTCGTGGTTGAGTGGGGAACATCGAGCATCGCTACCCTCGAAGAAAAGAGCTTCGCCGCGGGGGAGCGGCGAAGCAGTGGTCCGCCAAGGATACGGAGCAGGGAGAGCTCCGCGCGGAGGAGAACGGTTATTGAGCGGCGTGGGCAGCCGGCTTTCGCATTGTGGTGTAACGGATCGCACGGCCGCCGACTTCCTGCCGCACCAGCTCGAACTCCGCCTCCTGCGGCGGCCGGTTGACGAGGAAGGAGATCCGCACCGATTCCCAGCCATGGCCGGAATCGAAGCCGCTGATGCGAATGTAGCGATCGCCGTAAACCCTGCGGCACTCCGCGAGCTCCATCATGACGCCGGCAGCGTCCTGAAGGTCGAACATCGGCAGGCCCCACATCTCCCAATAGGTGTTGCGGGGATGCGGATCGTCGGTGAACTCGATATTCACCGCCCAGCCCTGGGTCAGGCAATATTGCACCTGCTTGGTGATCTGATCGTCGGTGAGCTCGGGCAGGAACGAGAAGCAGCCTTGAGTCAGCTTCATGTCAAATCTCCTCAAACGGTTTCGAGTGCGGTCGGCACGAAGTCCGGCGTGTCGGTGGATTGATAATTGAAGGTCACGTCCTTCCAGACCTCGAGCGCCGCCTTCAGCGGCGTACAGGTCTCAGCCGCCCTGGCCAGGATCTCCGGGCCCTCGTGGACGTAATCCCGGCCCTCGTTGCGAGCGAGGATCATCGCTTCCAGCGCGACGCGGTTGGCGATCGCACCAGCCGCAATGCCCATGGGGTGGCCGATGGTGCCGCCGCCGAACTGCAGCACGACGTCTTCGCCCAGGAGGTCGAGCAGCTGGTGCATTTGGCCGGCATGGATGCCGCCCGAGGCGACCGGCATCATCTTGTTCAGGCTCGCCCAGGACTGGTCGAAGAACAGACCGTGCTCGAGCTTGGTCGGGTTGAAGTCCTCACGGCAGACGTCGTAATAGCCACGAGTGGTGTTGGGGTCGCCCTCCAGCTTGCCGACCACCGTGCCTGCGTGGATGTGGTCGACGCCGGCAAGCCGCATCCACTTCGCAATGACGCGGAACGACACGCCATGGCTCTTCTGCCGCGTATAGGTCGAGTGGCCCGCGCGATGCAGATGCAGGATCATGTCGTTGCGCCGCGCCCATTTGGCCATCGACTGGATCGCGGTGTAGCCGATCACGAGGTCGATCATGACGATGCACGACCCGAGCTCCTTGGCGAACTCCGCGCGCTCGTACATGTCCTCCATCGTGCCCGCGGTGACGTTCAGGTACGTGCCCTTCACCTCGCCGGAGGCGGCCTGCGCGCGGTTCACGGCTTCCATGCAGTACAGGAACCGATCGCGCCAGTGCATGAAGGGCTGCGAGTTGATGTTCTCGTCGTCCTTGGTGAAATCGAGCCCGCCCTTCAGCGCCTCGTAGACGACGCGGCCATAGTTGCGGCCCGAAAGCCCGAGCTTCGGCTTCACCGTCGCACCCAGCAGCGGCCGGCCGAACTTGTCCAGCCGCTCGCGCTCGACCACGATGCCGGTCGCCGGTCCCTGGAACGTCTTCACATAGGCGACCGGGAAACGCATGTCCTCGAGCCGCAGTGCCTTGAGCGGCTTGAAGCCGAACACGTTGCCGATGATCGAAGCCGAGAGGTTGGCGATGGAGCCCGGCTCGAACAGGTCGAGGTCGTAGGCGATGTAGGCGAAATACGAGCCCGGCGTGCCCGGCACCGGATCGACGCGATAGCATTTTGCGCGATATTTCTCCGCCGCAGTCAGGCGGTCGGTCCACACCACGGTCCAGGTCGCGGTCGAGGACTCGCCGGCGACGGCAGCCGACGCCTCGATCGGATCGACGCCTTCCTGCGGGGTGACGCGGAACAGCGCGATGACGTCGGTGTCCTTCGGCATGTACTCGGGCTCCCAATAGCCCATGCGCGCGTATTCCATCGTGCCTGATCGATAGCGCTCTTTGCCGCGGACGGTTCCTGCATGTGCATTCATGGCTCTCTCCTGCTCTTTTCTCTGCTCTTTCTGATTGACTAGGCCGCCACGGATTCGCGGGCGTCGACGCGCGGATCCAATTCGCCGTTGCGATAGCGTCGTGCCATCTCGGCCATGGGAACGACCTTGATCCTGCTTGCATGGCCCGCGGTTCCGAACTGCTCGAAACGTTCGCGGCAAAGCTCACGCATCGCGTCCATCGCGGGCTTGAGGAACTTGCGTGGGTCGAACTCGGAGCGCGTTTGCGCCGCGACCTTGCGGAACACTGCCGTCATCGCGAGGCGACAATCGGTGTCGATGTTGACCTTCCGCACGCCGCTCTTGATGCCGCGAACGATCTCCTCGACGGGCACGCCCCAGGTCTGGGGCATCTCGCCGCCGAACTGGTTGAACATGTCCTGGAGCGGCTGCGGTACCGATGAGGAACCATGCATCACCAGATGCGTGTTCGGCAGGCGGCGATGGATCTCCTCGACCACGCGCATCGCCAGGATGTCACCGTCGGGCTTCCGGCTGAACTTGTAGGCACCGTGCGAGGTCCCCATCGCGATGGCAAGCGCATCGACCTTGGTGGCGCGGACGAAGTCGACCGCCTGGTCGGGATCAGTCAGGAGCTGGTCATGGCCGACCTTGCCCTCGACGCCATGCCCGTCTTCCTGTTCGCCGCCACCGTGTTCGAGGGAGCCGAGCACGCCGAGCTCGCCTTCGACGGATGCGCCGACCCAGTGCGCGAGATCGACGACGCGCCGGGTGATCGCGACGTTGTAGTCATAATCGGCCGCCGTCTTGGCATCGGCCTTGAGCGAGCCGTCCATCATGACGGAGGTAAAGCCGTGCGCGATCGCGGACGCGCAGGTCGCTTCGTCGTTGCCGTGATCCTGGTGCATGCAGAGCGGAATGTCCGGATAGGTCCGCTCCAGCGCGTCGATCATGTGCGAGAGCATGATGTCGCCGGCATAACTGCGCGCGCCGCGCGAGGCCTGCATGATCACGGGCGCATCGACCTCGGCGGCCGCCTGCATGATCGCGATGCCCTGCTCCATGTTGTTGATGTTGAATGCCGGCACCGCATAGCCATGGCTGGCGGCGTGATCGAGCAGTTGGCGAAGGGTGATACGGGCCACGAGGAGTCCTCCTTATTGTCTCTTGCGGGCGATCGCCCGGCGGGCTGCTTCCGCAATGCTCTGCTGCGTGATGCCGAATTCGCGGTACAGCACTGGCGCCGGCGCCGAGGCGCCGAAGCCGCGCATGCCGACGAATTCACCCTCAGCGCCGATCCACCGCGCCCAGTCGCCGGGCACGGCCGCCTCGACACCAACGCGCGGCGCGGTGCCGAGCACGGTGGCGCGGTAATCGTCCGGCTGTTCCTCGAAGAGGGCAAGGCAAGGCGCGGACACCACGGCCGCACGGATGTGCTCGGCCGCAAGCAGGCGAGCGGCTTCCAGTGCAATCGAGACTTCCGAGCCGGTTGCGATGAGCGTCACGTCACGGCCGCCGTCCGGCGAGACGACGAGATAGGCGCCACGCGCGACACGGTTCTTGCCGCGTGCATCGCTGCGGAAGGTCGGCAGCGCCTGACGCGACAGGCACAGCACGGACGGACGGTCTTCGGAATTGAGCGCGCAGTCCCAGGCTTCGAGCGTCTCCACCGCGTCGGCGGGGCGGAACACCAAAAGGTTCGGAATGACGCGCAGCGAAGCGAGATGCTCCACCGGCTGATGCGTCGGACCATCCTCGCCAAGGCCGATCGAATCGTGGGTCATCACATGGATGACGCGGAGCCGCATCAGGGCCGCAAGACGGATCGCCGGCCGGCTGTAATCGGAGAAGGCCAGGAAGGTGCCGCCATAGGGGATGAAGCCGCCATGGAGCGCCAGGCCGTTCATCGCGGCAGCCATGCCGTGCTCGCGAATGCCGTAGTGGATGTAGTCGCCGGAGAACGCCCCGCGCGCGACGGGGACTTGCGCCTTGGCGTGCGTGAGATTCGAATGCGTCAGGTCCGCGGAGCCGCCGACGAGGCCCGCAATCGTTCCGGCGATGCCATCGAGCACCTGTTGCGAAGCCTGCCGGGTCGCGAGCTTTGGACGGTCGGATGCGAAGCGTTCGCGCAGCTTCGCGGCCGCCAGCGCATAGGCAGCCGGCAGGGCAACCGCCTTGCCTTCGACGAACATGTCGCGCTGCTCGGGGGTCGCGCCTTCGTAGCGATCGAGCCAGGCAAGCCGATCCACCTGCCCGCGCTGTCCGATCATCCGCCACGCCTTCAGGATCGGCATCGGCACCACGAAGGGCTGATAATCCCAACCGAGCGTACGGCGCGCCGCCGCGGCCTGCTCGGTCCCCAGGGGCGCACCATGGGCTTTCTCCGTGCCCTGTCTATCGGGCGCGCCGTAGCCGATGATGGTTCGGCAGGCGATCAGCGACGGTTTTGCGGCCCCCCGCTCTTCCGCGATCGCCTGCGTGATCGCTTCGGGATCGTGTCCATCGATGCTGCGCACCGACCAGCCGGAAGCGGCGAAGCGCCCGAGCTGGTCGTCGGACGTTGCCAGTGAAGTCGGCCCGTCGATGGAGATCCCGTTGTCGTCGAACAGCACGATCAGACGACCGAGCTGCAGATGGCCTGCGAGCGAGATCGCTTCCTGGCTGAGGCCCTCCATCAGGCAGCCATCGCCCGCGATGACATAGGTGAAGTGGTCGACGAGGCTGTCGCCATGCCGCGCATTGGCCATCCGCTCCGCAAGGGCCATGCCGACGGCCGTGGCAATCCCCTGCCCGAGCGGACCGGTCGTGGTCTCCACGCCCGGCGTATGGCCGTATTCCGGATGCCCCGGCGTCTTCGAGCCCCATTGCCGGAAGGCCTTGATGTCGTCGAGGCTGACGTCGCCGCCGGTCAGATGCAGCAGCGCATAGAGCAGCATCGAGCCATGGCCCGCCGACAGCACGAACCGATCGCGGTCCGGCCAGTTCGGGTGCGCCGAGTCGAATTTCAGGAAACGCGAGAACAACACGGTCGCGACATCGGCCATCCCCATCGGCAGGCCGGGATGGCCCGACTGCGAGGTCTCGATGGCATCGACCGCGAGGAAGCGGACGGCGTTGGCGAGATCATTATGCGTGACCGCGTTGAGGTCGGCTTCGGCATGAACCGAGATGTTCATCGGATCCTCCCATTGATGTCGTTGTTGCAGATCATCACTTCATGCTCCGCTTGCGCTCGATGAGCTGCATGATCAGCGGCGTCAGGATCAGCTGCATCGCGAGATCGAGTTTCGCGCCGGGGCAGACGATCGAATTCGCGCGCGACATCCAGCTTTGCGGCAGCATCGAGAGCAGATAGGGGAAATCGATGCCGCGCGGGTTCTTGAAGCGGATCACCACCATCGATTCGTCCGGCGTCGGGATCCAGCGCGCGACGAACGGATTGGAGGTGTCCACCGTCGGCACGCGCTGGAAATTGATGTCGGTCTCGGTGAATTGCGGGCAGATGTAGTGGATGTAGTCGGGCATCCGCCGCAGGATGGTGTCGGTGACCGCCTCGGTCGAATAGCCGCGCGCGCTGCGATCGCGGTGCAGCTTCTGGATCCATTCCAGATTGATGACAGGAACGACGCCGATCTTCAGGTCGGCATAGCGCGCGACATTGACCTTGTCGGTGACGACGGCGCCGTGCAGGCCTTCGTAGAACAGCAGGTCGGAGTTCTCCGGCAGCTTCTCCCAATCGGTGAAGGTTCCGGGCGCCGCGCCATGCAATGCGGCTTCCTCGGCATCATGCACGTAGTGCCGCGTGGTCGCCGTGCCGGTCTCGCCATAATCGCGGAAGGCGCGCTCCAGTTCCTCGAACAGATTGGTCTCGGGGCTGAAATGGCTGAAAAGCTTGTTGCCGCGATCGGCCTCCTTTGCCATCTGCGCGCGCATCTCGGCGCGGTCGTAGCGATGGAAGGCATCACCCTCGATGTACGCGGCGTTGACCTTCTCGCGGAAAAATATCTGCTCGAACGTCTTCTTCACCGAGGTGGTGCCGGCGCCGGAGGAGCCGGTGATGGAGATGATCGGATGCTTCCTGGACATGGGACGCCTCGCTCAGAGCCGGAAGAATCCGCGCCGCGCGAACAGCGGCGCGGAGACGCTGGCGACCAGCAGCGGATCGCAATGCAGCTCCTCGACGCGGCGCACCTCGTTGCTCGAGCCCATGATCAGCGGCACGCGCTGATGCAGGCTCTGCGCCGAAAGGTCGAGGATACGCTCGCGTCCCGTGGTGGCGGAGCCGCCGGCCTGCTCGATAATCATGGCCATCGGGTGCGCCTCGTAAGTCAGGCGCAGGCGGCCGTCGCCGTAGCCGGGGCGCGCGTCCGCGGGATACAGGAAGACGCCACCGCGGGTGAGGATGCGGTAGGCCTCGGCGACCAGCGAGCCGACCCAGCGCATGTTGAAATCGTGATTGGCGGGCCCTTCGACGCCGGCGAGGCACTCGTCGACGAAGGCGCGCACCGGCGAATCCCAATGCCGGCGGTTCGACGCGTTGATCGCGAACTCCTCGCTGGCCTCGGCGATCTGCACGCCGGCGCGCGCGAGGCGGAAGCAGCCCGCCTTGCGGTCGAGCGTGAAGATATCGACGCCCTCGCCGAGCGTCAGCACCAGCGAGGTCTGCGGGCCGTAGGTGACGAAGCCCGCCGCAAGCTGCGCCGAGCCGCGCTGATGGAAGGCGAGCGCGAGGTCGTCCGGGGCGGGCAGGATCGAGAAGATCGTGCCGACCGTCATGTTGATGTCGATGTTGGAGGAGCCGTCGAGCGGATCGACCGCGATGCAGATCTTTGCCCCGGGATCGCCGATCTGGGCCTCGCGCATCTCTTCCGAGGCGAGCGCCGCGACCGGCACCTTGCCGAGGCAGCGGCGCAGGATCGCATCGGCCTGGACGTCGAGGTCGCGCTGGAGGTCGCCGTCGCTGTTGCGCCCCGTCGTCAGGCCGGAGGCGTCCGCGAGATCTCCGGTGGCGATGAGGTCGGCGATCTCGATGGCTGCCGCTGCAATGGCATCGACGACGGCGGCCACTGCGAGCGCGTGAGGAGCGGTCTCTGAATACCGTTGAAGGTGGTCGTCCAGCCTGAGTTGCCCGGTCATCTGCGTCCATCCCCTTTGCCGGCGCCGCAGCCTTTTCCTCCCCTCTGGAGGCAGGTCGCGATCGGTCTCGGCATTCAGGAGATTGACAGGGGCATCTTAATAAGGAAAATTTCTATTCATAATGAGCCTCAAAGAATTTTCTTATAATGGTCCCAGCCATGCGGCGACCCAGCTCCGGCATCTGACGATCCGGCAGTTGCGCTCGCTTGCGGCGCTCTCGGCCAAAGGCAGCGTGACGGCGGCGTCCGGCCATCTCGGGCTGACCCAGCCGGCCGTGACCCAGCAGCTCCGCCAGCTCCAGGACCTCGCCGGCCTGCCGCTGGTGCAGCGGACCGGCGACGGCATGCTGCTGACGGAGGCGGGCAAGGAGGTGCTGACGCTGGCCGAGCGGGTCGAGGCTGCGATCATGGACTGCCAGGGCGCGCTCGACCTGCTGGCGGGGCGGACCGGCGGCAGCGTGCATCTCGGCGCGGTCTCGACCGCGAAATATTTCGTGCCGCATGCGATCGCAGCGTTCTCCAAGCGCTACCCCAAGATCGAGATCAAGCTGACCATCGGCAACCGCGAGGAGATTCGCGAGGCCATGCACGGCTACGACCTCGATTTCGCGGTGATGGGTCGGCCACCGGCCGACGTCACGGTCGACGTCCGCCAGCTCGGGCGCAATCCGCACATCATCGTCGCGCGCAAGGGGCACTGGCTGGCGAAGGATTCCGGCCTCAACCTGACCGATCTCGTGCACGAGACCTTCCTCACCCGCGAACCCGGCTCCGGGACGCGAACGCTGATGGAGGGCATGTTCCAGAGGTCCGATCTCGAGCCGATCATCGGCATGGAGATGAGCAGCAACGAGACCATCAAGCAGGCCGTCATCGCCGGGCTCGGCATCGCCTTCATCTCGGCCCACACGGTGGCGCATGAGCTCACCGAGGGCCGGCTCGTCGTGCTCGACGTCGCGGGCCTGCCGATCGTGCGGCAATGGTACGTGATCCGCCGCAGCGACAAGGTGCTGCTGCCGCCGGCGCAGGCAATGTTCGATTTTCTGGGCTCGGAGGGGTCGAACTATCTGCCCGAGCTGCCCGAACTCGGCGGACGATGATCCGCCGGCGCTCAGCTCATCAGCTTCATGGCGATGGTCGCCGCCAGAATCAGAATGATCTGGAGCAGACGCTCGGTCGTGAAGATGCGGTTGAACGTGGTCATCGCTTGCCCCGGCCGGCGTGAAGGAGATTCCGATCGGCCCGTTGCTAGCACAGGCGGGCCGCGAGACAACTCCGTAATTGCCACGGGGCCCGCCTGCCGCCGGCGCTCTGCGAGGGGACCGCAACGTCATTCCCGCCCCGACAGACGATCCATCCACCACGCGAGGCCGCGTGCGGCGCCCTCCTCGAATCCCACGAGCGGCAGGCCCGCGGTCACCTCACGGAGGCGGCGGACGTCAGCGGCGAGGATCGGCTCGGCGTCGACCCCCGTGGCGGCGACCGCGCCGAACCTGACCAGATGGCGTGCTTTCAGCAGAGCTGCGACATGCTCGATCACACTGCGCAGGCTGCGCGCTTCGCCGCTGGCGAGATTGACGAAACCGGTGAGGTCGCTGTCGAGCACGGCGGCGATCATCTGCGCGAGGTCATCGACATAGACGAAGTCGCGTAGCTGCCCGCCATGTGAACAACCGAAGTTCTGTCCCGCACGCAGGCTGTGGATCAGCGAGGGGATGAGGCGCGCCTCCGGCTCGTGCGGGCCGAACGGCACGAACACGCGGCCCCAGGCGGCCCCCGCCGCGACATAGGCTTCAGCCGTAGCGAGCTTGGCTTGTCCGTACAGCGTGGTGGGACGGCATGGTCTGGCGCCCTCCTCACACGGGCCGCTCTGCGGTCCGTATTCGAGGCAGCTTCCGATGCCGAGGATGCGGCAGGCGCCGCCGGCCCTCGCACGCGCGAGCAGGTCGATGCTGGCCTCCGCCCAGAGCCGGTTGACGGGATCCTCGCGATAGCGGCCCGGCCGGGCTTCCCAGGCGAGATGAACCAGGTGGGTCGGGCGGGCTGCGGAGAGCACGTGCCTGCGGCCGGCTTCGGTGAGGAGATCGGCCGCGTGCCACGTCACGCCTGACGTCACCGATCGAGCCGAGCGCGCGATGCCATGGACCTCGAAGCCGCGAGCAATTAGCGCCGGCAACAGCGCACGGCCGAGGAAGCCGGAGGCGCCCGTGACCAGGACCCGTTTCATGAGAGATACGGCAGCGCGCGGTCGCGCGCGGACAGGATCGGATCAGGCAGCGGCCAGGCAATCGCGAGCGAGGGATCGTCCCAGCGAATGCCGGAAGCGCCTTGCGCGTCATAGGGCACGTCGATGCAATACATCAGCTCGGTGCCACCCTCGAGCGTCTGGAAGCCGTGCGCGCATCCGGCGGGAATGAACACGGCATTGTGCCTGTTGGCGGCGAGCTCGACCGAGCACCATTGTCCATAGGTCGGCAGCGACCGGCGCAAATCGATGATCACGTCGAAGGCGCGGCCGGCAACGCAGCGCACCAGCTTGGCCTCCGGCCGGCTGGCCTGGTGGTGCAGGCCCCGCAGGGTACCGGCGCGTTCGTTGCGGGACAGGCTGTGTTGCGCAAAATGCGTCGGCAGTCCGTGCGCTGCGAACGCCTCGGCGTCGAACAGCCGGGCGAAGAATCCGCGCGCGTCGATCTCTGGCTCGATCCCGATCTCGACCACGCCTGGCAGAGCCAATGGAGTGAATTTCATCTCAGGCCCCCGCGATCAACGCGCACACCCGCCGTTGCGAACATCCGTTCACCAACGCCTTTTGGGTTGCATGATGCGCAGCGTTGTCGGAATTTCCGTGGCTTGTGAGAATTCACTAACAGCCGCGGCACGACGGCACAACCGGACGATCCATTCATGGACAGGCATCGATGCCGCTTTTGCGCGCGGGAGCTCGACGAGACCTTCGTCGATCTCGGCCTGTCGCCTCTGGCGAATTCCTATCTGCCGCCGGAGCGAGCGGATGCGATCGAGCCGGCCTATCCGCTGCATGCCCGCGCGTGCGGAGCCTGCGGGCTGGTCCAGCTTCCGCAATTCGAGCCTGCGGCGAACATCTTCGGCCAGTATCTCTACTACTCGTCCTATTCCGAGAGCTGGCTCCGGCATGCGGAGAGCTATGCCGCCGGGATGATCGCCCGCGCGCGGCTCGATGCCGCATCCGAGGTGATCGAGATCGCGAGCAATGATGGATATCTGCTGCAGTATTTTCAGCGCGCCGGCATCCGCGCGCTCGGCATCGAGCCGGCCGGCGGCCCGGCGGCGGCTGCCATCGCCAAGGGCATCCCGACCCGGACGAGCTATTTCGGCCGCGACGCCGCCACAGGGCTGCTCGCCGAAGGCCACCGCCCCGCGCTGATCGTCGCCAACAACGTGCTGCCGCACGTTCCCGATATCAACGATTTCGTCGCGGGCCTGCGCATTCTCCTGCCCGAGACCGGGCGCGCCACGCTGGAGCTTCCGCATCTGCTGCACCTGATCGAGCAGATTCAGTTCGACACGATCTATCACGAGCATCTGTCGTACTTCTCGCTCGCGACGCTCGAGACGGTCTTTCGCGCACATGCCTTGCGCGTCTTCGACGTCGAGGAATTGCCGACGCATGGCGGCTCGCTGCGCCTGCACGTCAGCGCCGAAGCCGCGGCTCATGTCCCCACGCCGGCGCTCGAGCGATTGCGTCGGCGCGAGGCCGTCGCAGGGCTCGATCGGCCCGCGACTTACGGTGATTTTCAGGCGAAGGTCGCGGCGAAGCGCGAGACGATCCGCGACTTTCTCGTCGCGGCGCATCGCGCCGGCAAGACGGTGCTGGCCTATGGCGCACCCGCGAAGGGCAACACGCTGCTCAATTATTGCGGCATCACGCGCGAGCTGATGGCCTTCACCGTGGACCGGAATCCGCACAAGCAGGGCCTGCTGCTTCCGGGAACGCATCTGCCGATCCGCGATCCCGCCGCCCTGATCGCTTGCAGACCCGATTACGTCTTCATCCTGCCCTGGAATCTGAAGGACGAGATCATTGCCCAGTTGGCGGAGGTTCGCGCCTGGGGCGGACAATTCGTGGTGCCCGCGCCCGACCTCACGATCATACCGTGAGCGATGGTTAACGATCAGGCTGCGAGCGGAGCCGCGTAGTCGGCACGCAACGCGAAATAGGCTTCCAGCTCCGACAGCGCCCGCGCCTCCCAGTCCCTCGCCTGCTCCAGCAGCGACCAGCTCTGACCCGGGCGGAATGCAGCCGTTTGGCGATAGAGCGATGCGATGCCGCGATAGCGGCGCACGTTCTCCAGGATGGCGTGACCGTTGATCTGGCCGTTCATGTCCGAAAACTCCCTCGTCATTCCCGCGGGAGAAACTGCGGCCAAATCTTTTTCGAAAAGTTAGCGGCGCGCGGCAAGCATGCGGATGGTTGCCGGACTGTTGCGCGCAGGCAACGCGCGGGGCCGTGCGAGGGCGATCTATTGCGGATTCGTTGCTGCGCTCTCGCCCGGACGTTTCAGCTCGCCGCGGCCGACGATCCTCATGGTCTCGCGGCAGAGATCGGCAAGGCCGATCAGCAGCACGGCGAGCAGGCAGAACAGATTGATGGAATCGGTATTCGCGCTGGAGAGCGCGTTGAACTCGAAGAAGGGCGGAATGAACGCCCACCACACCAGTGGAATGGTAAACAGCGCGGCAAACCCCGCCGCCGGCGTGCCGGCAACGATGCCGAGCACGAAGAGGCCGGGCAGGAACGCGGCGAAATAAAGTTTTGAGCCGAGCGCAACGCAGACGCCCTGAAGCACAGCGGACACTGCGACAACGACGCATCCGAGCAGAAACGCCTGCCACGACCATGGCCGTACCCGCGGTACGCCAAACAGCCCCGCACGCCTCATCAGCCTCCCCCTGCCGCCCGTTGACCGGGCCCCTTGAGACGAAAGTACTACACCCGCAAGCAAATCGCGAGATGGAAATTGCACCCGGGCGGGATTGGTAAACGACGCGTATCGTACAATGCGAGAGCCCCGGACGCCGACTGGGAGCGCGTGTCCCGGACAAGCTGCAACGCCTCCTGGCGTCGCGGCGCAGAGCACCGCACCGCACGATGCTTCGCATCGCCGGGGGCGCTGGGCTGCGTCCGGGGCACGAGAGCGGAGTGGGGACCCGCGCTCTGCACGTCATTGCGAGGAGCCCTTGCGACGAAGCAATCCAGACAGCCTCCGCGGATGGATTTCTGGATTGCTTCGCTGCGCTCGCAATGACGGAGTGTGACGCAACGGCATCGCGCTTCCCGCACCATCTCGCTTGCAGACACGCCTTCGCGTCCTCGCGGCTGAATTCGCCCGAGCTTTGCTTCATGTCTCACCCTCAAGACCAAGAGGGCACAGGGAAGGCCGGGTGCCAGCTCGCACCCGCGGTCCGCTGCGCGACATGCGCACGCAGGAGAACCGCACAGCAGCATACAGGTGGTGCCGATCACTCGGCCTTCCCTGCGCGGTGGTCGGACGGCTTATGCCGTGCTCTCCCGGGAGCCGAACTTTCCTCTGGCCTCCCTCGCCCCGCGAATTGGATGATGCAGTCCGCCCGGTTGGGCTCGCTCGCACCTCCGCAGAACTTGACCGTGGCAACGACGGCCAGGACCACACGGTTTTGCCGTACGCACGGCCCGCCATGTCGCCGCAGTATTCCCAGCCCTGTCGACGGAGCTGAGAACTTACAGCGAGACGAAGCACGGGCTCACAGGGACTACCCGCCCTGCCCGCACCTCTCGTGCCGACGCTGCCGCGTCCACCGCAGACCCGGCTCGCGAAAATGACGACTCATGATCGCCCCTCTTGAGTGAGCCGGGATGCACGACACATACGCCGAAACCGAATTTCGGTAAAGTGGAATATTTTTGCACTAGAGGATTGACAGGGGGCGACACAGGGCGGCGCCCGTCCCGTCATCCCCAGGGCAATCGCATATGGCGCTTTGCGCGACCTGAGCGCGCGCCTCGTCCTTCGAGACGACCGCTTTGCGGTCTCCTCAGGATGACGCTAAGCGGCATCGGTGCTCGCCAGAACTGGTGCCGCGCCCCCCGTCCTCATCCTGAGGCCCGCCAACGGCGGGCGTCTCGAAGGATGGCCACAGGCGAGATCGCTGCCGTATGCGATTGCCCTGCCGTGATCGGCGATAGCGGCGAGTTCACGGTTCAAGTCAGGAGATCATGCTATGCTTCCCGCCATCGAGGCCCCTCGAATCGCCCCATGGCTCTCCTGCGCAAGCTGCTTATGCTGATCGCCGGCCTTCTCGTGGCCGGTACGCCGGCGCCTGCCGCGGAATTCTATACCGAGGATCTCCGCATCCCCATGGCCGAGGCCGGGCCGCAGGGGCTCGAGGCCTTTCTGGTCCGCCCGGCGGGAGCGAAGCGTTATCCGCTGGCGCTGCTCAGCCACGGCTCGCCGCGCAGCTTCGACGATCGCGCGACGATGTCCGCGCATAAATATTACGGCATCGCGCTCGAATACGCCCGGCGCGGCTACGCGGCGCTGATCGTGATGCGGCGCGGCTACGGTACCTCCCCCGGCGGGCGAGCCGACAGTGTCGGCGGCTGCGTCAAAGCCGCTTATTTGCCGGCGGCCGCAGTCGCGGTGGCCGACCTGCGCGCCGCAATCGATGCGATGACGCGGCGGGCTGACGTCGCGACATCTGGCATGATCGCGGCCGGCCATTCCGCCGGCGGTCTTGCAACGATCGCGCTCACCGCGCAGGCCCCGCCCGGACTCGTCGCCGCGATCAACTTCGCCGGCGGCCGCGGCTCGCGCGACGACGACGATGTCTGCAATCCGGATGGGCTCGTGCAGGCCTTCACCACCTTCGGCAAGACTTCGCGCGTACCGACGCTCTGGGTCTATGCGACCAACGATTCGTATTTCGGCCCCGACCTCGCGCGCCGTCTCCATGACGGATTTCGCAGCGGTGGCGGCAAGGCGACATTCATCGCGGCGCCTCCCTTCGGCGACGACGGCCATTACCTCTATTCGGTGGCAAGCCGTCCGCAATGGACGCCCTATGTCGATGCCTTCCTGCGCGAGCGCGGCCTCCTCGGTCGCGACATTCTGAGCCCGCCCGATTCCTTGCCGCCGCCGCGTCAGCTCAACGAGGCCGCGCGGGTCGAGTTCGCGCGCTATCTCGCCAGCATGCTGCCGCACAAGGCGTTCGCCGTATCGCCGAACGGCGGCTATGGCTGGCGCGCGGGGCGCGTCACGACCGACGAGGCCCAGCGTGACTCCCTGGCCGCCTGCATGAAATGGTCGCCGACCTGCACGCTCTATGCGATCGACGACCGGCTGTCTGAACCTGCAACAGTGCCGGCCACCGATCAGAGCGCCCGCGCGCGTTAGTCGCCGCGCACCGGAGGCGCCGAGGTCGCGGCCGTGCCTGTTGGGCCGCCCACGAGGCGAGGGTCGGCCAGATCAAGGCTCGCATCGAGGCGCGATGGAAACGCGTCGCATCCCGTTGACGACGATGCAGCGGTCCAATTCCTTTACAGCCGCTCGCTGAGCGCCAGCTTGTAGCCGACGCCGGTGACGGTCGCGATCACGGGCGTACCGCTGCCGACGAGCTTACGGCGCAGCCGCGCCACCAGTGCGTCGACCGTGCGGATGTCGACCTCCGCCTGGCGGTTGCTGACGACCTCGATCAGATAGTCGCGGCTGAGCGGCCGACCGTCGGCGCCGACCAGCGCCGCGAGCAGATCGAATTCGGCGCGCGTGAGCGACACTGGCTTGCCGTCGCTGCCGAGCAATTCGCGCCGGGTCAGGTCGATGATCCAGTCGCCGAAGGCGATCGAATTGTGGTTGCGCGCCGCCTTGCGATCGAGCGAGCGACGCCGCAGCACGCTGCGTGCGCGCGCGAGCAGGTCGCGCAGATTGATCGGTTTGGTGACGTAGTGATCGCCGGCGATCTCGAGGCCGAGAATGCGATCGACGTCGGTATCGCGGCGCGTCACGAAGATAATGCCCGCATTGCTCGTCGCCTGGATCTCCTTGGCGAGATCGAAGCCGTCGCCGTCAGGCAGCTGCAGGTCGAGGAAAACGAGATCGGTGCGCGCGCGCAGCGCCTGGCGGCATTCCGCACAGGAGCCGGCGCCGACCACGTCGAAATTGTTCTCGCTGAAATAGCCGACCAGCATGGTCCGCGTCACCGGATCATCCTCGACGACGATCAGCCGCTCGCGGCCGGCGGGACGCATTTCCTGACGTGCGGATTCAACCACGGTCTTGGGTATCCTGTGTGCCTGGGACCCGACCTGGCGATCCAGCCCGTCGCGCAATGCGCCGGCATGTGAACGTGCATTCACGACTTGTTCGAGCCCCCGAAATCAGCCGCCGGAATATTAGGCGCGCTGCGACGCGCAAACAATATTGCTCATGGTCTTCAACTATTAAGTATGAATTGGCCCACAATTCTCAATCTGCGCATCATCGCTGCCGAGGGCGCGGAGGCCCACTCCCTGACATTCCGCCTCGGACTCAACCGGCGGTTAACGTAAAAAAGGCCTTCGGCTTCGGAAAGCCCGGCTGCGCCCCTATTGTCCCGCCTGCACAATACCAAACCACGGAGCAGGCGTGATGCAGGGGCAGACCCGGTTGGCTGCCGATCGAACCGAGCAAGGCACGGCGTTCAATCGTTCGCACACGCTCGATGTCCTGCGCGGCCTTGGTATCGTCGGGGTGATGGCAATCCACGTTTCGCAGGCATTTCCGTCGAACATCCGCGCGGTCGACTTCGCTTTCATGTGCGGGTGGACCGGCGTCAACGTGTTCTACTTCGTCAGCGCCATGACGATGTGCCTGATGTGGACGCAGCGCAGCGGCGAGACGAATGCGACCGGCAAATTCTACATCCGCCGCTTCCTGCGCATCGCGCCGCTGTTCTGGATCGCGATCCCGGTCTACCTCGTCATCAACGGCACCGGACCGAGCGACAACGCGCCCAACGGCATCGGGCCGGTTCAAGTGATCCTGACCGCGACCTTCCTGCATGGCTTCTGGCCGGACAGCGTCAACAGCGTGGTGCCCGGCGACTGGTCGATCGCGGCGGAGATGACCTTCTATCTCGTCTTCCCGCTTCTGATCACCGCGTTCGGATCGCGCCGCCATCTCTATCTCGCGCTGGCGATCGCGCTGCATCTCGTCAATGTCTGCCTGTTCAAGCCGTGGGCCTTCGCGCTGTTCTCGGCCTATTACGGCCCCGGCCACGAGGCGTTCGTCTGGACCACGCTGCACATCAGCTTCCTGAACCAGCTTCCGGTCTTCCTGATCGGATGCGCACTGTTCTTCTCGCTGCGCGACGGCTTCACCAGGTCCGATGCCGCGATCTACGCCATCTTCATCGCACTGTCCTTTGCCGCCGACCGCGCCACCGGCTCGCATGAGTTCAACTACCTCATGATCAACCTCGTGCTCGGTGCGCTGGTTGTCGGGTGCATCAAGCTTGCCATCCGCTTCCAGCCGCTCGAGGCGCTCGGCCGCAATTCCTATTCGATGTACCTGTCGCACTTCGCGGTGATCTGGGGCCTGCGTCAGCTCTGGCCGCTCGCGGATGGGCTCATCTCGCTGCTCATCGCCTATGTCGTCACCGCCGCGATGAGCTATCTCGTCGCGCGCGCGACATGGCATCTGGTCGAGCGGCGCGCGCAGGACCTGGCGCATCGCCTGACATCAGCGGAATCGGGCCGATCAAGCCTCCGGCCGACCATTGCCGCCACCGCAGCCGGCATGCGCTGAACGCCGCTGCTCCGTCGCTGCTGGCCCGATGCGGCTTGCTTCATTGCCGCCTTCATATCTAGTGTGAAGTATCTTCACGCTGGAGTGTGCACTATGGAGGTCATACTGCTCGGCACCGGCGGCCCGCGCCCGGACCCGCGCCGCATGGCAACGACCACGCTGATCAGGCTCGGCGACGAGAATATCCTGTTCGACGCCGGCCGCGGCGTCATGGTCCAGCTCAGCAAGGCCGGCGTTCCACTCGGCGCCATCAACACGGTCTTTCTCACGCACCATCATTTCGACCACATCGGCGACCTCTACGATGTGATGCTGAATTCATGGTTGTACGGGCGCAAGGACGAGCTGCGCATCTATGGACCGCCGGATACCGAACGGCTCGTCCACACGCTGGTCACGCAGGTCTACGACAAGGACATCACCTGGCGGGATAAGGGCGAACCGACCTTCGGCGGCTGGAAACCCGTCCTCGCAACGGACGTCGTACCGGGTCCCGTCCTCGACACCGGGCGCTGGAAGATCAGCGCCGAATTGGTCTCGCATGGCGATGGCCTCGACATGCCGCCGGCCTTCCTCGCGCGATGGATGTGTCTCGGCTACCGCTTCGAAGCGGAGGGCAAGGTCATTGCGATTTCCGGCGACACTGTCCCCTGCCCCGGGCTCGAGCGGCTGGCGCACGGAGCCGACCTGCTGGTTCAGTGCTGCTTCCTCGCGACGCCGGAGATCAACAACGAGCACCTTCGCCGCCTTGCGAAATTCACGATCGCCTGCGGCGACACGGTCGGCAAGATCGCGGCCAAGGCCGGCGTCAAGAAGCTCGCGCTGACCCACCACCGACCGCGCACCGACGATGCGATGCTGAACGCGCTGCTTGCGGATGTCAGGCAGGACTATGCGGGTCCCGTCGTGCTCGGCGAGGATCTCACGCGGATCGAGATTTGAGGGCCGATCAGCTCGACTTCGGTCTCAGGACGATCCGACCTCGATCCGGAACGACAACCGCTCTTCGGCGTCCGGCGCAATGTGCATCAGGCCCGGCTTGTCACCGAACTCGCCGTCGAATCCGTCCGGACTGGCGTAGCCGCGCCAGGGCTCGATGCAGAGGAACGGCGCGCCTGACGGTTTCGACCAGACGCCGAGCTCGCGAAAGCCGCGCCAGGACATTTTGAGCCAGGGGCCGCCGGAGGCGGCATAGCGGACCGCGTCGCTCTCCATCCGGTCAAAGATGACGGCATCTTCGGTGAAGAGGGATTCGGACAAGGGGAGCACGGTGCCTTTCACAGGGCTCGGCTCCGTTGCCGCGCGCAGCAATCCGCCCTCGAGACGGCGGACGGGAGAGGACTCCGCGCGGGTGAAGGTCAGCGCATAGCTCTCCTTGGCAAGTCCCGGCTGAAGCGGCCAGTTGAACGCGGGATGACCGCCGATCGAAGCCGGCAACGTTTCCTTGCCAGTGTTGGCGATCACGAGCGTCAGGTCGAGGCCGGCATCATCGAGCGTATAGATTGTGGTCAGCCGGAACGCGAATGGATAGAGCGCACGCGTCGTCTCGCTGTCTTCGAGCACCAGGGTGCAGCGGCTCTCGCCGCATTCGACCCAGGCAAAGCGGTTGTCGCGGGCAAAGCCGTGCTGGGTCATCCGATACGTCTTGCCCCGGTGCCGCAATTCATCCCCGGCGAGGCGCCCGACAATCGGAAACAGCAACGGCGCATGGCGCGGCCATTCCGGCCCCGCCTGCCAGACGAACTCGGTGACGCCGTCCTTGAACGAACACAGCTCGGCGCCCTGCGCCTTGACCGTGGCGGTGAGCCGGCCGCTGCGAAGAGTGAAAGTGTCATCGCTCATGCGCGAGATCTACACCGCGACCTTGCATGCAGCAAGGCGGCGCCAGCCATGCAGCCGGCGCCCCAGCGCCCTGCAGGGCAGCGTCATATTTCCGTACCTAACGGTTGCTCCTTTGCGGTTCGTCCGCCGCCAGCCTTGTCGGAAACGCGGCCCGGGTCCCCAAGAACAATTCTGGTAGCCAATTGAAATTCTTCATCAACGGCCGCTTTCTGTCGCAAAAGCTCACCGGCGTTCAGCGCTATGCCGCCGAAATCGTCAAGGCGATCGACGCGGAGCTGGCGTCAGAGCAAACGCCGGCGTCGCTGCGGAACGCAGACTGGCAGTTGCTGACGCCCGCGGATGCAAGCGCAGACCTTCACCTCGAGCGAATCAAGATTCGCACCGTTGGCCGCTTGCGCGGGCACGCATGGGATCAAATCGACCTGGCGCGCGCTGCTGCGGGGGGCCGCCTGATCAGCTTGGCCAACTCGGGCCCGGTGTTCCATCGCGACCATATTGTCGTGATCCACGACGCACAGGTCTTTCGCAGGCCGGACTTCTTCAGCTGGCGCTATCTGGCAGTTCACCGCACGATGGGCCGGCTGCTCGCCCGACAGGCAAGCATCGCAACAGTGTCGGGCTTTTCGCGCAAAGAGCTCGCCGAAGTGCTGAATCTGTCGGCAACGGCGATCCCTGTCTTCCCCAACAGCGCAGAACATTTCGCCAAGACGAAGCCTGATCCCGGCATCATCGGCAGACTTGGGATTCAGCCCCAGAAATTCTTTCTCTATGTGGGCTCGCGGACGAAGAACAAGAATCTTTCAGTCGCGATTCGTGCCGTCCAACTGCTCGACCGCCCTGACGTTCCGCTGGTGATCGTCGGCGGCGACAACAGCAAGGTATTCCAGGACAATTCAGGCGACGGCGCCGCCGGCTTGCTGCTGGCCGGGCGTCTGACGGACGGCGAGATCGCAGCGCTCTATGCGCATGCATCGGCATTCGTGTTTCCCTCGCTCTACGAAGGCTTTGGCGTGCCGCCGCTCGAAGCCATGATCTTCGGCTGCCCGGTCATCGCCTCGACCGCCGATGCGGTCGTTGAGACGTGCGGTGATGCGGCTGCGTATTTTCGCGCCAGCGATGCCGACGCTTTGAAGCAGCTCATGCTCGAAAGATTGGCAATCGGCGCCATCTCTGATCAGGAGCGCATGAGGCAGCAGGATCGCGTTGCATTCTTTTCGTGGAAGAAATCGGCGAAGGCCCTGCTCGATCATCTTGCAGGGCCAGCCAACGTCGCCACCGCCGCTTGAAATAGGACGCAACTCGCCTTTCGCGCGCAAAAGGTCCAGCGCAAACGTGTCGAAACTCCCCCGCCCGGTACATGGTTCCATGAAAGTTTTTTGTTTTTGGAAGCGATCGCGCGCGCGCAATGAGCTTGGCGCAACATCACCACATCGCTGCCCCATTATCGCTACGTATTCGAGGAACTGTATCTCGCACTAGCGAACACCGAACAGGGATAGACGATGTCCGGCTCTCCGACGCAGCCTTATGCGAGGCAAACGATGAAAGTGCTGCACATCGCCGAGACCATTCGGGGCGGGATTGCGAGCTACCTGAACGAGTTGCATCCACAGCAACAGGCCAGCTTCGGCGCCGAGAACGTGCACTATGTCGTGCCCTCGGATCATCGCCGCGATCTTCCGGCAGTCGATGACAGCCAGATTACGACGTTCGAACGATCCGGCCGCGGCGTCGCCGGGCTATTCCACATGTTTCGCGCGAGCATGCAGGCACTCGACGCCTTCAAGCCAAACGTGGTGCATCTGCATTCCTCGTTTGCAGGCCTCGTGCTCCGTCCCGCGCTTGCAGCCCGCTCTGACGGTCCGCGCGTGGTTTATTGCCCGCACGGCTGGGCATTTTCACGCCAGACCGGCCGCCTCAGCCATGTCGTGACAAAGGCGGCGGAGAACCTTCTCGCCCGGACGTCGGACCGAATCATCTGCATCTCCGGCGACGAGTTCGACGAAGCGGTCCGCGCGGGAATTCCGGCGGACCGCCTCACGATCGTCCATAACGGCATCTCGAAGACGCGCTCGCCGCAGCCCGTCGCGGCGGACTGGACCTCCAAGAAGGTCAAGGTTCTCTTCATCGGACGCCTGGACCGCCAGAAGGGATTCGATCTCCTGATCGAAGCGGCGCGCGCGCTCGAAGACGTGCTCGATATCCGCATGATCGGCGCCTCCGTCGTCAACAAGTACGAAGGCCCGAGTGTCCCGTCCAACGTGTCCATGCTGGGCTGGCTCGACCGCCCGACCATCGAGACCCAGCTCGAGGCCGCCGATCTCGTCGTGATCCCGTCACGATGGGAGGCCTTTGGTCTCGTTGCCCTGGAGGCGATGCGCGCGGCAAAACCCATCCTGGCATTCCGCAGCGGCGCATTGCCCGAGATCGTCGTCGACGGCGTCACCGGCGTGCTTTGCGAGCCCGTCGCCGTTCAGCCTCTCGTCGACGGTTTCCGGCGGGCGCTCGATTTCGATCTCAAGGTGTTGGGACAACGCGGCTACGACCGCTTCAAGCAGTTTTATGACGTTCAGAAGACGCATGGGCATTTGCAGCAGGTCTATGCCGAGCTCCTCCAGGACGAGCGGACACCGGTCGAGGCGAAGGCGGCGCTGCAATCGGACCTCTCCAAGAATTTCTGATGGCTCCGCAGCTCCCACGCATCTTGGCTCGCGACAGCCTTCGCCTCGCAAGCCTCATCGCAGCCGTTCTCCTGCCGGTTTCCGTCTGCGCACAACAGGCTCAGCCGCTCGATGCCCGATTCCTGCTGGGGGTCGGCACGCATCAGGGGCTGGGTGGTCCCGTGAGCGCACGCGGCTACGTGCCCTCGGAGAACGTCGCGCAGATCAAGCAACTCGGCCTCAACGCTTTTCGCGACGATTTTCCCTGGTCGGACTTTGAAGTGGGCGGACGCCGGATGGGCTTCACGCCCAGGCTCGGCAGGCTCGAGGCCCAAGTCAGATCCGGCGTCGCGCGCCCCCTCCTGATCCTAGCGTTCGGTCATCATCTGGTTCCGAATTCGTCGCCCCCGACGACCGATGAAGCGCGACAACGCTTTGCCGACTATGCTGCTGCAGCAGCGCAATCGGTCGTGGCGCAGCATCCGCTCTTCGAGCTCTGGAACGAATGGAACCTGGCGGCGAAGAAGGATCCCGCGTTCTCGCCGGAAAACTATCTGGCGCTCGCGCAAGTCGCGCGGCCGGCGGTCAAACGGGTCGCGCCGAATGCGCCTTTCCTGGTCGGGGCGCTCGGCGACGATCTCGGCTGGGCATGGACGGAGAAGATGCTGCGGACCGGCATCCTTCAATATGCGGACGGCGCTTCGATCCATCTCTACAACTTCTGCATGGGCCCGAGCAAACGCACCTCGGCCGAGATCATTGACAGGTTGACGGCGTTTCACCGCCTGGTCGGCCAGGCGAGCGGAAACCCCGACTTCCCGATCTATGTCACCGAGACCGGCTGGACCACGGCCGCTTCCAACAAATGCGGGGTCAGCGAACAGGCCCAGGCCGACAACACGGCGCAGCTCATCCTGTGGGCATCGACCGCGACGCGCTGGCTCAAGGGAATGTGGCTCTACGAGCTCAAGGACAGTGGAAAGGACCCATCGGACCTGGAGCACAATTTCGGACTCTATCGTTTCGACAATTCACCGAAGCCGGTCGCCTGCGCGGCCCAGGGCGCCTGGGCCTTCATCCGCTCCAGCCTGAGTGCCGAGCGGCGCGAGCTCGCCGGCGGAGTGGTGTCGATCAATGCATCGACGGCGTCCGGTGGCAGAATAGCGGTCTGGTCCGAGACTCCGGACCGCCGCTACGAAGTCCGGATCAAGGGCGATCAGCAAGGCGCGAGCTTTGCCATGCCGTGCGACCAGACGGCAAAGCCCGCAAGCGGCGTGTGGATTCCCGTCTCGAGCACGCCGGTCCTGATTGCCGCCAATGACAGTGCCGTTCCCGCCCTGGAGATCAGGCCGGCGCGGTAGGCGCGATTTTTTTTTGCAGACATGAGGTTGACGCGATGAAAGTTCTTTTGACGTCCACGCTTTATCCGACGCCTCAGGCCCCAAAGATCGTCGGCGGCGCAGAGATCTTCGCGCGGCGTTTCGCCGAAGGCCTGGTGCAGCGCGGTGACGAGGTGGAGGTGATCCGCGCCGCCCCATCGCCGGAGCAGGCGCCCGAAACCTGCAACGGCATCAATGTCTACTCCGCGCCGGTGCAGAACATCTACAGGCCCTTCACCGAGCAGAAGAACGTCGCGCTGCGCAGCATCTGGCACGCCATCGACGATTGGCAGATGCAGGCTCCGCTGATCGCGGAGCGAATCCGGGCTTTCAAGCCGGACGTGATGCACTCCAACAATTTGTCGGGCCTCACCACCGCGATCTGGCGCGTTGCCGCCCAGCTCGGCGTTCCCGTGCTCCATACGCTTCACGACTATTATCTGACCTGCCCGCGCTGCTCGCGCTTCGAGAACGGGCGGTCTTGCGAGCACACCTGCACGAGCTGCGGAATTCTGACGTTTCATCGCAAGCGTGCCACGCATTGGCTCAGCGCGGTGGTCGGCGTGAGCGAGCGCGTCCTGTCCATCCACACCGACATGGGCATGTTCTCGGAGACGCCGATCCGTACCGTGATCCGCAACGCCTCCACCGAGCCGCCGCGTGCGCCCTATCCTCGTCCGGTCTGTACCACGGAAGTGACGTTCGGATTCATCGGCCGCCTCACGGAGGAAAAGGGCATCGACAATCTGATGCGGGCGCTGGCTCTGCTGCCCCCGGACCGCATCCGCATGTTGATCGCCGGCCGTGTCAGCGACGAGGAGCAACGGCGCCTCAGGGCGCTGGCGCCGGACGCACGGATCGAGTTCATGGGCTTCGTGGTGCCCGACGATTTCTACAAGCAAGTGGACGTGGTGATCGCACCGTCGATCTGGCACGACCCCGGCCCGCTCGTCGTCGCCGATGCCAAGGCGGCCGGCAGGCCGCTGCTCGGGACGCGCTTTGGCGGCATGCCCGAGGTCATCGAGCACGGCATCACGGGCTGGCTGACTGAAGCCGATCCGCAATCCCTGGCCAACAGCATGCTCGCGGTCGCGGCCGATCCGCACAAGATCGACCAGATCAGCCGGCGCCTCATCGCGGATACCAACAAGTGGATATTTGCCGACGTGCTGTCTTCGTACAAGAACCTGTATGAACAATTGCGCGAGCAACGGATGTCGCACCTGCGTGCAGCCACGACCGAAGCGCCGCAGGGACCGGCGGTCGTCGGCAAGGAGCGCCTCATTCCGCGATGACACGCCTGCGATGACACGCTTCTTGGCGATGGCGGGCTACGTCTATCAGAGCGCCGCGGCGATCATCCTGATCTTCGCGATCAGTCATCTGTTGCCGGCAGCAGACTACACCAGCTTCTCCCTCGCGCTTGCCTCGAGCCAACTGCTCTGCGTCCTGATGTTCGAGTGGCTGCAACTCGCCGGATTGCGTTTTCTGGCGGCCGCCGGAGAGAACGAAGCGGCCCGGCTGAGGTGGTCGCTGTTTGCGGCAGGCCTGTCAAGTGCGGTCGCGCTCGTCGTTGTCGGGAGTTGCGCATCCATGGTCAGCGCGCTCCCGGCAGGGATCATCGCGTTGGGTCTGGGCATATCCGTCCTTCAGGGCTTGACGGATCTCTACTTCCTGTCGGTCCGTCTGTCGGATCGGCTGGGCGTCGCGTCCTCTCTTCTTGCGCTGCGTGCCACCGCGCTTCTGGCCGGGGCCGTCGTGGGAGGAGCGACTTCAGGGACGGCCGAAGCTGCGCTGCTCGGGATTGCGTCGGGTCACATGCTGGGGCTCGTTGCCGGGCTCGTCGCCTACCGCACGCCGCTGGAGCGCGCATCGTTGCAGACGATGCTGACCGATTGGAAGACTTTCGCCGGCTACGGCATGCTCGCGGCGGGTGCATCCGTCATCCATTTGTCGGTGCCGGTGCTGCTCCGTGTCATCATCATCGGCCGGCTGGGCGCGACGGGGGCAGGTGCCGGATTCGCGATCGCGCTCGACCTGCTGCAACGTCCGTTCTGGGTCCTCAACGCCGCGATCCACACCGTGAGCTATCCCGAACTGGTCAAGGACTTCGAACACGGGACCGCCGTGAAGTCGGTTCAATCGGCGCGACGGATGTTCGAATTCATGATCTGCACGACCCTCGTGCTGCTCGGCGGCCTGGTCGGCTTCATTCCGGATGCAGCCCGTATCCTGGTCCCGCGCGAGAGCCTCGACGGCTTCCTGGCGACGGCACCCACGGTGGCCGCCTTCTATTTCCTGCACACGCATCTGCAGGCGACCGTCGCGGTGGTTCCACACCTGGAAAAGCTCGCGACCAGGCTCGTGCTGGTCGCGGCCGGCCAGCTTGCGATCGTCGCAGCCGTCGCGCTGGTCGCGGTATGGGCCGGACTTTCGCCGCGACAGGCAGTCGGCTGCGCTTCGCTCGCCACCCTCGCAACGATCCTGGTCGCGCTCGGTCCAACCCTGCGGTTCGAGGCATTCCCGCGCTGGTCGCTGGTCATGCAGGCATTGGTGGCCGCAATCCTGATCGGATCGCTCGGTGCGATGCCGACGGAGCCAGCGACATGGCTCGCCGGCAAGATCGTGATCGCAGCGATCGCGACGGCGATCGTCGGATGGCGCGGCGACTTCCTGATGCTGGCCCGCCGCGGCTAATTCGTCGCACCGGCATCATCGGATCATATCGAGCCGCTGGACGACGGCTCTGTTTCAGTTCCTGCACGGAACCGTTGCGCTCTTGTAACGCGACCGAACGGCCTACCCGGGAAATTACGGACACAACCGTCGCGTTAATATCTCATAGATTACTCGTCCACCCTCTGCCGACTCCTTGTGCAATTCGATGATGAGGATGAACGACTCGGCGCTGCACTCAGAGCCGACCGCTTCACTTGGCCGCGTCTCCGAGCGCTGCGATTGCGTGTGGCAAGCGCAAGGATTCGATCGAGTGCGCGCGGACTGCGCATATATTCAGCAGCGCGAATGCAGAAAATCTTGAAAGTGCCTTTGTCACGCCATCGTGCGCAGGCATCGCATCAGCATTCTGCTGCGACTCGAGTCGACGTGTTCCTGCGCAAGGAACCGCATTTCACTCGCAACTTGTAGCTTCGATTTTTATCTGAAATTCACACTCGACAGAGAAGGTTGAACGCAAATCCCTGCGAGCAATTTTGCTTGCGCAGAAACTCGAGTGAGCAATGTCAGACCAGACCATCCTCTCCGCCAGCGGCTTCATCAACTCCATCGGCGTCAACACGCACGCTGGCTTCGGGTGGACCGGCTACAACAATCTCGCGATGATGGTCGATGACCTCGAGTATCTCGGCGTTACCCATCTCCGCGACGCCTTGGGGACCAGCCCGGCCGCGCAACCGGTCGTCGAGGGTCTCGCCGCGGCCGGCTACAAATTCGATTTCCTGGTGTCGTCCGCGCTCCCCCAGACAGGGACGGTCGGGCTGCAGAACTACATCGCCTCGCTGCAGAAATTCGTGACGAGCCACCCGGGCAGCATCAGCGCCATCGAAGGGCTCAACGAGGCCAATCACCAGCCCTTCAGCTACAACGGCAGCTCGAGCCTCACTGCCGCGGCCCAATTCCAGAGTGTGCTCTATCAGGCCGTCAATGCCAACGCGACGCTCGCCAGCATCCCCGTCTACAATCTGTCACTGGCCTACAACGATCCCCAGGGCTACAGCCAACTCGGCAACATGTCGGGCTCGGTCGACTACGCCAACGCCCACGCTTATGTCAGCACCGGCCTGACATACAGCAGCTCGATTGCGGCGACGCTGAGCGCCGTCATGTCCGCGGCGCCCGGCAAGCCTGTCGTCATCACGGAAACCGGCTACACCACCCAGACCAACACCCAATATCTCGGCGTCAACGAGACGGTGCAGGCCAAATCGATCCTGAACACGCTGGTCGTCGCCTACAAGGCCGGCGCGAGTGCGACTTACCTCTACGAGCTGTTCGACCGCGATTCGTCTGCAGCCAACACCAATCCCGAAGCTAATTTCGGCCTGTTCAACTCCGACGGAACGCCCAAGCTCGCCGCAACGGCGATTCACAACCTCACGACCATTCTGGCCGATGACGGCAAGGGCGGCCAGCAGCCGACTGATCCGCTGAACTACACCCTGAGCAATATGCCCGCGACAGGCAACAGCATGGTGCTCGGCAAGAGCAACGGCGCCTACGAGCTCGTCGTGTGGGCGGAGCCGAAGCTCTGGAACGACGGTACCGACACCGAGCTGACCAACACGGCCCAGACGGTCACGGTGAACCTCGGCGGCGTCCATCATACCGTGAAAGTCTATGACACGCTGACGGGCACCACGGCGATCGCCAGCTACACCGACGTCAGCACCATCACCATTCCGGTCAGCGATCACCCCGTGATCATCGAGATCGACGCACCGCCGACCACGGCTGTCCCGCCGGACACCAGGACCAGCGTCACCGGGACGGCTGCGGAGATCGTACCGCAACTGTCCGACCTGAGCGACTCGACGGCGCTGCAGACGATCACGCTGACCGACTCCCACGTCCTGCAGGTCGCGTCGAAGGCGACCATGGACTACATGATCGCCCATTACGGCAACGCGCTCTCCAAGATCCAGGGCGGATATTCGTTCTCGGTGACGAATTCGGCGGCGACCTGGACCAGCACGAGGACTTTCGATTCGAGCGGCAAGCTGCTCTCGAAATCCGACACCGGCCTCAATTCAAGCGGGCAGCCGACCTCGACCACCGTCGTGTACAGCGACGGCTCCAAGGACGTGATCAGCTACACCGGCGGCGTGCAGACCAAATTCGTTCATGTCGGAACCGACGCAACGCGGACCACGGACACCTACAACACGGCCGGCACCCTGCTGAGCGAAGTCGTCCAGAAGTCCGACGGCTACTACTCCACGACGCTCTACACCAACGGGGTGAAGACCGCCGCCTACGTCAAGAACGCCGACCGCTCGCAGGACAACTACACCTACAACATCACGGGCAAGAGCTTCACCACCCAGGTGCAGCATCTCGACGCCTCGGGGAAGGTCGTTTCGGTGATCCGCAGCCATGCCGACGGCTCGCTGGACTCGACCCAGGTCTACAATAGTGACGGTAGCAGCGTGATCACGTTGTACAGCGCCACTGGAGTGAAATTGATCGAGACCGCCTACCATGCCGATCGCAGCAAGGATGTCTGGACGTACAACATCAAGGGCCAGAACTATACGACCCAGCACGACGTCTACGATTCGACCGGATTCCTCACGACCCTGACGCGCCTGCATGCCGACGGCAGCCTGGCCTTCGAGCTGATGAAGACCGCCGACGGCACCAAGACGACCAACTGGTACAATGCCGCCGGCAGCCTCACCAGCGAGGTGGTCGAAAAGGCAGACGGCTTCACCTCGACGACCCTGTTCAGCAATGGCGTCAAGACGAAAGCCTATATCAAGAACGCCGACGGTAGTCTGGACAACTATGCCTTTGGCATCACCGGCCAGAGCTACACCACGCTGATCCAGCACATCGATCCGTCCGGCAAGGTAACGTCCGTCATCCGCAAGCACGCGGATGGCACGCTCGACTATACCCAGGTCGTCAACAACGACGGTAGCAGCGTCGTCACCATCTATGACTCGGCGGGAGTACGGACGAAACAATCCGAGTACCACGCTGATGGCAGCAAGGACGTCTACCTCTTCAACATCACCGGCCAGAACTACACGACCGAACACGATGTCTACGATGCAACCGGCTTCCTCACGACGCTGATCCGGAAGCACGCGGACGGCAGCATGGCATTCAAGCTGGTGCAGAGCAAGGACGGAACCAAGACAACGGACTGGTACGATGCCAAGGGGGTCCTCACCAGCGAGGTGATCACGAAGGCCGACGGTTACAGCTCAACAGCGGTCTATACCAACGGCTTGAAAACTGCGGTCTACACCACCAATGCCGACCTGAGCCAAGACAATTACACCTACAACATCTCCGGTCAGACCTATGCCACGCAGCACCAGCATCTCGATGCGACCGGCAAGACGACGGAGGTGACCCGCTGGCACGCTGACGGCACGCTCGACTATACCCAGGTCGTCGGCAGTGACGGCGGCAGCGTGGTGACCAATTACGACGCTTCAGGCATCAAGAAGACACAAACCGATTACCACGCGGACGGCTCGAGGGATGTCCATCTCTTCAACGTCGTCGGTCAGAGCTACACGACAGAGCACGACATCTACGATTCCACCGGTTTCCTGACCAGCATCGTGCGGACCCACGCCGACGACAGCCTGGCATTCACCCTTGTGCAGAGCGCCGACGGCACCAAGACCTCGGGCTGGTATGACGCCAAAGGAATCATCACCAGCGAGGTGACGACCAAGAGCGACGGCTACAGTTCCACCACGATCTACACCGCCGGTATCAAAACCGCTGCCTACATCAAGAATGCCGACGGCACGTCGGACAATTGGAACTACAACGTCACCGGCCAGTCCTACACGACGCAGCACCAGCACCTCGATGCCTCGGGCAATATCGTCGAGATCACAAGGACCCACGCCGACGGCACCCTGGACTATACCCAGGTCATCAATAATGACGGCAGCAAGCTGACCGACATCTATGACAGCGCCGGCATCAAGACCCAGGAGATCGCCAGCCACGCCGACGGCTCAAGGGACGTCTTCCTGTTCAACTTCAACGGACAGGCCGGCCTCACGCAGCACGAGAACTACGACACCGCAAAAGCGCTGCAGTACCTCGATCAAACCAAGACCGACGGCACCCACAACGTCACGGCCGTCGCCAGCGGCGTGACGATCCAGGGCGGGGCCGGCAACGACGTGTTCTCGGCGGCGCCGAGCTCGACGACCGTCGCGTACGACCACGGCCACGATCAGATTCTCAACTTCCAGGCCGGCAGCGGGACGACGCACGACACGATCGCGATCTCGAAACTGCTGGCGGAGGACTACAGCCACCTCCAGATCATGCAATCCGGCACGAACGCGCTCATCACGTTCTCGGCCAATGACTCGATCCTGCTGAAGAACGTCTATGTCTCCAGCCTGACGAGCCACGACTTCGTATTCGTCTGAGCCGGCGAGACCTGCCGAACGGATGCCAATGGCGCTGGGGCCGGGACCATGTCCCGGCCCCTGATCGTTCCACGGGCGTCTGCCTCATCGATGAGCAGAGGGCTGACTGCCATCCGCAATTGGATGAGCCCTATGAATTCGGAGGGAATGCCGGATTGCGCCGTGTCGGCCGGCGTGCTTGCGAACTTGCGTCACAATTCGTCTCTAGAAGCAGACGGACCGCGCAAGGATACCGAGCCCCGATGGAAGCCAGTGAAGCAAGACGTTTTGTCGTTCTCGACTTCTACCGCTTCGTCGCCGCGCTCGGGGTCTTCATCTTCCACCTGAAGCTGATCGACACGGGCATCTCGCCGGCCTGGAACGGGTCCTATGGCCTGTTCGTGGACATGTTCTTCATCCTGTCCGGCTTCGTGATCTCCTACTCCTATCCTTCAGGCTCGACGGGCCTGCGCTCCTATGCGCGCTTCCTCGTGAGGCGGATCGCGCGAATCTACCCTTTGCATCTGCTCACCTTGCTGATATTCGCGATCCTTGCCCTCATGGGCATATCCGGTCCGACCTCGCACGCGAGCTGGACGGATTTCATTCACAACCTCTTCCTCGTGCAGGCGTGGGGCATCACGGATCACCTCAGCTTCAACTCGCCGTCCTGGTCCATCAGCGCCGAACTGTTCTGTTATCTCTTGTTCCCGTTGTTCATGCTGCTGGCCGGCAGGATTTCGCCGCTGATGCTCGCGATCATCGTCGCGCTCTCTTATGGAATCCTCGCCCATGCTCACCTGCCGATCTGGCAGGAACGCTCGCAGATGTACGGGGCAACCTACGATTTCGGAATATTACGGGCCCTTCCGAGCTTCCTGAACGGGATTCTCCTGACTGTCCTGTTCAGGCTCTCGAGCGACTATCGCAAGAAGCCGGTCGCATTCGCCGGAATCGCGCTGTTTATCATCTCGATCCTGGTGCTCAACTTTTTTGCCAAGCCCGACCTTGCAATCATACTGTTCTCTGTCGCGATCCTCGTCACAGCCACTGGAGAAAGTGCATTCAAGCGGTTTCCCGGCTCTGACTGGCTTGGCCGCCTCGGCAACACGTCATATGCGATCTACATGGTGCACGAAGTGCTGCTGATCCTGCTTTTCAAGCCGGCCTGGCACTATCTCGGACTTCAACCAAGCATGTTTCCAGTGTTTGCATTGGTCTGCTGCATCATTCTGACAGTCGTTGCCGACGTGACCTATCGCTACGTCGAAGATCCCGCTCGAAAACTGATCAACCGGCTTATGCCCGGCGGTGCAAGATCAGCCCGGATCCCAAAGGCCGAGCCGCTCGATCTTGCCGAGACCAGACAGGCGGCAAACGCAAGCTAGGCGGGTGGTGCGTGCTGCCAGATCTTGCGGCTAGGTCCTCGACGATCGTCGCACACGACCCCAGACTTCCTGGCATATCCGCACCACGGCCGGCCGGGCGACAGCCATGACAACGGCGAGGTAGACCGAAGAACCAAGCAGCACGAGCGCGGCGAGACGCAGCCATTGCGACGTGGCCGGCATGGTAACGGAGGCAGCAACCACCGCGCATGCCATCACCGCAGAGCCCGCAAGTGCAGGCATCAGCGCCGCGGCATAGGACCTGATACCGAGCGCCAGTATCCGCATCGAGGCTCCCGCGGATAGGGGATACAGCAACAAGGCGCGACCAACGTAGCCGACAGCAATCGCGACAAGGCCAAACGGCGCAGCGAGGATGAAGATCGCTATGTTCGAAACCGCGTATATCAGCGTCAGCCACGTCTGCCAGTGCGGTTTTCCGAATGCCAGGATCACAGAGTGATTGTAGAGGCCGATCGTGGTCAGGAATCCGGTGATCGACATGATCGCGAGCAGAGGGGCGGCCTCGCCCCACTTGGCTCCGAAGAAGCCGACGATGAGATCCGGCGCCAGAACCGCTATGCCAGCGAAAAGCGGGGCCGTCAGCAGCGAGGTGTACATGACGAAGTCAACCAGCGTCGAACGTGACGCTTCCCGGTCATGCTGGAGGCCAGCGATGGTCGAAAAGAACACGCGGTTCAACGCGTTTCCGATCACCGTACTCACGGCGTTGACCAGGCGCTTGGCGAGGCTGTAGAAGCCCGCGCCGGCTGCGCCGGTGTACCAAGTGACAAAGATCAGATCGGCATTGGCATTGGCGAAATTGGTGATTCCTGTCAGCGCCACGTAGCGCGCATAGCTCAGGAGTTCGATAACGGCCTGCCGGCTGACCCGGAGCCCGGGGCGCCAGGGCGTCAGAATCCAAAGGCTGACCAGCGAGATCAACGAAGTCGAGACGAGCTGTCCGACCAGCGCAACGACCCCGTAGCCCTGTATCGCCAGCGCGATCCCTACAGCCCCGCCAACCGAGATTGAGGAAATCGAACGAATGGCGAGGGATCGAAAGAGCTGGTTGCGCGTCAACCAGGCTTCGTGCGTCCGTGAGAGGCCTTGCACGGCCACCACGATGCAAAATCCTTTGAGAACGATGGCAAGATCCGAAAGACCCGAGAATCGTTCGATAGCGCCGCTCGAGGCGAACAGCGCGAGCGCTGCAAACAGGGAGAGGCCCGCGATGAGCCAAAACGAGGCCGTGTAATCCTCATCCTTCGGTGCGGGGCGCGCCTGGACGGCGATCGCGATGCTCTCGATCAGGACTGCCCGGCAGAACTCGAGCGCCAGCGCTCCCGTTGCCACGATGCCGAGAATCTGCGGCGACAGCAGCCGCGCCATGATCATGTAGATTGCGAGCGTGAGAGCCTGCCCGACCGCAGAATCGAGTGCCGACCAAATAACGCCCGAAACGATCGAGCGCGGCTTGATAATCTCGTGGCGCAATTGGAAGCCTGTCACTATTTCGGGTTAGGCCGACCTTCGTCGACGAGCCATTGGCTGCAATGGTCCAATAGTCGCCTTGTTTACGAGGACACTACGGCAAGAAAGCAGCTACGATCCGAGGCAGCATGAATTTTCGAGGCAATCTACGGCGACTGATCAACGAGGTCGGCTGCGACTTTATTCATCAACTGCCCTATCCGCACGTGGACTTGTTCTTCTGGCGTCCCGACGACGGAACGATAAATTTCGGCGACTACCTTTCGATCGTCGTCGTTGACCATCTCTTGCGGCATTTCGGGTATACGCTCGCCGACGAGGTGCCGCGGCAAACACGCTTGTTCGCGATCGGCTCCGTGCTCCATTACGCGCGAGACGGCGATGTGGTCTGGGGAAGCGGCGTAAACGGGCGCCTTGGGCAGGGCGACCTCAACCGACGCGTGCAGAACTTGGACGTGCGAGCGGTGCGCGGCCCTCGTACACGGGAGGTTCTGCAGCGTCGGGGCATCGTGGTACCTGAAGTGTTCGGAGACCCCGCGTTGCTGCTTCCTCAGCTGTTTCCGAATCGCTTTCACCCCACTGCCAAGAAGCCGTGGGTGTTTGTTCCGAATTTGCACGATTTGAGTCTCATCGACCCTACCGCCGATACAGTGGTATCACCGCTGGGATCCTGGAACCGTCGAATTGACGCCATTCTCGAAGCTGAACTGGTTCTGGCTAGCTCGCTCCACGGCATCATCGTCGCCGAGGCATTCGGGATACCGGCTCGATACGTGCGACTGAGCAGCGCAGAAGCCGAGTTCAAGTATCGTGACTACTATGAGGGCACCGGCCGGTTCGCCGTCGAGTTTGCCACAAGTATTGAAGAAGGACGCGAGATGGGTGGAGCAGCGCCCCTCAGCTTTGACCATCGTGCCTTGATGAATGCATTCCCGATCGACCTCTGGGGCGGAAAGAGCTGACATGGCCAAGCGCCTCCGCGTGGCCATCTACGCGCCGCATTTTGCGGAATATTCCTACCGGCTCGCAGCGGGACTGGCACATCATTGCGACGTCCGCCTCGTGCTCAACGCCAAGGATGCGAACCAGCAATGGGAACTGGCGGATATCGCCGTGGCGGCGCCGTTCGAGACCCGAATCCGCGACCTGAGCCTGCGCCGCGGCGGCGCGATCGGGATCCCCGCGTCCTTCTTCGACATAATATCGTTTCGTCCGGACGTGATTCATTGTCACGAAGTTCCGGAGATCTACACATCCAAGTTGATCCAGCTGCTCCGACCGCTTGGCATTCCCCTGGTGCTGACGGTTCACGATGCGATTCCGCATTCGGAGGGCGGCTCCGGCACCTCGCCGCGTGAAGATGCCTGGCGCGAGCGCATGCGCGCGGCCGCATCGGTCGTCACGACGCATGGCGAGAGCTGTATTGCCGATTTTCGCCGCGCCTCGCCCGGCTTCAAGGGCGAGACCGTTTCCAGCATGCACGGCGTGCTCATGGTTCCGCCGGCCAAGGGGGCGCTCGCCGAGCCGGAGGCCGCGCGAATCCTGTTTTTCGGACGGATGTGGGCCTACAAGGGCCTGGACGTGTTCATCGATGCGATCGACATGTTGGCCCGGCGCGGCGTGGCGCATGAGGCGATCGTCGCCGGCCGCGGACCCGAGATGACACGGCTCGGCGCGCGGATGGAGGCGATGCCGACGGTCAAGGCGATCAACGCCTATATCTCACCTGCGGAGACCGGACGGCTGTTTCAATCCGCGACCGTCGTTGCCCTGCCCTATAAGGATGCAACGCAGAGCGGCGTGCTTGCATCCGCTTACGGCAACGCCCGTCCGGTCGTTGCCAGCGCCACCGGCGGCATTCCCGACGTCGTGACGGACGGCGTCAACGGGCTGCTGGTTCCTCCCGGCGATGCCACGGCACTGGCCGACGCACTCGAACGGGTGCTGACTTCAAAACCTCTTGCCGCGACATTGACCGAGGGCGCACGGCAGACTGCAGCCGGCCTGCTGAACTGGGATCGCATCGCCGCGCAGCTTCTCGGGTCCTATCACAGGCTGGCCGGCCGGACCGTGAGCTGACCGCGACCCACTGCCTCTCAAACCGATTGCTCGATCTGCCGTCGAAAGAACACGCCGCGGATCGCGCCGTCCAACAGGCGCCTCAGCCTGACCTCGATCAATTCATAAGTAATCGCGCTCGCAACGAGTGACATCACCAGCCCGAGCCCGATGAAGGCGGCCCACAGCGGCCAGCGGTCGACGCCGGCAGCAACCAGCTTCAGGCCGATCACCTGCAGGGGAAAGAGCACGAAGGGGTGCACGAGATAGAGGCTGTAGCTGATCTTGCCGACATATTGCAGCGCCGGCGTGCTCAGCGCCCTGCCGAGGCCCGATTCCGGGGCGAGCACCATGGCGAACAGCAGAAATCCGGGAACGAGACCAACGAAGGGGTGAAACAGCACGAGGCTCGCATACAAGGCGGCGCCGCAGACCACGCCCGCGAGCAGCCCGAGGCGGCCGGGAATGGAGATGCGAAATCCCGTCGCACTGAATAGCATGCCGATGCAGAAGAACGCAGTGATGGGCCAGCGCATCAGGCAGGCCAGACCCAGCAGGATCAGGGGCGCCGCGAGCAGCCGGCCCCCGCCCCGCCACATCGAGAATGTCAGCGCAAACCAGATGTAGAACGCCCATTCATAGGTCAACGTCCAGGCGTTCTGCTGCGCAATGGGCAAGCCGAGCGCGTCCTGCACGAAGAACAGATTGGCCGCAAAGATCGTGAGATAGCTGGTCAGATCGATCCCGCGGAAGAACTTGTAGGCCACGATCGGCCCGATCACGAACAACGCCAGATGCAGGACGACGAACACCGGCATGATACGCAGCACGCGGTCGTAGAAGAACCGCGAGAGCGAGCCGTGCCGCACCAGGCTCGCCGGAATCAGGAATCCGCTGATCATGAAGAACAGCTCGACACCGTGTCCGCCGACATTGATGACCGATTGCAGCCAGGGCCAGAGCGGCGGCAGGAAGCCGGGATTCGGGATGTCGTACATCCCTGCTTTAGGCATGTCGTAGAAGTGATCCATCAGCACGCTCAGCGCCGCGATGGCCCGAAGTCCCTGGACCGACGGAACGAACGATCCGTGATCGGCAGCGCCCGGCTGGTGCGGTGCCTTGATCACTCCGCGGCACCCTGGGTGCCGAGGGCCGGCTCAAGGATGACAGGCTTTCTTCGCGCCGAGCGGAACCTCTGCCCGAAGGCAATGCTGGGCTTCTCGATGAACGCGAATGTCATCCAGCTGACGAGGATCGACAGTGCCAGGATCACGACCAGGAAAATCGACCATCCGAGCGGCCCGTCGCCGAACCAGACGAGGCGATGGATGAAAACGATCACGAACGGCGACATCAGGTAGACCGAATAGCTGATCACGCCGACGAATGCCATCGGGCGCCAGGCCATACGTTCGCCGAACACGGCAAAGCCGATGAAGACAAGCGCCGCGCAGATATACGCCGATCCGATCGAATAACTGTAAAAGAAATTCTCGTGATACACGCCGCCGAACCGGCGGTCGGACAGGGTGGCGGCGAAGACCGCATACAAAAGCGTGCAGACGGTCACATGGGTCCACCGCAGCTTGCCGCCAATGACCGTGTCGCGGATGATCTTGCCCAGGAACATCGCCGAGAGGTTCAAGCCGACCTCCATCACCGAGGAGACTGCCCTGCTCTCAACGAGAAGTGCCGCTGTGGTTCCCACCAGCGCGGCGGCAACGACGATCGTCACCGCTGTGAGGCGCTGGTTGAGTAGCCCCATCGCAAAGAGAATGGTGCATCCGACGTAGAACAAGAGCTCGATCGCCAGAGTCCAATAGAACACCCAGAGATTCGGCACGTTCACGAAAGTCTGCAACATCGTCACGTTAGCGGCGACCTGCCCCAGCGGAAAACTCTTCGAATCCAGCAGCTGCACCAACGTGAGCCCGACAACGATCGAAGTCCAATAAGCCGGGTAGAGCCGGAAGAAGCGGCTGATCGTAAAATCGCGCACAGGCGTGGCGCTGTCCGGGAAGCTGAACGGAATGACGAAGCCGCTCACGAAGAAAAACAACACGACGCCGAACCGGCCAAAGTTCATGTAGTAGCCGAATATATCGTGGAGGGGCCCGTAATAGACACCCGTCGGATGCTTTTCGAGAATGACCTCGAAGACGTGCTGGACCAGGACCGCCAGTACGGCAATGCCGCGAAGCGTATCGATGAATGCGAGCCGTTTATGCATCGTTCTTCTCACCTGCTTCCGCTCGCCGCCGGTATATCCGGGCGGAAGCCTTCCAATGGCGGCATCGGTGGCCGCATGATGATTGGCACGGCGTCACCTGCCCGCGCGAAGGTCGCACGCCGCGAGAACACTTCGCTGAAGCTCAACGCGATGATGAGCAGGCCGGACGCCGGACCGTAGTTCAGAACTGTGATCGTGAACAGGTTGACGACGAAGATCAGCGTCAGCTTGTAGACGTCGGTCGCTGCGAACGTCGCCCGGAACACCATCACCATGAAGGCGACGAACGGGAGACCGAACATCAGGTACGTACCGATGTAGAAATTGTCGACCGGAACCCAGAAATGCGCAAGCGGCGAGAACAGCTTCTGCGGATAGTTGAAGCAGCCAACGCCGCAACCGGTTACGAGACCGATGGGCATGAGCTGGTTCAGGTAGACGAACGGGAGTTGCCAGCTGTTGTTGATGCGATCGACGATGCTGAACAGGGTTGTGTGCGGCACCGCGGCGGTACCGGAGGCAAGCACGATCATGAAGAACGGCACGAGGATGGCGGCAAACGACCACAGCGCAATGGTCCGAATCGCGGGAAAGCGCGACTTCTCCGGCAGCATCCGCACGAACAGCAGCAGAACCAAGTAGATCACGAGGACGATCATGGTCGTCTTGCTGGTCGTCAGACGGATGATGTAGATCGCAAGAGAGCCGTACAGAAGACACCACATCGTGCTCTTGCGGATCGACGTAATTGCGAAGGACACGAGTATGAAGAAGGCCGCCATGGTACTTTCGGCAGCAAAGCCCGTGAGACGCTGATCGTCACCTCCATAGGCCCACCATAGGCGGCCCGCCTCACGCACGGCGCCGAAGGACTCATATTTGTAGCCGACCCAGGGCATGAGATAGAATTTCGTCAGCAGCACGCCGATCAGCGAGAGGTAGAATGTCGCCGCGATGACCGACAGCAACTTCTTGTAAGAGCCTAAACTGGTGTCGCAGAAGCAAAATCCGACGAACACCGGGAGCATCATCTTGAACGACGACATCGCCGCGTTGGCTGTTCCCAGCATGAAATAGCCGAGCACCAGCGACAGCATGATCTGCACCAGGACAACTGCAGCCAGGATACTGCGATTGCGCAGGATACAATGCACGATGAACTGTACCAGGCACAGAAGCGCAATGCCGTCTGGCACGAACCAAAGCGTGTCCAGATGCATGATGCTGGTGTAGTACCGCATCAGACCGCCGAAGGCGTCCCGCACCAGATAGGCTCCGAGCGCGATCGCCTCGATGTTGAGACTGATCAGCGTGATACGGCGGGGTTGCGGCGCGAAGGTGCTCATGCCCGGCTCAATTGCTCAGCCGCGCCGACCGGGCGGTGGATGGCGCAAAATCCGGGGAGCTTCCAAATACATTTCGCAGGAGCTTGCCGCCGGGAATTTCGACATAGCGATGGGTGAAGTGCGAAACCGCCAGCACAGCGGCCAGTGAGACGACGAGATTCAGCGTAGCCGGCAGCCCTGCCCAGCTCGAATCCAGGGCGGCGATTCGCCCCGCTCCCACGGCCCGCACGAAATATTCAGCCAGCAGCACCACGAGCGCGTGCACCATATAGATGGAGTAAGAACGGCGCCCGAGCCAGAGCAGAGGCTTGGCTCCCAGGATCCGCGGCACCAGCAGCGCATCCGGAAAGGCCAGCAAGCTGCCGAGGAAGATCGCGAAGATGACTGGGGCAAGGAACGTCGCCGCAGGATTGGTCTCCGCCAGGGACACCAGGGCGACGCTTGCGATCATGGCGACGAATTGCAACGCGCCCTGTACGGCTGGGGCCGGTTTGGCCGGCAGGCGATCGACGATCCTCACCATCAACACGCCCAGGAAAAAGCCGACGAAGCAGCGCAGAAGACCGAAATCCGTCTGAAGCTCGAGGCTCTTCTTTTCGAGCACGAAGATGATGAAGACCAGACTTCCGACCGCGAGCAGCCCGCAGAGGACATAAAACCACGACAGCGAGCGCATGCGCAGAGCAAGCAGAACGATCAGGCCAAACACCAGATAGGTGTAGAACTCGACACTGATGCTCCAACTCGGTGCATTCCAGCTGAGATAGTCGATGAAGCCCATCGAATGCAGCAGCAGAACATTGAGGCCGAACGAATAGGCGTTGTTCACCTCGAAGGCCGTCGGGGCGGCGACCACGACGCCCGCCATGACCAGGCCGATGCGCAGCAGGCGAAAGACGAGGTTTGCGAGCAGCATGACGATATGCAGCGGGTAGACTCGCGCCAGGCGCCGTATCATGAATTTGCGCAGCGAGAAGCGCGTGAAGTCGCTCTCGATGTAGCTCAACGCCATGACCATTCCGCTGAGAACAAAGAACAGATCGACCAGCAACCATGCGCTCCTGAAGAAGGAGCAGTCGATCCAGGCGTTGTGCGGGAATACCGCGAGAAATGTCGGCATCAGCAGCAGATGGTGGATCACCACCGAAGTCGCGGCGATGCCCCGGATGCTGTCGAGCGGCTGGACATGCGCCTTCTCACGATGAACCAACTCCGTCACATCAACATTCCGTGCCTGTTGCATCGCAGCAGTGTGTATCAGGTCGCGCGCGTGTTCAATCTTTGCGATCGCTGACTGGCATTCGATGCATGACGCCCGACGATAATTTCAAGGCTCGCAGATTTTTCGGACATGCGAGCGCCAAGTTCATGCCACTTTTATCCGACGCGCGCCTGCTTCGGCGCGCAAGCCAATCAACGTGGGATGATTGCGGGTATTTGCGCGGAAAGTATGCGCGAAATTCGGCGCTGTTGCGATCGAGGGCGTTTGCAGCACATTGATTTGTCTGCGTGCAGATGCCGCACGAAAATTCTCGCGGCCCCAGGGAACAACAAGCGCGTGTCATGACTTGTGTCGGTTTTGCGACGAGCGGATGCGGGAGTGGCTCATAAATTTCCAAGTTGCAACATTCATGAGCGCAACATGCCGATCTCGCAGGCATTGTAGATCTTGTTTCTGCAACCAGCGAGAAGGAGCAAGGCGGTTGGTAAGTCGACGACCTCTGCACCGGCTTTTGCATCGCACAAAAAGATGACACAGTTACCTGCCAAGTTTCACCTGTTCTCCTATTGCAACAGAAGCAAGGAACACGGATGGGCCGCGGACTAACACGTCGTCATGCGCAGCCGCGATGGCTAGCGAGTGTCTTGATTGGTTCTGTGCTCATCGTGTCGAGCGCCGGTGCTTGCCGCGCGCAGTGCGTCGAATTCTCGGACCGCGCCTCGCAGCTCGAACTCGACACCTTCGTGAAGTCGCCCTCCTCGCTCCTGGAGCGGTTGCGCAATGACAAGGAGAAGTTGCGGTTTTGGCTCGCGCGCTATGTCGCCACAAATCCGTCGGTGCTGCCTTCCGTGCAGACGCTAATCTCGGCCGCGGCCTCAACCGATCGCTCGTCCATCGGCGCTGCGCTGCGCATTGCCGAAGCACGTTGCACGTCGACCAAGCCGGACGCCTCGCGCAAGATCAGGGATTTCGTGCAGCGGATCAGTGATCTCAACGTGCAGGCCGGTTATTCCGGCGCAGGAGACGACAGCTCTGGCATCCAGGTCCAATCGCAAATCAAGTCCTCGCCGCAGCCGGGCCGCGGCGGAGCACTGCTCGAAGGCGAGTGGAGAACCAAGCTGGCCAACCCGTTCAAGCCCGTCCCCCTTCCGAACTGATCAGCGATCGTCAAAGGCAGCGAATTAGCACATGTATCAGCCTAGAGAACATTTCCAGTCGGGACACCGATTCGGCATCGAATTCGGCGGAGCAGTCCTCAGCTTCGAGCGCGTGGCCGACGTCCTGCGCCGGCAGTGGCCGATCATCGCGGCGTGCACCGGAGCTTCGCTGGCCCTGGTGATGATCTACCTGGTCACGGCGGAACCGATGTACACGGCGAATGCCCGGATCATGATGGATACGCGTCAGGCGCAGGTGCTGGACAAGGACAGCAACGCCAACAGTGCGCTCATCGACACCGGCTACGTCGACAGCCAGGTGGAGGTCATCAATTCGAACGACCTGATTCTCTCGGTCGTCCGTCGCCTGAAGCTGACCGACGATCCGGAATTCAATGGCTCCAATCCAGGCTTGCTGTCCATCGTCCTCGGCAAGATCATGTCGGTGTTTGGCTCCGGCGAACCGGCGTCCCAGGAGCGGCTCGAAAATGCGGTGGTCGGGACGGTTCAGAAGAACCTGAGGACGGAGCGCGTTCTGACGACGTATGTCTTGTCGATGAGCTATCGCTCACGAAGCCCCGACAAGGCCGCCAAGATCGTCAACGCCATCGCCAATGCCTACCTCGTCGGTGCCCTGGAAGCCAAATATCAGTCCACCAGGCGGGCGACCGAATGGCTTCAGCAGCGCAGCATCGAGCTGAGCGAGCAGGCATCGGCCAGCGACCGCGCCGTGCAAACCTTCAAAGCCGAGCACAACATCGTCGGCACCAGCCGCGGCCTGATGTCCGAGCAGCAATTGTCGGACCTGAACACCCAACTGGTTCAAGCGCGGGCGGCGACCGCCGAGGCCAAGGCCCGGCTTGACCGGATCGATACGATTTCCGATCAGGATGTTGCGCAATCAACCGTGACGGACGCCCTCAACAATTCAGTGATCACCCGTCTGCGCGCACAATATCTCGACCTCCAGGCCCAGTATGCCGACTGGTCGAGACGCTACGGCAAGCAGCATCTTGCAGCGGTCAATCTGGCCAACAAGATGGAAGAGCTGCGCAAGAACATCGCCGACGAACTGCGTCGGATCGCAGACGCCTATCGCAGCGACTACGAGATCGCAAAGAGCCGGGAAGCCTCGCTCGATAAGAACGTGAAGGAACTCGTCGCTCAGGCCGGCGACACCGGCCAGGCCGCAGTCAAGCTGCGCGACCTCGAAAGCGCCGCCGACACCTATCGCAACCTCTACAACAACTTCCTCGAGAAACTGCAAAGCGCGACACAGAATCAGAGCTTTCCGCTCAGCGAGGCCCGCCTCATCACCACCGCGACCAAGCCGGATCGCAAGAGCTCGCCGCGCACGGTCCTGGCGATTGTCGGCGGCCTGGTGGGCGGCCTCTGCCTCGGCTTCGGCGTCGCATTTGGGCGCGAACTGCTCAGCGACGTCTTGCGGACCCCCGCCGAGGTCGAGGAGGAGCTCGGCGTCAAGTGCCTCGGAGTCCTGCCGGACATTCGTCCGCCGATGACGACCGGCGCGTTGCTTTCGACGTCAGGCAAAGCAGGCTCACCCGATCTGTCCCGCTACGTCGTCGATCATCCGTTCTCGCGGTTCGCGGAGACGCTGCGCAACATCAAGGTGTCGATCGATGTTGCGCGCCTGACCCGCGAAATCAAGGTGATCGGCATCGTGTCTTCGCTTCCCAAGGAAGGAAAGACGACGGTGGCGGCCAACTTCGCACAGTTGATCGCCCTCACCGGACATCGCACGGTCCTGATCGACGGCGATCTGCACACGCGCTCGCTGACCCGAGAGCTCGCCCCCAATGCCAAGAGCGGACTGGTGGAGGCTCTCGCCGACCCGGCGAGCCTCGGCTACCATGTGCAGCGAAGCAAGGAAACGGGCCTGGATTTCCTGCCGTCCGTCGTGGCTTCCCGCATGGTCAATTCGGCTGACGTGATTGGATCAAAGGCGATGGCCGAACTGCTCAAGGTGCTGAGAGAGCACTACGAATACATCGTGATCGATCTTGCCCCGGTGATGCCGGTCGCGGACTCGAAGGCCGTCAGCCTCCTGATCGACGCCATGGTCTACGTGATCGAATGGGGACAGACGACAAGAAGCGCTCTTCAGGAGTCGGTTTCCGGGTCGGAAGTCCTCCAGAAGAAGCTGCTCGGCGCCGTGCTCAACCGCGCCAACCCGAAGATGCTCAAGCGCATCGAGGCGTACAAGGGCAAGCACCACAACAGCTACTACGTCGAGCATGCCTAAAGCGCGATGCGATTGGGAATAGCCATCGCGCTTGAGGTTGTCGTTGAAGCATGAGCTATTCGGAAAACCGCTGCGCACTTTTCCGGATCATGCTTTAGGCGGCGCCGCGCGCAGCCGAATTGTAACGACCTCGGGCCCGTTGCCGTTCTGGCAGCGGGCCTTTTTCGCGTCTTGCGGAACTGTCCCTGAAGGGCGATCGAATGCGCCCTTCGCGCGCGAAGCCGGAGATTGCGCCAGGCCCACCGGACCGCTCAGGCCTCCGTATTCGTCCGGAATCCACAACTTGCAGTTATTGCTCTAGCCAAAAGCAATGATTGACGAGGGCGACGATCGCTACGACAGTGCGCCAATTGGTAATCATCTGTCGATAAGACGAGGCGATCCGGTCCTCGATGCTTCAAAATGCCGAAATTTTGGGCATCTTTCTTTCTGGGTTCCCTCAGGCTAACCTCGGCGCATATTTTGTAGTTCTTTGCCGGTAGGCTCGGAATGCTGATCGTCCTGACGATTTTGACTGTTTGGGTTCTGCTCAACATCCTGTTCGTGTTGATCGTGGTTCCCCCACGGAAGCCGCGTCGGCAGCCGATGGCGACGACACTTTCGCCTGCGCCAATCGATCCCAGCGCACGAGAAATCGGCCAGGACGAACCCTTCTCGGTTCGCCATGTCATCGTCTCCGTCGCGATGGGGGCATTCTTCGTGCTGGTGCCGCCGTTGCTCGCGTTACGCGATGCGGTCGTGCGGCTCTTCAGCAGGTCGAGGCGGGATGGAACCTGATTGGCTCAAGAGCCGGCCGTTCCAGATCATCGAGACATCGAGTGGTTAGTAGGCTTCCTGGAACATCACTGCGGATGCGGTGCGGGCCATGATCTTCAGATCGAGCCAGATACTCCAATTGCCGACGTACCACACGTCGTACTCGACCCGTTTCTCCATCAGATCGATCGTCGGCGTTTCCCCTCTGAACCCGTTCACCTGCGCCCAGCCAGTCAGACCCGGCTTCATGTGGTGCCGGTAGACGTATTTGCTGATGAGCTCGTCATAATAATTGTCATGGGCGAGAGCGTGAGGACGCGGCCCCACCAGTGACATATCCCCGCGCAGCACGTTCCAGAGCTGCGGCAGTTCGTCGATGCTGGTCATGCGAAGGAACCGCCCGATCTTGGTGACCCGGGCATCCTTCTTTGTCGCCTGCGTTACCGTCTCGCCATTCTCGCTGACGGTCATCGTGCGAAATTTCCAGATCTCGAAGGGCCTGCCGTTGAAGCCGCGGCGCGACTGCCGGAATATAACGGTTCCCGGGGAATCCAGCTTGATCAGCAGGGCAACGGTCAGCAGCAGCGGTGTCAGCATCACAAGCGCGAACAGGGCGACACCCACGTCGAGACAGCGTTTTTGCAACCGCTCGATAATATTGAGAGGCGGCCGCTGGATTTCGACCGCTACGGTTCCACTGACGGGAAGAAAGGGACGGGCCACCAGATCAGCGACCGGGTCATCCGGCAGCAGGCGTATGGGCTGCGGGACGGCGCGCAAATGGTGTCCCAGCTTGCGGAGCATCGGCAATTCGTTCCAGTCGATCGCAAGCAGATATTCGTCGACATCAGCCGAGCGCGATTGACGGATCACGTCGCGAATCTGCCGCTCCCATTGGCCGTCGTCCCGATCGGCGCCGAGCACGAAATGGCGCGTGACATCGAAGCCATTCCTCCGCAGATCCTTGAAGCGGCTCGAGGTGAAATCGAGCGGCTTGAGGCTGAGCAGGATCACCTTGCGATCGACCAGCCGACTTCTAGCAAAGCTCGTGCCGAACACGGCCTGCCAGACGAAGCGAAGGCTGATCAGGCCAAGTCCGCCGATCACGGCGAACACGATGACGGTGCCCCGGGAGAGATTGTCCGTCGATTTCAGCAGGAAGGCCGCAACGGCAAGGATCGTCAGAGACGTCAGCCAGATAAAGACCGCCTTTCGAAGCTGCCATACGACATTGAGCAGGCGGTGCGTGGCATAGACATCCCGGAAATAAGCGACCGCAACGAACACCACGCCGACAAACAACCCCGCTCCCACCGAAGCGCCATCGGTGGGCGAAGCGACGGCCGCACCGTACAGCGAAGCTCCCGCGGCATAGCTCAGCAGGATCAGCAGAAAGTCCGCAGCCATGACGACGATCTGAAACGGCCTCTGAAGTGAGCTGCCGCGCATCGACGACAGCGCGTGAGTGTTTTCAGAACCATAAGTTGCAACAGCCATTCGTACCTCTGTCAATCGAGAGAGTGTCTGACGCTCATCGTGATGCTGAAGACTCGTCAATCCCCGCACTGAAAGTGTTGGTTGATCGCAGCGAGATTGTGGCGCCGCACGCAAAACTTTTGCGGCGCACGGATGATACGCGATGTTGAAATGCGCAGCGAAATTCGATGCGCTGAAAAAGTCGTCACAGTGATGACATATGAGCGAACGAGTTGCCCCATTTTGAATCAAGTTCCACGCTCCGTGCAATGCCTGCTCGTCGCGCGAGCGCATCGCCGCTCATCTTTCGGGCGATTCAATTTTCTGATGATGCGCGGCGGATCATTCGCGAGAATTTCGAGGGAATTCTATCTGGGCGTGCGTCGCGAAATTTCGTGCAGGCATGCAACTTTGCCGCACCGTCGCATTCGGCGATGCAATTCCTGCGGACCAGTTGTTCGCGCTGCCCAAGGTGGGCAAGAAATGCCGCCCTTCTTTTGGCGTGATCGGGCCGGAGAACAGGGACGCTCCCTCGCCGAACTCGCCTCGTTCGTGTTGGATGGAAGCCCTCCGGTGCCGGCGACTTGGGGAAACTTTTCGACGACCCAATCGATTGAGCGCCATGATATCTCTCGCCAGACCACGTCCGCCCATCCCCAAACCGCGATTGCCGGAGGGAGTTCGCATCTACGCGATCTCCGATATCCACGGATGCGCGCATTTGCTCCAGCCGATGTTGCGGGTGATCGATGCCGACGTCGCTTGCAGCCGGCCGCGCTATGCGATCGAGGTCTTCATGGGCGATTACATCGACCGCGGCCCGGATACGCGCGCCACTCTCGACGTCCTGGTCGAACGGAGCCGCCGGGGTAACGCGGTTTTCCTCAAGGGAAACCACGAGGCGTTTCTTGTGAGGGTGTTCGAAGATCCTTCGCTGTTCGAGGACTGGATTGCCGTCGGCGGGACGCAGACATTGATGTCCTACGGGCTCGCCCCGCCTGACTTGAAGCGCGACGAGCCGGCATCGATATTGCGCGATTTGATTCGGGCAATGCCTACCGAACATCTGGAATTCCTGGACAATCTGCGGCTGAGCTTCAGTTGCGGCGACTTCTTCTTCGTTCACGCCGGCGTTCGCCCGGGCGTTCCGCTGGCTGAGCAGACGGAGCGGGATCTGCTCTGGATTCGCGAAGAGTTCCTGCGGAGCGAGGAGCAGTTCGGCAAATACATCGTGCATGGACATACGCCGGTCCGCAGCGCCGAATTCCTGGCAAACCGCGTCAACATCGACACCGGCGCCTATGCGACCGGCAATCTCACGCTGATGAGCATTCAGGGCAGCCGCATGCTCGCGGTGTGAGGTGAGGACAAGCGCCTGCCACTGACGCGCGAGGAGGCTTCGCCGGGATGGCGTGGTTGTCCGCTGCCCAGGGTCAACCCCTAGTTGACCAACGGCGGCTTCTCCAGCCGCGCACGGGTCTGCGCCATCCAGTCGCTCCAGGCTCGTTCGTGCTTGATGTAGAGTTCCACCCAACGTTCGCCGTGCTGGGCCTGACGGACGCGCGCCGTTTCGCCGATCAGATCGGTGTCCGGCCTGTCCAGCGCTTCAAACTCGACAGTCTCGGAGATCGTCAGACCTACGAGCACGCGCTGCCCGGCGCCATCCACGATGTAGCGTCGCGGAGCGTCCTTCTTGGGCTCGCTCATGTCGTCGTGCCCCTTCGTTTCGGTGTGAGGCCGGATGCCGGCAGCGAATTCGACGACATCTAGAAGGCTCGTCTCGGGTGACCGAACGTTGAGGTGGGTTGGGATGTCTGGTCCGAAGCGCCGTAGGATGCGTGCGCACCTCTTCGTTCGACGCGCCAAACGCGCAGCGCGTATCCAAGGATGAGGCCAGCGCCGAAAATGGAAGCGGAAACAAACGCAGAAGTCATGGAGTCGTCCTGGATAGTCCTGTTCATATCAAGAGCGAGCAGTGTGTCGACATCATGGTTCTCGATCACTCATCGGCGCCGAAAGATTGTTCAAGGTTGCATTCCCAATGTGCACTCGCTGCTGGCCGCCGCCACATCTCTTCTCGATCGACGACGATCACCGAATACTCCGTATGGCGGCCACTCTATATGAGGGAGAGAAGGACGCGCTCCGCGGCCCGGCCGCAGATTGGCCGAGCAGACCTTGTCCATGACGAGGAACTTCGGGCAGTTCGGTCGCGCCATACTCTTGCAACCGTCCGGCAGCCGTCGCATTATTTCTCACCGCATTTCAGAGGGATTCAATCCAATGAACTTTCGGGCCCTTATTCCATCCATTGCCCTGGCCGCCCTTGGGCTCACCGTGACGACGTCCGTCGCCCCGGCCGCCGAGCTCGCCGTTGCTCCGGCCCATCGCACAGCCGCCGCCCAGGGCGGACTTGTGCTGTGGGACGACGTTTACCCGCCCGCAGTCTATGGTCCCCAGCTTCGCCCGGTCGAGGAAGTCGCAGCCATGAAGGCGCAGGCACGGCCGGTGTCGCAGCGCTGGTGGGGATACTGGTACGTGCGGTAACAGGGGCGGTCGGCAGACCGCCGCACCATGCGATTCCAAACCGCCGCACTTGCTGGGCTGAGGCCAGTGGCGGCGGTTTTCGTTTGAGGGTCCCCTAGTTGAAGACCGGTTGGCCTTCGGCTCCCGAGCCGGAATGAACTGCCTACAACTCGAATGTGGAGATCAAGCCCTCTCCTCCACCAGCATCGCCGTCGATGGTCGAGCGGCGCTTTCGCGACGAGATCTCCGGTACCCCGCACGCGTTGATGAAGCTCGGCGGCAACGTAGAGCTGGTCAGCCCCGGCGCGCTGGCGAACGACGGCAAAGTGATAGCAAGTAAAAGCGGCTCGCAGACAGCTCCAGGCGATCAAGCAGCTCATAAGGGAGCTTGAGCGCGCTGGCTTGCTCGAGCCAGAGGTCCTGCAGCAGTCCGCCGTGATCCATATCCCGAAAGACGTGCCGATTGACCTTGCAGGGCACGTTTTCCTGAGGCAGGGAGCGCGTCCACGAGACGAAGGGACGCTGCGGCCTTATTCTGCTCGGCGGCGCTGTTCGAGGCCAGGTTTATGCTGCCGTGGGCCTCTGTGGACTATCGGCAGCCGAGAGCAGATGGCCGCGGTCCGCCGCCCCGGCATTCGCCGTCACCCCACACGTGATAAGTCGAACGCAAGCATGATGCGGTCGCGGCAGGTCGACGGGTGAGAAGCGTCAACATGATGTCTCGGAGGTAGTTGGTGCCGGCCTCGCCTTCGATCATGACGCTTCACCATGACGCCCCAAAGTTACGTCGGTACCGTGTGTGCGAGGGGCAGCACCGATCAGGTAACCTTTTTGCAGGTAAGGTCAGGTAGGATTTAGCTTTACTCGCCAAACGGCAGCCAAGAGATTTCCCATGACCTCACATTGCGACGATGAACTAGCTACCGCTGCACGAGAAATCGCGGCCAAGCAACTCTGTATAGAAAACCAAACCATCTTGATTGAAGTGCTCGAACGTGACGGTCACGATATGCTTGAGCAAAGAGAAAGTCTCGCCAAGCAACGATCAGACCTAGAAGCGCAGATCGCGCGACAATTTTCGAATGCTTGAGACAAGGGGCGCTGGCACGTGAGCTCGTTGCGGCTTGCAGTAGAATGATAGAACGTCGAACGTTCGACCGCGTCGATGTGGACGAGGTCGCCTACATTTCAGGCGACGGCGCCAGCTTACGCTGTCGCGTCGTCAATATGTCGGAACAAGGGGCAGCAATTGAGCTTCCGTCGGAACGGTACGTGAATTTCACATTCAAACTGATGCTCGAGAAAGATCGCATCATCCGAAGCTGCCGCCTCGTCTGGTCGAGCGCCAATCTTATCGGAGTCGTGTTCGAGAAACCTTGAGGCGGAGAAGGTTCGTTCATGACCTGCCCCTAACGGCTGCGCAAATAGTCCTCGTAGGCAAGCTTCAGTCCGGCCGTAAGCGGCGTCCGAGCGCTCCAACCGGCTTCCGTCAAACGAGCAACGTTCAGTAGCTTTTGCGGTGTCCCGTCCGGGCGCGAGACGTCGAAGGTAATCTCGCCGCGATAGCCGACGACCTCGGCTACGATACGCGCGAACTCCGCGATGGTGATGTCCTCGCCCGTGCCGATATTGACAAGCTCCGCGCTTGAATAGGTCTTCATCAAATGGACGCAGGCATCCGCCATGTCGTCGACATAGAGAAACTCGCGCCGGGGCGTGCCGGTGCCCCACACCGCGACCCGCTTTGCGCCCGCGACCTTCGCCTCGTGGAAGCGGCGGATTAGAGCGGCAACGACATGACTGTACTCGGGATGATAATTGTCGCCAGGGCCGTAGAGATTGGTCGGCATCACGCTGATGAAGTCGCTCCCATACTGGGTGCGATAGGCCTCCGCCATCTTGATGCCGGCGATCTTGGCGATGGCATAGGGCTCGTTGGTCGGCTCCAGCGGGCCGGTCAACATTGAGTCCTCGCGCAGCGGCTGTGGCGCCAGCTTCGGGTAGATACAGGAGGACCCCAGAAACATCAGTTTCTCGGCGCCGTTCAGATGCGCGGCATGGATCACATTCGCCGCGATCGTGATATTGTCGTAGATGAACTCAGCGCGCAGCGTATTATTGGCGGCAATTCCTCCGACTTTGGCCGCGGCGACGAACACGATGTGCGGCTGCCTCTTCGCGAACCAATCGAATACGGCGGCCTGATTGCAGAGATCGACGTCGCGCCGATCCACGGTCACCAGTTCAACCTCCTCGCGCGCCAGCCGGCGCACCAGCGCGCTGCCGACCATGCCGCGATGACCAGCGACGTAGACGCTTTTGCCCTTCAGCTCAAAGGAAGCGATTGCCATTGGCAGCGTCCCGTTGTGCTTCGGCCAGATCACTCGCCATCATTTCCTCAACCAGCTGGACAAAGCTCCGCTTTGGCTTCCATCCGAGCTCGGTGCGCGCCTTGCTGGCATCGCCGACCAGAAGATCGACCTCCGTGGGTCGAAAATAGGTCGGATCGATTCGGACCACGGTCTTGCCGCTTCCAGCGTCGACGCCGGTTTCCTCGACGCCCACGCCCCGCCATTCGATGCGGCGGCCGACCTGCGCGAAGGCCAGTTCGACCATCTCCCGCACGGAATGCATCTCGCCGGTGGCAAGCACGAAGTCATCTGGCTTATCGGCCTGCAGGATCAAGTGCATGCCCTCGACATAGTCGCGGGCATGGCCCCAATCCCGCTTGGCTTCGAGATTGCCAAGATAGAGCGTCTCTTCCAGGCCGACCTCGATGCGCGCGACGGCACGCGTGATCTTGCGGGTCACGAAGGTCTCGCCACGGATCGGGCTCTCATGGTTGAACAGAATACCGTTGGAGGCGAACATGCCATAGGCTTCGCGGTAGTTTACCGTGATCCAGTAGCCGTACAGCTTTGCCACCCCATAAGGCGAGCGCGGATAGAACGGGGTCGTCTCCTTCTGCGGGATCTCCTGCACCAGGCCATAGAGCTCGGAGGTGGAAGCCTGGTAGAACCGCGTCTCCTTCTCCATACCAAGAATGCGGATCGCCTCCAGCAGACGCAGCACGCCGATCGCGTCGGCATTGGCGGTGTATTCCGGGCTCTCGAAACTGACGGCAACGTGACTTTGGGCGGCGAGATTGTAGATCTCGGTCGGCCGGATCTGCTGCATCAGGCGGATCAGATTGGTTGAATCCGTCATGTCGCCGTAGTGCATCAGGAACGGGACTTCGCCGACATGCGGATCCTGATAGAGATGATCGACGCGCGCCGTATTAAACGACGACGAGCGCCGCTTGATGCCGTGTACGACATAGCCCAGCGAAAGCAGATACTCGGCCAGATAGGCACCATCCTGGCCGGTTACACCCGTGATGAGAGCGATCTGCTTGGTCATGTCAAAATTGCTGCTCTCCTGAGCACGTCATCCGCGATGCGCGATGCAGATCGCACTTCGAGAAGGTCCTGATCTCTCTCGATCATGGCGATGGCTGAAGGTCAACCCTGCCAACCGCTCCGTCCCGCTTGCCCCAAGGTGGCCGGCAATCTGACACCACCGCATAGTGAGGCACGAAGCTGGAGCAGGACCTCGCTGATCTCCTGAACCTCGCCTTAGATCAATCCGAAACGCGCCATTCGTACTGGTATCAAAATACCAATTCTAATCGCAGTCGGACCGTTTCCGGCCGCTCGTTTGCAGCAACCTGTGACTGAAATGTCATATGTGAATCTGGGAGGACTTGTTAGTTTCAGCCGTTACCGGGAATTTCTGGTAATTTGGGGTAGGGCAGTATTATGAAGCCGGTATATTTGGCCCTCGCAGGCCTTTTCTTGACCACAACCCCCGTTTTGGCGGAGCAATTTTCCATTAATGATGCCTTGCGCCAGGCAATGCAGACAAACCCGGGCGTCGGAGAAGCCTCGGCAAATCGCCGGGCAACCCAAAGTGAGCTGCGGCAAACGCAAAGCACGCTTTTGCCGCAGGTGCGCATTGACGCCAGCTACGGCCCGGAAAAGTTCGACCAATCGCCGGGTTTCATCGCACCCAACTTAGCCGTTCCCACCACGGGTTCGGGGCCTTGGCGAAATGGCAGTCAGGAATCGGTGGTCGTTCGGCAGCTGCTTTTTGACGGTTTTACCTCGATCCACGAAGTCTGGCGCCAGACGGCTCGCGTGAATGCCGCCGCCGCCCGCGTCAAGGAACGAACCGAGCTCATCGCACTCGATGCCGCCGAGGCCTACGTCGATGTCGTGCGCTACATGCGCCTTGTGAGTCTCGGCGAGCAGAACGTTGCAAACCACGACAAGATCTTCGCGAATGTGAACTCCCGCTTCTCCGGCGGCCGCGCCGGCGAAGGTGATCTTGAGCAGTCCAGAGAGCGTGTTGAAAACGCCCGGGCCGCGTTGGCGGAATTCCGCCGCAGCCTCGAGGACGCGCGGGCAAAGTACCGTAAGGTCGTCGGCCTTGAGCCGTATAACTTGCGATTCCCGGGGCCCTTGCGGGGCATGCCAGGAAGCCGCGACGAGTCCCTTGCCGTTGCTCTGCGGTTCAATTCAACGATTACCGCGGCCCAATCCGACGCGGATGCGGCCAAGCATGCGTTCAAGAGCACGGACGGTCTTTTCGCCCCCAAGTTCTACCTGGAAGGAAGGGCCACACACTACGACAACTCATTTCCTTACGTGAGCAGTCCAGGGGCGCGTTCTGTTACGCATGAGGATTATAGCGGCAAAGTGGTGATGTCTTGGGACATCTTCCGCGGCGGCCAAGATGCGTGGAACCGAACCGAGAAGGCAGAACGCTTTACCGAGGCCACGATGCGGCATGCTCGGCTGCAGCGCGATGCCAATGAATCGATCGACAAGGCTTGGAACGCCCGTACCATAACCCAGACCCGCATTTCCGCCTTGAGCAATCAGCTGCAGGCGGACAGGAAGACCATTGCTGCCTTCCAGAAGGAATATGAACTGGGGCAGCGCTCCCTAATCGACCTGCTGAACGCGCAGAACCAGTTCTTCAACGCCTCGGTGTCGCTGACGTCGGCACGGGCCGTGGTCGTTTTTGCGGATTATCAATTGCTGGCGGCCATGGGAACACTCATTGAGTACCTCAAGGCGCCTCCCCCGGTGGATGCCGCCCCCACAGACTTGAATCTGTTTGGCCTGCCCAACTACAGCGCACCGAATTTCCGTTGGACGCTTCCCCAGACTGGATCCGAACCCCTTCATGTCCCGGTCCAGCCCCCTGCCGCAGCCCCTGTCCGCCTGTCGGCGGCAGCGCCGGCTACCGCGTCCCAAGCTTTCAGTGAACGCTGGTCGGGCGACACCACCAAGACGGCATCCGCGGCCAAGATTGTCGGCGCATCAGAGTGGCTGGCGCAACGAGAGCCCAAGGGTAGTCCGGTTGTGCTGGAAGGCGACCAGCGGACTGCATATGCGAAAGAGACGAAGCCACACTGGCTCCTGACGGCGTTTTCGCCTCAACCGAAATAGCACATAGAGCCATCAAGTCGCGAAAGCCGCCCTTCCGGGCGGCTTTTCATTTGGAAACAGGTCCAGCTGGCCACCGTTATCTCACGGGTATCATTCGAAGCGGGACAGGTATTAATCGTTAATCATCTAAGTCAAAATGCTGGAATGTATTAGCCGGTGAACTGTCGTATCATGACTGCGTTTTTCTGGGCCGGTTTCGCCAATTTGATTAAGGTATAACAGCTTGTTTTACCAGACAAAGCATCCGGTTGATCATCGCGCGCGCCTTGTTGATACGCCCGAAGAACCAACCTCGTCAGCTCAAACCGCCGCCCGCGAGCGGGACGTCGACCCCCTAACGGACTCGCTTGTCTTCCTGGCGGCGCACCATGGCCGGGCGGTCACGCGCGATGCGTTGCTCGGCGGACTGCCGATCACGGACGGTCGCCTGACGGTCTCCCTTTTCGAACGCGCTGCGCGTCGCGCCAGCCTGGAAACTGAGGCCGTTCAACGAGACGTAGCGGACATTCCGCCTCTCGTTCTTCCAGCCGTCCTCATCATGAAGAACGGGACAGCGCTGATACTGCTGGGCGTCGATGAAGCCAAGCGGAGCATCAGGGTGCTAGATCCATCGGATCGGCCCTATGCACCAAAAATCATTTCTTTGGATGACATCGGGGACGGATATACCGGCTACGCCTTTCTTGTTCGGGCCTCCGCGGAATCAGACCCCCGGGCCCTTGCCGCCGGTGATCTGCCCCGACATCACTGGTTCTGGTCGGTCGTGAGGGCTCACTGGCGAAACTACGGCCACATCGCTCTATCGGCCCTGCTCATCAATATCTTGGCGCTTGCCATGCCACTCTTCACGATGAGCGTCTATGACAGGGTCATTCCCAATGGAGCAATCCCTTCACTCATTGCTCTTTCCATCGGAATGGGCCTGGCAATCCTATTCGATCTGATCCTGCGTATGGTCAGGAGCAAGATGATCGATGTGACCGGCAAGACCATCGACGTTGTCCTTGCGGCCAACATCTTCGAACATGTCATGGCCGTGAAGATGGCGCAGAGGCCCGCATCGGTCGGTATCATTGCCAATCAGCTCCGTGACTTCGACTCTGTTCGCGAATTCTTCACGTCGGGAAGCGTGGTCTCAGCCACCGACTTACTCTTTGCGGTGCTCTTCATCGGCGTACTGTTCGTGGTCGCCGGTCCGCTGGCCTGGGTGCCGCTGCTCATGCTGCCTGTGATGATCGGGATCGGCATCGGACTGCAACGACCGCTCAATCGGGCGATGAAGCGGCTGCAAGCGGAGTCAGCGGCCCGGCACGGTGTGCTCGTCGAGTCTCTCACGGGACTGGAAACCGTCCGGGCGACAGGCGGCGAGGCGCGAATGCAAACCGCGTGGGAACGTTCGGTGGCCGCGACGGCCCGTTCTGGCGAAGCTGTTCACTTCTGGTCGTCGCTGGCGCTTACCGCAGCAAATTCGGCACAAATGCTGACCAGTCTGCTGCTGATTGTGATCGGTGTCTTCCTGATCATGAACGGCAGCCTGACGGTCGGCGCATTGGTCGCGGCAAATATGCTTGCTGGTCGAGTGCTTTCGCCAATCGCGGGCGTCGCGTCGGTGATCATGCGCGGCACACAAACCTTCACGGCGCTAAAGTCGATCGATCGGATCATGACGCTCGAACGAGAGCGCTCTCCGGAACGGACCTATGTCGCGCGGAAGATAGAAAACGGGACCGTCAGCTTCGAGAATATCTCGTTCACCTATCCCAATGCTCCCGGCAAGGCGCTCGACCGAGTCACGTTCAAGATCGGACGCGGCGAACGAGTTGGGATCATCGGCCGGGTTGGCTCAGGCAAGACCACTGTAGGGCGCCTGTTGCTCAACTTCTATGAGGCCCAAGAAGGCCGCATTCTCGTCGACGATGTCGATTCGCGCCAATACGACCCTGCCGATTTGCGTTCCGGAATCGGTTTTTCCATGCAAGACACCGACCTCTTCTTTGGCAAGTTGCGCGACAACATCACGCTGGGCTATCCGGCCGCGACAGATGAGGAAGTGCTGGCGGCAGCACGCCTCGCCGGGGTGGAGAGCTTCATCGCGGGACACCCGATGGGCTACGACATGCCGATCTCCGAAGGCGGCCGAAGCCTGTCGGGCGGCCAAAAACAAGCCATCGGACTGGCCCGCGTCCTGATCCGCAAACCCAGGATCTTGTTTCTGGACGAACCCACCGCGCATTTCGACGTGCGGAGCGAAAGCGAATTTCTCGATCGGCTGAGAGCGCTCGACGACGGGATGACCATCATCATTTCGACACACCGTCTGTCGCTGCTCGGAATGGTCGATCGCCTGTTGTTGTTCGACAATGGTCGTCTGGTCGCAGATGGACCGCGCGACAAGGTCCTGAGCCTGCTGCAGGGCAAGCCGCCCGCCCCCCAGCCTGCGGCCGCGGCGCCCAAGCCCGCGCAAACCACCCCAGTTGTGCAGAGATCCAATGTCATCTGATTTTGCCTACGCCAACGACATTCGCGCGGCCGTCCGGTTGAGAACGCCCAAGACGTCGCGAATGCTGTTGTGGGCGTTTCTCGCTCTATTTGCCACGTTCATTGTCTGGGCGCATTTCGCCGTGCTGGAAGAGGTCAAGCGGGGGAACGGCAAGGTCGTCCCGTCACGACAGATTCAGGTGGTACAGTCGCTCGAGGGCGGAATTGTTGGCGACCTGCTGGTCCAGGAGGGCGCAGTGGTGCAGCAGGGTCAATCCCTGATGCGAATTGACGATACCAAGTTTGCATCGGAGTTCGGGGAGATAAGAGAGCGTCGGGCCGCCGTGGCCGCCCGCGTGGCGCGTCTGAGCGCCGAGGCCAACGGACGCACGGAGCTCGTTTTTCCCGATCAGACCGAGGAGCTCGCACCGGCGTCGGCCGCCACCGAGAGGAGTGTGTTCAAGACACGCGCACAAAAAGTCGCCCAGGACGTTGACGTTCTCAACCAGCAAATTGGCCGGTTGACCCAAACAACGGCGCTGCTCGAGCGCGAGTTGACCCTGACGCGCAGGCTGTATGAACAAAGAGTTGTTCCTGAAATCGAAATGCTTCGACTGGAGCGTCAATCAGCCGAAGCCAAGGGCCAGATGGCCGAAGCAAGATCGAAGATCGCGAACATCGGATCGACCTTCCGCGCTCAGGCGGACGAGGACCTCGCCAAGTCGCGAACCGACCTCGCCGTCCTTGACGAAAACATCAAGTCTGCTCAGGACAGAGTACGCAGAACCGATCTGCGCTCCCCGGTCCGCGGCATCGTCAACAAGCTGAACGTGACGACGATCGGCGCTGTGGTTCAGCCCGGGGCCAACTTGATGGACATCGTTCCTCTCGACGACACCCTCCTGGTGGAAAGCAAGGTAAGACCGCAGGACATCGCGTTCATCCGGCCGGGCCAGGATGCGGTCGTCAAGATCTCCGCTTACGACTCGTCCGTCTACGGCCATCTGAATGGCAAGGTGGAACGGATCAGCGCGGACACCATCCTCGACGACAAGGGCGAGGCGGCTCAGCGGCCGGAGACGTATTATCGCGTCATGGTACGCACGAACACCAATCACCTCGGCACAGAGCAAAGTCCGCTTCCGATCATTCCCGGCATGGTCACGACGGTCGAAATTCTGACGGGCAAGAAGAGCGTGCTGGATTACATCCTGAAGCCGGTCCGCATCCTGCGGGACGAGGCCCTGCGCGAGCACTAACTGGCGTGCTCGTGACCGGGTTGCTTAATCAATCATAAATTTTCAGTTCCAGGATTTAGCTTCTCCGGATAGGCGCTGTTTAGCGTGCCAGCTCATTCTCTAGGCCTCTTCCCCCAGCTTAACCCGCCTTAAGCGCCCGACCGCGCATGCTGCGTCCATAACAGGTCGGGATGAAAGACCAAGCGCGCAAAGACGCTGGCTGACGTCCCGGAATATGGGGACGGTCGATGAAGTCGCGTTTTGGACGGCAGCGCACGCTCGCGTTTGCGGCAGTCGTGCTGATTTCCCTCGATGGCATCGCGGACCAGACCGCGTTTGCTGCAGAGGTCGGGAATCGGCAGGAATCCGCTGCCGAGGTCACTCTGCCCACCCCGGAGGCCATGCAGGCTCCGGCGACATTCTTCACCATCAACGCGGTCCTTGCGAAGCTCGATCGCGAGCGCGGCCGGGGACCGAAAGCACTTCGCCTGGCGACCTTGACGCCGCACGAGACGACGCTCACCGACGCAGCGACAGACGGCGGCCCTTCCTCCGACGGCCCGTCCGTTGGCAACGAGCCGTTTGGGCTTTCCGCATTCCGCGCACCGGAGAGCCTGCTGTGGCGCAAATGGCGCGGCGTGGAAACGGACCTTGCCCAGGAGAAGATCGTGGTCGAGCGCTGCCGCTCCGACGCTGTCTCCTGCCCGGCTCATGCCGCCCAGTTTCTTCGGCTCATCGCCGCGACCAAAGCGAAATCCGGACGTGCGCAGCTCGAAGAGGTCAATCTCGGCGTCAACACCGCGATCCGCTATGTGAGCGATGTCATTCAATTCAGGGAGCTCGACCGCTGGAGCACGCCGCTGGCCACCTTTGCAAGCGCGAAGGGCGATTGCGAGGATTATGCGATCGCCAAATATGTCGCACTGCGCGAAGCCGGCTTCCGGGAAGCCGACATGCGTGTGCTCCTCGTCCGTGACCGCGCGGTCCGGCAGGACCATGCGGTCCTCGCAGCGCGTCTCGACGGCCGCTGGCTGATCCTCGACAATCGATGGTCAAGCCTCCGGGAAGACAATGGCGAGTTGAACTTCACGCCGCTGTTCGCCATCAATCACGACGGGGTGCAGCTGTTCGCGAAGCCTTATGCGAAGGCGCAGCCAAACGGCGCAGAAATGTCGGCCACGCCGGCCGCGACAGCGACGGGATCCCAATGGCTGGGCGCCGAGCCGGCGAATGCGGGTGGCGCGGGCGCGCTCGGGACCCTGCCATTGTTGCTTTGAGATGAAACAAAACCGCCGGCGAGAATATCGCCGGCGGTTCATCGTTCACGCAAACTGCGCGCTAGGCTATGTGGATCGCGGTCGGCGCGGGTACACCGGTGCTCATCTGCGCAAGATCAACAGCGGCCGCCGCCGTTCCATTGGCGGAATACCAGAGCTCGTTGTGTTGAGTATTGAACAGGAACTGGTTCGTGCTCCCATTCCATGACGTCGCCTGATTGGCGTCCGTCACCTGCGTGAACGTAGCAAGTTGCGCATTGCTGATGCTCAGGTTCAGATTGGCAACGTCAACGACGATGCTGTCACCGGCGTTGAAGTCGGTGATGATATCGTGGCCGTTAGCAGCGGCGGTGCTCTTCAGAATGAAGAGGTCGTTCCCTCCACTGCCAGTCAGAGTATCGTTTCCAGGACCGCCAATCAGAACATTATTGCCAGCCGTGCCGAATAGGTTGTCGGCGCCCGACGTCCCGGCGATAGCCTCAGTCGTCAGGAGATTCCCTGTATCTCCATCGAGATGAATGTTGAATGTTTGTACCTTGGTGTCGCCGTCGCCATCGGTAATCGTCAGCTGGATATTATTGAAATCGAGATCTGGCGGCGGAGTCGTGGATTGCGTCCCGACCTCAACCCCATTCAGGCGGAAACCGCCGCCATTGGTGGAACTAGAGAGAACGCTGACACCGTAAATGGCATCGCCAAGGTGATAATCACCCGTCCCGGTACTGACAGACCAGTCGAGCTGGCTGATTTGAATCAGTTGGCCGGCTGTCGTATCGATTGTGACTTGATCGTAGGTCGTCAGGTTGGCATCGAGGTAGACTTTGATGGTGATCGAAGCCTGCGTCATACCGCTTGTATAGCCGTCAGCTTTGAACCTGAAGTCGTCGATGCTGTGCGGCGTCGCATTGTTGCTGTCATCGACAAACTTGAAAAGTATGGATTCGTCTTGGTCGATGGTTTGACCCTGATTTCCTTTCACCGCCCAGCCTTGATTACTCGGATTGACCAGATCATTGCCCGAATCATTCAAAGGCGCATCGCCGTCGTCGCCGTACACAAGGATGTTGAAATTGGTGGCGGCCCCCAAATCCACGATCAGCGAATTTGACGGACCTCCGGCCTGTGCTTGGCTGGTGGCAACTGAGGTAAAGGTCGTCGTACCTGCCCGGTGTAATACCTCCAGGGAATCGGTGCCGTCGGCATTCAGCGTCAGTTCGGCAACGACATTCGTTCCGTCATACAAGTTGAGCACGATTTGTGAAGCGGAATAGGAAGAAACCTGAACGTTTGCTCCCGTTGCCGTAACATTGCTGTACCCGTCGGCACCGTACAACCAGTCTGCGAACTGGCCGGTGTAGGTGGTTGTCGTTGTCGGATTGAAGGTCGAAAGGCTGACGATGCCGTCGTTGCCGTCATTGACAATAGTGAATGCCGGACCGTCGTCGTGGAACACGATCTGGCTGCCGACGTTCACCGCGCTCGACGGGGCGGTGTCGTTGTCGCCGTCCGTCACCGTCACGATCACCGACAGCGCGCCGTTGGTCAGGCTCGTCGTCTCGTCATAGCTCGCTCCCCCGGTCGGGTTGCGCAGCGACAGGTACTGCTCGACCGTGACCGCGCCCGTCGTGCCGTCCATCGAGATCGCGAACGCAACCGTGGTCGGCTGGCCAGCCACCACGCCAAGCACCAGCGTCGAGGAGATCTGCACCAGGTTGACCTGCGTGCCGTCCGTCAGCGTCACGCCCGATGCGCCGGCCACCGCCGAGAACGCATAGCCGATGCCGCCGCCGGCCGCCGCGCCGTCCGCCCCGAACGCCGGGGTGACCGTCACCAGCGCGCCACCGCTCGACGCCTGCGAGATGTAGCCCGTGCCGCCGACATTGAGGTCGTCGCCCGCCGTATAGCCGACCGGCAGCGCGATCGTCGCCGGCGTGCTCACCGGCGGCGAGCCCGCATTGGTGTTGCCTTCGTCCAGCACCACCTGCGCCTGCGCGTTCACAACCGCCGTCACCGCCGGACCGTCGTCGTGGAACACGATCTGGCTGCCGACGTTCACCGCGCTCGACGGGGCGGTGTCGTTGTCGCCGTCCGTCACCGTCACGATCACCGACAGCGCGCCGTTGGTCAGGCTCGTCGTCTCGTCATAGCTCGCTCCCCCGGTCGGGTTGCGCAGCGACAGGTACTGCTCGACCGTGACCGCGCCCGTCGTGCCGTCCATCGAGATCGCGAACGCAACCGTGGTCGGCTGGCCAGCCACCACGCCAAGCACCAGCGTCGAGGAGATCTGCACCAGGTTGACCTGCGTGCCGTCCGTCAGCGTCACGCCCGATGCGCCGGCCACCGCCGAGAACGCATAGCCGATGCCGCCGCCGGCCGCCGCGCCGTCCGCCCCGAACGCCGGGGTGACCGTCACCAGCGCGCCACCGCTCGACGCCTGCGAGATGTAGCCCGTGCCGCCGACATTGAGGTCGTCGCCCGCCGTATAGCCGACCGGCAGCGCGATCGTCGCCGGCGTGCTCACCGGCGGCGAGCCCGCATTGGTGTTGCCTTCGTCCAGCACCACCTGCGCCTGCGCGTTCACAACCGCCGTCACCGCCGGACCGTCGTCGTGGAACACGATCTGGCTGCCGACGTTCACCGCGCTCGACGAGGCGGTGTCGTTGTCGCCGTCCGTCACCGTCACGATCACCGACAGCGCGCCGTTGGTCAGGCTCGTCGTCTCGTCATAGCTCGCTCCCCCGGTCGGGTTGCGCAGCGACAGGTACTGCTCGACCGTGACCGCGCCCGTCGTGCCGTCCATCGAGATCGCGAACGCAACCGTGGTCGGCTGGCCAGCCACCACGCCAAGCACCAGCGTCGAGGAGATCTGCACCAGGTTGACCTGCGTGCCGTCCGTCAGCGTCACGCCCGATGCGCCGGCCACCGCCGAGAACGCATAGCCGATGCCGCCGCCGGCCGCCGCGCCGTCCGCCCCGAACGCCGGGGTGACCGTCACCAGCGCGCCACCGCTCGATGCCTGCGAGATGTAGCCCGTGCCGCCGACATTGAGGTCGTCGCCCGCCGTATAGCCGACCGGCAGCGCGATCGTCGCCGGCGTGCTCACCGGCGGCGAGCCCGCATTGGTGTTGCCTTCGTCCAGCACCACCTGCGCCTGCGCGTTCACAACCGCCGTCACCGCCGGACCGTCGTCGTGGAACACGATCTGGCTGCCGACGTTCACCGCGCTCGACGGGGCGGTGTCGTTGTCGCCGTCCGTCACCGTCACGATCACCGACAGCGCGCCGTTGGTCAGGCTCGTCGTCTCGTCATAGCTCGCTCCCCCGGTCGGGTTGCGCAGCGACAGGTACTGCTCGACCGTGACCGCGCCCGTCGTGCCGTCCATCGAGATCGCGAACGCAACCGTGGTCGGCTGGCCAGCCACCACGCCAAGCACCAGCGTCGAGGAGATCTGCACCAGGTTGACCTGCGTGCCGTCCGTCAGCGTCACGCCCGATGCGCCGGCCACCGCCGAGAACGCATAGCCGATGCCGCCGCCGGCCGCCGCGCCGTCCGCCCCGAACGCCGGGGTGACCGTCACCAGCGCGCCACCGCTCGATGCCTGCGAGATGTAGCCCGTGCCGCCGACATTGAGGTCGTCGCCCGCCGTATAGCCGACCGGCAGCGCGATCGTCGCCGGCGTGCTCACCGGCGGCGAGCCCGCATTGGTGTTGCCTTCGTCCAGCACCACCTGCGCCTGCGCGTTCACAACCGCCGTCACCGCCGGACCGTCGTCGTGGAACACGATCTGGCTGCCGACGTTCACCGCGCTCGACGGGGCGGTGTCGTTGTCGCCGTCCGTCACCGTCACGATCACCGACAGCGCGCCGTTGGTCAGGCTCGTCGTCTCGTCATAGCTCGCTCCCCCGGTCGGGTTGCGCAGCGACAGGTACTGCTCGACCGTGACCGCGCCCGTCGTGCCGTCCATCGAGATCGCGAACGCAACCGTGGTCGGCTGGCCAGCCACCACGCCAAGCACCAGCGTCGAGGAGATCTGCACCAGGTTGACCTGCGTGCCGTCCGTCAGCGTCACGCCCGATGCGCCGGCCACCGCCGAGAACGCATAGCCGATGCCGCCGCCGGCCGCCGCGCCGTCCGCCCCGAACGCCGGGGTGACCGTCACCAGCGCGCCACCGCTCGATGCCTGCGAGATGTAGCCCGTGCCGCCGACATTGAGGTCGTCGCCCGCCGTATAGCCGACCGGCAGCGCGATCGTCGCCGGCGTGCTCACCGGCGGCGAGCCCGCATTGGTGTTGCCTTCGTCCAGCACCACCTGCGCCTGCGCGTTCACAACCGCCGTCACCGCCGGACCGTCGTCGTGGAACACGATCTGGCTGCCGACGTTCACCGCGCTCGACGAGGCGGTGTCGTTGTCGCCGTCCGTCACCGTCACGATCACCGACAGCGCGCCGTTGGTCAGGCTCGTCGTCTCGTCATAGCTCGCTCCCCCGGTCGGGTTGCGCAGCGACAGGTACTGCTCGACCGTGACCGCGCCCGTCGTGCCGTCCATCGAGATCGCGAACGCAACCGTGGTCGGCTGGCCAGCCACCACGCCAAGCACCAGCGTCGAGGAGATCTGCACCAGGTTGACCTGCGTGCCGTCCGTCAGCGTCACGCCCGATGCGCCGGCCACCGCCGAGAACGCATAGCCGATGCCGCCGCCGGCCGCCGCGCCGTCCGCCCCGAACGCCGGGGTGACCGTCACCAGCGCGCCACCGCTCGACGCCTGCGAGATGTAGCCCGTGCCGCCGACATTGAGGTCGTCGCCCGCCGTATAGCCGACCGGCAGCGCGATCGTCGCCGGCGTGCTCACCGGCGGCGAGCCCGCATTGGTGTTGCCTTCGTCCAGCACCACCTGCGCCTGCGCGTTCACAACCGCCGTCACCGCCGGACCGTCGTCGTGGAACACGATCTGGCTGCCGACGTTCACCGCGCTCGACGAGGCGGTGTCGTTGTCGCCGTCCGTCACCGTCACGATCACCGACAGCGCGCCGTTGGTCAGGCTCGTCGTCTCGTCATAGCTCGCTCCCCCGGTCGGGTTGCGCAGCGACAGGTACTGCTCGACCGTGACCGCGCCCGTCGTGCCGTCCATCGAGATCGCGAACGCAACCGTGGTCGGCTGGCCAGCCACCACGCCAAGCACCAGCGTCGAGGAGATCTGCACCAGGTTGACCTGCGTGCCGTCCGTCAGCGTCACGCCCGATGCGCCGGCCACCGCCGAGAACGCATAGCCGATGCCGCCGCCGGCCGCCGCGCCGTCCGCCCCGAACGCCGGGGTGACCGTCACCAGCGCGCCACCGCTCGATGCCTGCGAGATGTAGCCCGTGCCGCCGACATTGAGGTCGTCGCCCGCCGTATAGCCGACCGGCAGCGCGATCGTCGCCGGCGTGCTCACCGGCGGCGAGCCCGCATTGGTGTTGCCTTCGTCCAGCACCACTTGCGCCTGCGCGTTCACAACCGCCGTCACCGCCGGACCGTCGTCGTGGAACACGATCTGGCTGCCGACGTTCACCGCGCTCGACGGGGCGGTGTCGTTGTCGCCGTCCGTCACCGTCACGATCACCGACAGCGCGCCGTTGGTCAGGCTCGTCGTCTCGTCATAGCTCGCTCCCCCGGTCGGGTTGCGCAGCGACAGGTACTGCTCGACCGTGACCGCGCCCGTCGTGCCGTCCATCGAGATCGCGAACGCAACCGTGGTCGGCTGGCCAGCCACCACGCCAAGCACCAGCGTCGAGGAGATCTGCACCAGGTTGACCTGCGTGCCGTCCGTCAGCGTCACGCCCGATGCGCCGGCCACCGCCGAGAACGCATAGCCGATGCCGCCGCCGGCCGCCGCGCCGTCCGCCCCGAACGCCGGGGTGACCGTCACCAGCGCGCCACCGCTCGACGCCTGCGAGATGTAGCCCGTGCCGCCGACATTGAGGTCGTCGCCCGCCGTATAGCCGACCGGCAGCGCGATCGTCGCCGGCGTGCTCACCGGCGGCGAGCCCGCATTGGTGTTGCCTTCGTCCAGCACCACCTGCGCCTGCGCGTTCACAACCGCCGTCACCGCCGGACCGTCGTCGTGGAACACGATCTGGCTGCCGACGTTCACCGCGCTCGACGGGGCGGTGTCGTTGTCGCCGTCCGTCACCGTCACGATCACCGACAGCGCGCCGTTGGTCAGGCTCGTCGTCTCGTCATAGCTCGCTCCCCCGGTCGGGTTGCGCAGCGACAGGTACTGCTCGACCGTGACCGCGCCCGTCGTGCCGTCCATCGAGATCGCGAACGCAACCGTGGTCGGCTGGCCAGCCACCACGCCAAGCACCAGCGTCGAGGAGATCTGCACCAGGTTGACCTGCGTGCCGTCCGTCAGCGTCACGCCCGATGCGCCGGCCACCGCCGAGAACGCATAGCCGATGCCGCCGCCGGCCGCCGCGCCGTCCGCCCCGAACGCCGGGGTGACCGTCACCAGCGCGCCACCGCTCGACGCCTGCGAGATGTAGCCCGTGCCGCCGACATTGAGGTCGTCGCCCGCCGTATAGCCGACCGGCAGCGCGATCGTCGCCGGCGTGCTCACCGGCGGCGAGCCCGCATTGGTGTTGCCTTCGTCCAGCACCACCTGCGCCTGCGCGTTCACAACCGCCGTCACCGCCGGACCGTCGTCGTGGAACACGATCTGGCTGCCGACGTTCACCGCGCTCGACGAGGCGGTGTCGTTGTCGCCGTCCGTCACCGTCACGATCACCGACAGCGCGCCGTTGGTCAGGCTCGTCGTCTCGTCATAGCTCGCTCCCCCGGTCGGGTTGCGCAGCGACAGGTACTGCTCGACCGTGACCGCGCCCGTCGTGCCGTCCATCGAGATCGCGAACGCAACCGTGGTCGGCTGGCCAGCCACCACGCCAAGCACCAGCGTCGAGGAGATCTGCACCAGGTTGACCTGCGTGCCGTCCGTCAGCGTCACGCCCGATGCGCCGGCCACCGCCGAGAACGCATAGCCGATGCCGCCGCCGGCCGCCGCGCCGTCCGCCCCGAACGCCGGGGTGACCGTCACCAGCGCGCCACCGCTCGATGCCTGCGAGATGTAGCCCGTGCCGCCGACATTGAGGTCGTCGCCCGCCGTATAGCCGACCGGCAGCGCGATCGTCGCCGGCGTGCTCACCGGCGGCGAGCCCGCATTGGTGTTGCCTTCGTCCAGCACCACTTGCGCCTGCGCGTTCACAACCGCCGTCACCGCCGGACCGTCGTCGTGGAACACGATCTGGCTGCCGACGTTCACCGCGCTCGACGGGGCGGTGTCGTTGTCGCCGTCCGTCACCGTCACGATCACCGACAGCGCGCCGTTGGTCAGGCTCGTCGTCTCGTCATAGCTCGCTCCCCCGGTCGGGTTGCGCAGCGACAGGTACTGCTCGACCGTGACCGCGCCCGTCGTGCCGTCCATCGAGATCGCGAACGCAACCGTGGTCGGCTGGCCAGCCACCACGCCAAGCACCAGCGTCGAGGAGATCTGCACCAGGTTGACCTGCGTGCCGTCCGTCAGCGTCACGCCCGATGCGCCGGCCACCGCCGAGAACGCATAGCCGATGCCGCCGCCGGCCGCCGCGCCGTCCGCCCCGAACGCCGGGGTGACCGTCACCAGCGCGCCACCGCTCGACGCCTGCGAGATGTAGCCCGTGCCGCCGACATTGAGGTCGTCGCCCGCCGTATAGCCGACCGGCAGCGCGATCGTCGCCGGCGTGCTCACCGGCGGCGAGCCCGCATTGGTGTTGCCTTCGTCCAGCACCACTTGCGCCTGCGCGTTCACAACCGCCGTCACCGCCGGCCCATCGTCCAGGAAAGTCAGATGCGAACCAACATCGGTTTGCGCGCTGGACGTTTGATTGCTGTTGTCGGTGACGATCGCAGTGATCGTGACCAGTCCGGCCGGCAATGAAATCCCTTCGTTGAGATCACCCGGGATCAATTCGTGCACGGCACGCAATTCGGTCAGAGTGACGTTGCCCGCTGCATCCACAGAGACAGTGAACACCAGGTCGCCGCCACCAGCGGTCCGTCCTTCCACGACACCGCCAGCACTGACCGACAGCAAAACGTGCTGTCCCGTCGCCGAGTCGATCAGACCGGAGTCTACGCCCGGCGAGCTCACCGACAGCGCGAAGGTCAACGACTGAACGCCACCCGGCACGTTCAGCGTCACGGGCAACAATCCGCTCACCGTAGTGCTTGCCAGGCCAGCCAGAGTACCATCGACGCCGTTGGTCGCGGCGGTCAAGAAGCTCTCGTCGACAATCAAGCCCGGCAGCGTGCCGAGCGCAATCGTGGGTGCTGGAGGCACTGGCGTCTGCGGGATGAAACCGGTCGGCAGCTGGATCTGGAATCCGGGCAGCTCTTCCTGGGGCGCCAGGTTGTTGCTGGGGATGGGAGGAAGGGGATCGATCGAGAACGGGCTGAAATTCGCACCGCTGCCCTGCGCGTTATTCTGGCCGAGCGAATCGCCCGCGGCCGGCAAAACGGCCGAAGCAGCCGTCGGATCGCTGATGATCGGGAAGGCGCTGGCGAATTCGGCGACGGTGAGCACGCGGCCGGGCCCAACCTCGATCGTCAGATTGCCGAGCTGATCGTGCCGCGAATCGAAGAACGGCTCGACGGTGACCGTGGACCGGTTGTCGAAAAGAATGATCAGCTTTTCACCAACGTGGATGAGCGTGATCTTCTCGTTGGCGATGGCGGAGAAATCGACCTGGACTTTTTGATCGTATCCAAGGTTCAACACGACCGCCTGGTCTGCGAACGGTTTGGTGAGCTTGAAGATGCGGGGTGGCGAAGCGTTGTTGGAATTTCCAGGGCCAGTGACCTGCGCAACCCGAAATTGCTCGTTCATGGAAATCTCTCCGCCACAGAACGTGAAAGTAAAAAAAGCTGGCAAATTTGCCGAAAAGTCTAACTTTAGGGTATTGTTAACCCTGGAGAGGGTCAAGAAAACTCTTTGGTTAATCAATACTTTCGATCAAGATGTGGTAAAGAGAACAACATGGCGCCGCCGCGTTGCAAAAATGCTCAGATTTCCCAATTTGGCACGTCGTCCCAATCCGGCAGGCGGCGGGTGGAGCACAGGATGAGACGGCTATTGGTGGTCGCCCTGCTGGCGGGGCCTCTCGGCACGCAGGCAGCTGCGGCTCAAGATCGCGAAATGCCGGTCCAGACCGTCGAACGGACATTCAAGGCGCTGCCGAACAAGGACACGCAAATCGGACTGTACGTCAACGTCAAACCCGATTGCACCTCCGGCCCCCTGCCGACGATCCGCCTGGCCACTCCTCCGGCGTCCGGGAAGGTCGTTGTCAAGACGGGCAAAGTCAAAGCGACGAACTACAAGGCCTGCCTCGCGCTCGAAGTGCCCGCCTACATCGCATTCTATAAGTCGCCGCCGGATTTCGTAGGCAGCGATGCGCTGACCATCGAAATCAAATACTCCGAAGGCCGGACCGAAATTCAGAAGATTACAGTGAATGTTGCCGGGACGGGCACTCAGCAGAAGATCTGAGGTGCCGCTCTTCAAAAGGGCTGACGGTCCGAGCTTCGCGTCTTCGGCAGGCCCGGGACCAGTGCTCAGTTCACCCGCGTCACTTCACACTCGCTTCGCGAGTTCATCCCGACCATGCCGATATTGACGTTCCTGAACTGCTGGCTCATCTGCGCGGAGATCGCCCCGTTGGCCCACACCAAAACCGTGGTCCGGCGCTCCGGGTCATTATCCGTCCAGCACGCCAGCTCGACCGATTCGATCTTGCTATCGCTACCGTTGAACAGGACGAAACTGGCTATTCCGTAACCGTCGGAACGCCTGATCGTCTGCAATGTCTCGACTTTGATCTGGTCCGCCGGGCTGGATTGTTGACCGGGCAATTGCGGTCCTTGCGCCGCGGCTATGTCAGCCAGCGCATACAGACCCGCCGAACATGCAATCCCGATCAGCAACCGCAAAGCCACCTCGCGCACAGACGCGTCATATTTCCGCGTCTTGCGGGGAGGCGCAAGCCCCTGTCCGGCAGGCGCTGAGCAACCAGGCTTCGAAGCAGGCCGATTCTACACTGCCAGATGCGGTATTTAGTGCGAGAGCGTCTTGGCTGTCGGTCGCTGTTCTTCGCCCCCATCACAATCGCCGATCCGGTGCGCCACGACCAACTCGACCCTCGGCATCTGACCTTCGTTCACCTCGTTCTTCTCGGTATAGGCCTCCTCGCTATGCACCGTGATCACGGTACTGACGGGGCCCATGTAATCGCAGCGATTTGCAAAGGTGTACTGGTTGTCCCGCCGTTCGGGTCTGGCGGACACGCATCTGCCAACGGAAGGAGAAGAGAATGTCGCCTTCATCGACAATGTGGGATCAACGCAAGCGGTCATTTCTCGCTCGAGGAGCCTCTGCTTGGTCTTGCGATGAGCAACCATGTCCAACGTTCGCACGAAGTGCCAAAGGCCCTTCCGAAAGGTCGGCCCTTCGAATCCATCCGCCTTGGCTTGAGCGCTGAACGGAAGGATGAGGAGCACCAAAAGAAATCCGCGAATCAAACAGATCGTCAGGGGTGAGCACCGGCCAGTCATCATTCTCAAAACCCGCTTGTCTGCCCCTTGCGGCGCGATGGCTGTCTATGGTCGAATCGATACTCGAGTTTCAGGACTGGTTGCTAAGCAAGCGTTAACCGCCCGCTTTCCTCCTGAAAACAAGCGTGAACCGCACACCCGCACTTGCCCGTGGTCGAATCACCCTGAGCCACCCGCAACGCCCGAGCGGCAAGTTGTCACGGTGACCTGAGACCGGTCAACCGCATGCCGGTACGGAAGACTACTGGGAGGGGCTGTTGGCCGGTAAAGCGGGAGCCGCATCGATGGAATTCCGGCAACCGAGGCATTTTTGTAACACTCCCGTTCAGACCATGCCGGAGCGAAAGATCCCGTCGCGGCAAGGAAGCCCGCCTCCAGCAGATCAAGGGTCGAAGCGAGGTCGCGACATCCAGAGCGCGCCCAGCTGTTTCCGAGCACGATCATGGCGACAACAACTCCCGATTGCTCGGCGGCACAATCTGACTCTTGGGCCAAAGAGCCCTGTCATGGCCGCATCCCTTTCGCGCATCTTAGAAGCAGTTCGCGGTATTGCCGCCAAGTCCGCCGCAGGCGTCGGGGTTGGACGCCCTCCATTCGATGACGGCCCGGGGACTCTTCGGCCTCGCCTCGGGCGCGGCGCTGAGCCGCGCCTCCTCCTCGGCAATCAGCGCCTTGTGCAACTTCGAAAGCTGAGCATTCCGTTCGAGCAACGACATTGTACCGGTCCGCACTTGTTCGGCGAGGGATTTGCGAAGCCCGTTTTCTCGGTCAAGCAGTTCGGGATAGGGCAGGCCAGGCCGCACCGCGCTCTCGGTGGCCTTGACGATGCACTCGGCCCGCGGCACCGCCTCTACGATCTGGTCGGGGAAGCCATTGCGGCAATGCGCCAGCGCTTCTGACAGGCTGATCGGCGCGACCACATCGGCAGTCTCTTCAAGGATGATCTGCCGAGCGGCGCCGCACCCGGCGAGAAGCGCGAGACTCGCGAGCAAGACGACGGGACGGGCCATTCCCCTCGCTACCCGGCCTGATACTCGAAGCTCACTGTCTTTGCTCGGCCGGCGGTTGGAATGGCCTGGCAGCATCAGCCCGCGAACAACTACTTTTGACGGAACGACTGGTTGAACGACATGATCAGCGGACCGACGATATACTCGAACGCCGTGCGTTGCACCGTCGGGATCATCACGGTGGCCGGCATACCCGGATAGAGCTTGACGTTGGGCATCGCCGCAAGCTCGGCCTCGTCGATGCGAACGAACGCCGTGTAATAGGGATTGTTGGTCTTCGGGTCAGTCAGCCGGTCGGCCGAGATCTGGGTGACCTCGCCGTGAATGATCGGGATGATGCGCTGCTTGTAGGCCGTCAGGTGAACCTCGGCCGCCATGTTCGGGCGGACGTCACTGATGTCCTCGACTGCGATTTGCGCCTCGATGGTCAACCCGTCCCGCACCGGCACCACGTCGAGGATCTTCTCGCCGCGCTGAATGACGCCGCCCACAGAGAACACGGCGAGCCCGACCACGCGGCCGGCATAGGGCGAGCGGATCTCCATCCGGCCGAGCACGGCCTTGGCGTTCATGGCCTTGGGGATCACCTCGAGCAGCTTGGCCTGGGTGTCCCGCAGGTCCTTGGTGATGTCGGCCATCCGGTCGTTGTCGAGCTGCGCGATCTGCTGCTGCTGCTCGGCGATCGCCTGACGCGCCTTGGCGATATTGGCGTTGGCGTCGGCGATCTGACCGTCGAGACCGTAGGCGGTGCGCTCGAGCTGCAGGATGCGGGGCCGCGCAATCAGCCCCTTCTCGACCAGCGGCCTGATGTTCTCCGCCTCGGCTTGAACCGAGGAAATCTGATCGGTGTACGCCTTGACCTGGGCTTCGGCGCCGACGATCTGCGATCCCAGCTGGTTGATCTTCTCGCGGATGACGCTGCGCTGCCCCTCGAGCGCGGATAAAACGGCCTGCATTCTCCCGGAGAATGGCAGGAAATTTGGATTTCTCGAATAGCTGCGAGCTTGGGCTCAAGCCGCCGTAGGTCGAGAGGCTTTGCCAAATTTTCCAAGGCCGGCGCCCTGCCGAGCAGGGACCCGGATCGGATGCGGCGCGTGTCCCTGACGAGAGGGCAACCGATGCAGGATTGCAACGGACGAGATATCTCGTGCGAAGCAGTCGGCCAATCCCACTTGCGGGTTTGACGTTGCCGCCGCTTTTTGCTCTTTTGCAGGACATTATTTACCCATTTTGGAGCGGCGATGCGCAATCTATCAAGCAAGCTTATTGCGACGGTGGCTTTTGGCCTGCTTCTGGCCGCAGCATCTCGCCCGGCCGCCGCCGCCGACATGGCCCTGCGGGCGTCGCCAGCCGCGGTCGGCGGCTGCTCGGAGCTCGTCTTTACCTGTGAGAACGGCAGGCAATATCCGCTGTGCCCGATCGCGGTATCTATCGCCGGTGAGGTGGTGACGGCGTCGCTGCGGACCGGCCACTCCGGCGGCTTGCACGTCCGCATGATCCCGATGGGCGTCGGCTATCGTTATGCGGGTCGCGGCGTGTGGGTCGACGGCTTCCGGGGAAATGCCCTGCTGAATTTCGGCAAACACAGCCAGATCGCCTGCACGATCGAGAACTATTGATTGGCAGGTCGGAGCGGCGCCTTCGCAAGACGCCGCTCATTGCGTGTTAGCCCTTGGCGCGGACGACTACCGCCCTGGCACGGGGGTACATATAGGCCTTGGGGTGTACATACACGAGGCAATAGTTCTGGAATTGCTGGAGCTGCCAATTCCATTTCCAGCACCCTGACTGGATTTCCGGATCGTAGCCCCAATCGAGCCGGTATGGCTCATCCCCAAGTGGATAGACGCCGCAATGGGCGGCGCCGGAAACAAACATCAGCGAAACGGTCAGAGCGGTGGCAGCCAGCAATTTTGGCATGTTGCCCTCAAGTTGTTGTGCCTTAACGTCCAAACTCTGCCAAAGCGGGAGTTTGCAATCAAGCGTCTAGACGCGGTCTTTTTGAGGAGGTCTCCACTTGGTCTGAACTAGGGAAGCTGAGCTTGAGGTGCGAATCCTGAGACGGACTGCCAAGTTGAGTATCTAAGCATCGCTCTCCACTGCAGCTGGTCGCTTTCGCTTCCGTTGCTTCACATATTCTCTAGGCAAGCGAACTCAGCTCTGAACGTCATGCCGTTCAACGACACGCTTCGCGCCATCAGGGCTGCCGACCTTCTGTGAATTGGCACGGCCATTCGGGCTCTCGGCCTCAGCAACGGATGGTCTTCAAGCCCGAAGACGGGCGCGTCGCCCCGGTCGAGAAGCCCTCTGGTCAGCGAGCGAATATCCGTGCGCCACGAGGCCATTTCCGCTGGTCTCCGATCGGACTGGCTCCGATTTCCCAACCCGCACCCGCCCATATCGCGTCAACAACCCCAAGATCACCCCTACCATCTCGGACAAAAAAAACGTTCGGGCGAGAGTCAATCTGCAAGGCCCCGCTTTCTCCATTCCCCTGCAGCGACAACAGGCACCAGACATCCCCGAGCTTGGTCTCATTGCGCGCGTTCAGTTCTCCTATGATCTCTGTGTCACTTGCGGGGCTCCTCAATACGTAGGCTTGCAGGGATGCATCGTCCGTGCTCGCTTCCACCTTGACGGCAAACCGGCGCGCAAAAGTTGCGCCAAGCCACGAAATCTTCACTCGCGCGCCCGGCGTGATGTTCTCTTTGAAATGTTTCCCGGCAACGAATGCTTCCGTCTGCGGTATCGTGGATGTCGTTGGGGGATCGAATGGTTGGCCAGTGTTTCCGGTCAGCGAGCATTCAACCCTCACGTCCGGAACGATTGAACTCGACCGTTGCTTACCAAGCTCCCTATCGTCCGCCATCACACCAAGGCTCGACGTCGCCATAATGGTGATGAAATACGGTGTGAACCTTAGGCGGCGCATAGTGAGCGTCCTTGAATCGACTTCAAGGAAGGTAAACCGATCGTTGGGACTGTAAATCGAAGATTAGGTTTCTGGTTAAGCTTAAAGTGAATAACAAAGACGAAGAATAGATTTAGTAAATTGGGAGAAATCTCCAGCGGCCATCGACTCCGCGAGCAAGGGTTGACTAGATAAAGCCTCCTGCTCGGTGTCGGTGTGTCGAAGTCTGCGTCGAATGACATGGCTGGATGCAGTAGCGGCGTAGCTGACCGCTGCTCGCTAACCGCGGCAAGTCCTGAACTCTGCTGAAAGTACCGACGATCACGCCTAAGACGCGCACAACCCGTGGCTGACTCTTACGTAGCCTCCAACCGTGCAATCGGTTGTTTTGTTCCTGGCGCAATCTGCAAATCTCTTCCTGGGGCAAGACCTGACTGTGAAGGCGCCCGACAGCATCTCGCTTGTGCGCGAAGAGGATCGCTCCAGCTCCACTGCACGCGCCAGGCTGGATTACTGGTGTAAGCCGGGATACGCCAGAACCAGATCGTCTCATAAACACTGTCGCCGAACCGCTCCGCATCTGCGTGTCGCGCCGGCCAAAATGCCGCGACTGCGAGAGCGACCGCGAAAACGGGCCCAATTGATACAGCTAACTTGCGCATTCATAAAATTCCAAAAAAAACGAACATGGTCGCTTCGACCAACATTCCCAAAATATCCTCGGTGTTCCTGTAGTTGAACACCCCTTTCCAGATTTGGAAATCCGGAGCTTTACGGCTTCTCGACCAGGCCCCCAGAATTATCTGGACCAGCATCCGGCAGCTAGCGGGACTAATGCAGCGCGACTAGTAGACGTAGGAAATCGGTCAAAGCAGTCGCCATGATGCTGCCAGTCCGAGCTAAGGCGACGGCTCGAGGCAGCATCGGCTAGTGCGCCTGCTCATAAAAGTCGGTGCGGTGAGAGCATTTGATCTCTGTCGCACCCGAAACTGAGGTGCGGAAGAGACTTCAATTGAGGTCCGTTGCGCTATACGCAGCCTCGGCAGGCGTCCGGTGATGTGTCGGCCACTTTATGGTGAAAGAGATGATCGCCTGCTTCAAAAAGCAAAGCTGACACTATGAACTAATAAAGCAGCCGTGTAGCTCGCACGACTGCTTCCTGAATTGAGTCCGATCTAATCAATGAGGCGGATCAGTAAGCCCTGCGAAGCACCGGTCCCGTCGGCGCGCAGACGCGATCGAAGTACCAGCCGTAGGGTGTCTCCACACGGACGATCGGGCAGCGGCGCCGCGGCACATAACGTTCGGGATAGGGCTGTGCCCAGAAGGTGACGGGCATCGTCTGGCCATTGCCTGCCAGCAGCGCCGTCGCGCCGGCTATCGGGATGCCGGCGTTTGCACCACTGACCGCCGCGAAGGAAGCGACCATCGCCAAAACGCTGAGCGGCGCAACCGTTTTGAACATTCGTAAAGCTCCCTTCACTCCAAGATGACTATTCGAATCCAACCGCGCAATACGCCAATAAAGCCCCGGTGCCATCGCGTTTGGTCGATCAAGTCGGCGCCTTACGGCGCCAGCTTGACGTTGTTGCGGAAGATCAGGGCGTCGTTGGAGAGGTTCACGGCATCGCTGCCGGTCGCCATGATCACCCGCATGTAGCTCAGGAACTTGGAGACTTCGACGTTGCGCGAGTTCGAGACATAGATGATGTCGCCGTTCTTCATCATGACCTTGGTGGCCAGGAAGAAGCCGCCCGGATCGCGGAAGTTGACGTTGAAGATGACCGGGATCGTCTCGGTCGTGTACTTGCTCACGTCGATGCCGAGTTGGGCAGCAACGTCGCGCGGCTCGCGGCGATAGAGATACACGGCAGCCGGATCGGCCTGACCATCGAGGAGACCACCGGACTTGCCGACGGCTTCGCCGAGGTTGATGCGCCAGGCATCGAAGTTGAACTCGCCGCTCTGTCCGCTGGCGCCGAACGCCATGAATTTCTGCTGCTCGCGATAGACGTAGATGCTGTCGTCGGGGCGAACATAGACGTTGTTCTCGGGCGCCATCACGAGATTTTCGAACGGCACGGTGGCCCGGCGTCCACCACGCTCCAGCATGACCCAGGTCTCGAAGCCCTGGCCCTTGATGCCGCCGGCGCGCGTGATCGCATCGAGCACGCGATCCTTCGCGCCCGCCGCGCTCGCCGGATAACGCGCCGGCGAATTGACTTCGCCGAGCACGCTGATCAGTTGGGTCCGCTGCGAGGACATCGAAACCACCGCCTGCGGTTCGATCGCGCGGTTACCGATCTTCTCGATGATCGAGCGCTGGATTTGGACTGCCGTCAGACCCGCCGCCTTGATCTGGCCGGCATAGGGAACGGTGATGAAGCCGTCATTGTCGACCGTCTGATCCGGGATCGTCACATAGTTGCCCGGGCGAACGCCGGCTTCCGCCGGGATGAACAGACCGCCTGCGGCGGCTTCGAAGATGGTAACGCTGACGACGTCACCGATCCCGAACACGATGCTGGCCGGCGGCCGCTTGTCCGTGAACGCACCGGCGAGCCCCTTGGGTTCGTGGGTGTGCAGAATCTTTACGGTAGCCGGATTGAGCGGCACCAGCTCGTAAGCCGGCGCGTTTTCAGTCTGAATCTTGTTGTTAACGTCATCGGTCAGCGGACCGGAGCCGGGATTGGTTGAGCACGCTCCAAGCGCCAAAGCGACGGCCAGAAACACGGGCCTTAATACATAGGTCTTGGCAACAACAGATGACATGAATCGCGTCCGAGGCTCCTCAGCTGACGTAAATTGGTACGGCGGCGCGGGCAGTGCGACAAGCGTTCCAGAGTGGTTGGGTGGCGATCCATCAGCCGCTGTTGCCCGTAGGCCACTGTTTGGCTGTCAATTCAGCCCTTTGTGACTATTTGTTGTGTTTCGTGTGTCCAGTCGGCGCGCAAATCGCCCAAGTCAGGGCTGCGATGCGGCTAGGCGCGGCTTCGTCGTCTTCTGCTAGGGCTGGTTTGTTAAGCGGTGTCCGGCCGTCTTCTGATGTTCGGCAGGTTCCCTCCTATCATGAAGACGGCCGACACTGGTCAGTCCGCCCCGGACTTCGCCGGCTTGATTGCCCGTTGCGCGTCGAAGGCAAAGATTGATGTGCTCTGGCCTTGATCCGGGGCCTCGCCCGCCGCAGAGCCATCCGAAGGTCCTGATGGCTGCGGTGCTATCGCGCGATGAGGTTTAGGCCCTTGCCGCCGGAAAATGGCAGACGACGCTTCGTTGTCTGTTGCCGACAAGAGAAGCACCGGCGAGACAAAGGAACGGTGCTCTTGAATGGGCCGCGAGAAGCCTTTCATTGCTGCTGACAATTTGCGGCCAATAAGCGCAATTTAGTCATACAACTTAAGGGTCTTTTCAGGGTGGGGAACCTAGGGTCCGGAGCACGGAGTGTTTCGGATGGTCTCGCTTTTGATTTTCAGCTTTTTGGCAGGGGCCGCGCTGGGCCAACGCTTTCGCGTCCTGGTGCTACTGCCACTGACCTTCGTCATGATGCTCGCCGCCATCCCGGTCGGCGTGATGGTCGATCTCACCGTCCTCGGTAGCCTGAAAGGCGCGGTATTCGCGGTCATCGCTCTCCAGGCCGGCTATCTCTTTGGCTCAGGCGCTCGCTTTGGCCTTGTTGCCGCCCGAGCCGCCCGCGTCTTCGGTCACCCGGTCAAGGCCACCCGCTGACGCTGATCGCGCCGGTCAACGGTGCAACGAGCCCACACGCAATCGGTCCAAGGTTTAAGTGTTGGAGAGGCAAGATCCGCTCCGCGCTGGCCAATCGCTCCCGTTACGAGCCGCTGCTGATCGCGGCCTACGTGCAGGCAACGCCGCAAGGCAAGTCGCTGCTGCTCGAGACCACGAAGGTGACCGCCCCCAAATTCAAACGAGAACTTGCGGCGGTACTGAATCTCAGCGCACCGATTTCGGATTGACCGGCACGAAGTCCTGATCGCGGCGCGGCTGGTCGGATCGCCCCTGGTAGACGAACATGCCCTTCTTGGTCGTGACGATATCGCCTCGTTGCAGGCTGTCGTCGCGGAGCAGACGTTCGGTCGCGACGAGGTCCGGATCCTCCGAAATCGGCTTGTAGAGCTCGGGATGCTCGCGCCGCTCGCGCGAGACTTCCTTGGCCCGACGCCGCGCGTCATCGATCCGCTTCCGCCATTCGTCGCGCGTGACCTCCTGCTCGCTCGGTGGAAGATAGTCGTTGAGCGAGGGCACCGGTTCGGTCTGGGCGCGACACGGGGACGGACTGGCGAGACCAAGACCGATCGCACCGGCGACGATGATGACCGTCCGGGACAGCGCCCCGAGCCGCTGGTCAACTGCCAAATGGTCACGTCGAACGGCTCGCACGCGGATCACTTCAGGGACACATCATAGGGACGATTAACCGGTAATTCTCATCTCCCGCACTCTATCTCCTTGCCAATTGCAAGGAAGCGAATTCGCGGGCGAGATTTCCTTAGTCGCCCTCGCCTAACGGCGGCTCGATCCGCTGCCCCGGGTTGTGTTGCCGTGATAGGGGCGGGCCCGTCCATAAGTCGTCACCGGGGGCTCGATCCGGCTCGGAATATTCCGCGTGGCGTTGGGGGGCGCGGGCTGCGACGGATTGACGATGATCACGTTGCGATTGGGCGTCGAGGGATCGTTAACGCCTTGGGCCCAGGTGCCGGCGGGCGCGACAAGGGCGAATGTGATCAAGACTAATCGTTTCATGTGCGACATCTCCCGAGCATGAACGTCAGGGAGGCGAACACTGTTCCATCACAGATGCTTGCGCTTCACCTGGGCACGGCGACCAGCTTGCCGTCCCTCCAGACGCCTTGGGCCGCCCGTCCGGTCGGCAAGCTCCCTGTCACATTCCGAACCGCGGTCGGCCGGGAGGCCGCCTGAGTGGTCTGTTTCTTCTTATCGGGTGTCGTGATGATGCTGGAGCTCGTGGTGTTGGCCTGATCCTTGGTTCCTTGCGCAGACGCCGGTTGAATCAGGAAGGCCAAAAACGTGATTGCCGTCAAAACGCCGCGCATGGTCAAACACCGGAATGAGGAGCTTGGCGAAATGTCACAGGTTTCCGTCCAAAAGCAACCCTCCGAGACGATCGCGCAGGATCATGGCAGGCCGGCGTAACCGACGGGTACGAGGTGAAAGACCTAGCGAAATAGGCTCATTCGGGCTACTTGATCGGCCTTGATGACCGACTCCGGTGACACTGCGGCCAACGCTCCCACGACGCAAGAGATCAAAGCCGGGTTTATCCGTCTCCTGTCGAGCCGAATCCGCGCCGTATCCGACGATCCCCGACAGATGCGGGAGATCGTCTATGAGCTGGCGCGCGTCAAGCTTCTGGAACAATTCACGCACGCCGACGCGCGGGAATCTCGCGAGCTTCTGCAAGTCCTCGAACTTGCCATCAAGGAGGTCGAGCGTTCCTCCGAGCGCAGCGCCGCGGTGGAAGCGCAAAAACCTGTTGCGGCAGCCGCCGCCCCGGTGCCCCCAATCCTCCACACTCCCACTCCGCCACCCGTTCCGATGTCCTCACCGGTTTCGGTTTCGCCGCTAACTCCGAAGGACACGGGAGCACCACACCGTCCAGCCGCACCGCCAGCATCGCCCGACCGCCCCAAACGGAGCGGCGCCTTAAAATCTCTGGCTCGATTGACGGCCATCCTGCTGCTCATCGGTGCGGCCGCAACCATGGCCGTCAATTGGCCCCGGCTGAAGACACAGCTTTCCGCATTGTCGCAGATGATCCGGCCGCCGGAGCGAGCGCCGAACAGCCCGGACTCTCAGCCGACCGCCAGCGCACCTCCCGCGGTCGGCGAAACCGCTGAACCGGCGCCGGATAGCCAGAAGGAGCCGGCGCAGCCTGCACACCCCTCGATGCCCCTGCCGACGACGTTTGGCGTCTATGCCCTGAGTGAGGGCCAGCTCCATGAGCTCAAGCCGGTGCCGGGCAAGATTCCGGACCGCCGCGTCGCGATCTCGGCGCCCATCACCACGCCGAGCGCGACCACATTGTCGGACGGCGATGTCAGATTCATCGTGTTCAGGCCCGACGGGGGTGTCGATGCAAGCGGCACCGAAGTCCGGGTGATCGCCAAAGTCTCCCGCGCGATGGGCGTCGATGCTACCGGGAAAGCGGCCATCGTCAGCGCCGGTGATTCCTGGGTCATCCGCAGCATGTCCTACCCCTACAAGGTAGGCCCGATCGACGATCAGTCGAGGATGCTACTGCTTCAACCAGAGCAGGACGGCTTCACGCTCGCTCCCGGTCGCTACATCGTGGTGGTCAAGGGCATGGGCTACGACTTCAGGGTGGCCGGAACGATCACCGATCCCAATCAATGCGTCGAACGCGTCAACGCGGCGAACGGCGCGTTCTACTCGCCCTGTCCGCCGCCCCGACGCTAAAGCATGATCGGGAAAAGTGCGCAGCGGTTTTCCGGAAAGATCATACTCAACAACAACCTAAAGCGTGATGACGATCCTCATCGAATCGCGCTTTAGCGCAGCCTCCGTCTTGGGCCCTCTGCCTCATTTGGCTGGTTTATTGTCTTTGGGCGCGTCCGCCGGCATGTCGTCGACCTTGCCGTTGTTGGCGACGCATTTCTTGAAGTATTCGCGCTGGTCCTTGCCCGTTCCCTTTGCGCTTCCCGCCGCGGGGTTGCCGACTTGCCTGGGCGGAAAAGCCTTGGCCACCGCCGCATCGCATGCGCGCGCCACTTCGGCCGTGATGGCCGACGCCGTCGCCGGCGCGGCCAGCGTCAGAGCACCCGCCAATCCAACCAACGTCCGCAAATTCTTGACCGGCACCTCGTTGCTCCTTCAATCCGGAAATGATTGACGGGACCATAGCAAAAAGGATCGAGGCTCCAAACGGCAAAGCAACGCCGAAATTGCCACGCGAGCGCCGCTACGTGCGGCGCATCGCGAGCACTGCACTAGCTGTTGAGTTGCGGCGGCTTGAAATCGGGAAAACGCGTGAGCATTGCGGTCCTGACGAACTTCAAGTGAGCAATGCTGCTTGCCAATTCCTTGAGCCGGCGCTGGCCATTCGAGATGTCGGCCGCAAAAAGATCCTGATGATGATTGTCGAGCGGCTCCCGCTCGAGATATTCGTCGGTGCCGTTTCCGAAGGTGACGGATGCACGCGCGAGGGCATCGTCGACACGCCGATTGAGGCCGGCCTGCTCCCGCTCCGCCTCCTGCAATGCTGTTTCGATGGCTGTCAGGACCGCACCGATCCGCGCGCGATCGGTCTCCGCATCACGCTCGGCGGAGCGCGCCTTGAAGGTCTTGTCCTCGCGGCGGGAGCCGAGCAGGTTATGCGCGCGTGCTCGCAGGAACAGCTGAAACATGTGGGCCATCCCCATTTCGAGATCTAAGCCGCTACCATCGGTCAGACATAGTTAACAAAGCCTAAATCCTGCGTCCGCTGCGCCTGGCTTCGTGTGATCCACACCCGCCAGGCTCCTTCGTGCTTGGCATAGAGCTCGAGCCATCGAACGCCGTCAACCGCGGCGGCTCCCTTGGCCACGCTGGTTTCAGCCGCGATTTGCAGCGTCTGCGTCACTGCGACATCCAGCGCTTCGAACTCCGCCGTCTCATCCAGCGAAAGGCCGATCAGAACACGATGCCGTTGCGTGTCAACGAAATACCTGCGGGGCGCGTTGTGCCGTTGATCAATCATTCGGATGCCCCTCATTTATGATCCAGGGAGCTGGAAGATCTTTCAGATGCCGGTCATAGGTGCAAACAAACGCGATCAAAATGAGGGCGCAGATCACAGCGCCCGGCAACGCAATGAGATACGTCATCCCTGCCCACCTGTGCGCCGAAAAAATCGGGACGGCCCAATGCTCGCAGTAAACTGATCCGTCTTAGGCTGCGCTTCTAAAGCGCTCAAGGACGGCGACGAGTTAACCTAACCCCACATGGCTGTTTTGACTTTGCCACGACCATCGGGTTGGAGCGGCGGGCGATTACGATGGCCGCACCTCCGTTCATTGCAGCAAGCAGGCTTCATCTCATCACGTCGCGCGAGAACACCGTGGTTATACGGAGCGCCGCGTGCGGATTTCATCGCGGTAAGGTTGCCAGGTTAGCTTAATCCGCGTTGTTTGTTGCGAAGTCTCACCAATCGCATATCCATCTTCGCACCGGCTCCCCCAAGCCCGGCCCTACCCAAGCAGAGCCGTCGAGCGAACATGGGTCGCTTGGCGGCTTTGTCGTTGTGTCGACGAGAGGATCATTTTGGTTATGGCGCGCAAGCCCTGGTCGTTCAAGGAAGACCGCAGGCTCATGGAGCTGGCGAAATCTTCGGCTTCGCTGGAAGAGGCGGCGAAGGCTCTCGGACGCTCGCCCGATGCGATCAAGCGCATGGCCTTGCGGCTTGGTCTTTCGCTCAAGTCGAAGTCCGGCAAGAAGAGCTAGTTGCGTGTTTTCTTCTGGGAGCCCATCCCGGGGCTGGTTCCGTAATTGGGTGTCCCCGTCCCCTTGAAAGCTCCACCCATGCTGTCCGAACCGGAGTTCGTGGCGGTGCCGCTGCGCGAGGTTGGCTGAGGGCCCGACGGCTGGTCTTTGGTTCCCTGCGCCCAGGCCGCGGAGCTTCCGACGACCAACGACAGGAGGAGGCTTAACGTCCTGATCATACTGCTCAACTTTCATGCTCGGGCCGCGCGACCCTCGGTCAGGCAAACCACTCGGTAGCCCTTCCGGACTGGTCTGCCCGTTAAACCCTATCCTGGCCCCCGCTGGCTAGGATCAATTCCCAAGAGCTCGACGATCTCGCGCGCGCCGCAGCCATCGTGGCCGAGCTGCGCGACCATGGCTTCCGTGTCGCCATCGACGACGTCGGCGTTGGCCATAGTGGCCTGTCGCGGCTCAAAGGGCTCGGCGCCAACACGATCAAGATCGACAAGTTCTTCGTCGACACCATCACCCTGGATGCATCGACCACGACGATCGTCGAGATGTTGGTCGCGCTCGCCAAGGACTTCCGGATGACGGTCGTCGCGGAAGGAATCGAGACCGAGGAGCAGCGCCGTGCCCTGATCACGTCCGGCGTCGAAGAAGGACAGGGCTATCTCGTCGCCGCACCGCTCCCGTTTGCGAAATTCAGCGAGCTCCTCGATTCACGCCGTCGCTCAGCATGCCCGGCTGGCGACGTCATGGTAGCCTGACCATCTCCGCCGCATCGCATCCGTCGCTCGCCGACGAAGTGGCCTCCCGGATTCCGATCGCGTCCAGGTTCCGGACAGTTCGCGCCCCGCAGGAACGACGAGGCGCTTTAACGATGTTCTCGTGTTTCGAAGCGGAATGGCATCCCAGCGGCTATGGTGGGCCATGCGCCGAAACCACCTCATCGCAGCCGCAGGAATCTGCCTCGCTCTCATCGTCTATGCCACCCTGGCAAAGCTTGCGGGAAGGCCGGCGCTCATGGGGCATCACGAGGCCTACTGGATCGTGGTGATCGAGCGCTTCAGCGCCTATGGCCTGCTGGGCTTCCTGCTGGCTTTTCTGTTGCCCGGCCGGCTCGTATTGGCCTGCTCGCTCGTCGTGGCCGTCGCAATGGGGCTGGAAGTCCTGCAATCGCTGATCCCCGATCGTGACCCGGGTTTCCTCGACGTGCTGCAAAAGGCGGCGGGAGGCACCGTCGGTGTCATCCTCGCCCAGACGATCTTGGCCTTCCTGCCCCGGCCGCCAGCCTGAAGCTCACGGCGCTGGAAAACCTTCCAGCGCCACGGCACATGCCTCCTACTTCATCATCTGCCCGCGCAGCTCGCCGCCTGGGTTCGCTGCGGTATGCATGTTCGCGTAGTCAAGCCGCCCCGCGCTCGCGGAACCCGGTTGGTGCCAGGGGTTCGGCCATTTGCCTGTGGGTGCTTTGGAGCGCCTCGATGGCGCCGTCGAGATCGAAATCCGCTTCGCGGATCGAAGCGAAGAACCTGGCCGTCAGCGCCAGGTCGAGCTTGACGCGCGTTGCGCCGTCGCGGCTCTTGCGGCGGTCAAGCGACAAATGGATGGCCTGCAGTCGGGCTTCTGCCGGTGTGCAGCCGCTGAGCGTCGCCAGTTCGTCGTATGTCATCCATATCTGAGGCATATTCTCGTCCGTCGTTTACTGCGGCCTCATCCTAGCTTTGCGCGACTGAACGCACCGTTGCTGAACCGCGGTCGCAGCCCGTTTCACTGCGATAGGGTCAATGCAAGACTAATCGTTCAAGCATGATCTTCCGGAAAACCGCTGCGCACTTTTCCGGATCATGCTTCAAGAGACGGACGGCCTCGGAGGTGCAGGGAAATGGCGCGGCCGTGAACGGCTGTCGAGGCCCTTGGGCAATTTGTCATTGAACTTCACGACGGCACTGCGAGCGTCCACAGCCGGCGCATCTTCCTGGCTGTAGATCAGCGTCACCTCGAACATCACGTCGGGCGCTTCCCTCGCCGTTCCGGAGCAGGTCGCCATTGCACCGTTGCACACGCCCGAGAGATTGACCTCGACCTCGTCGAGCCCGAACACCGTCGGCGGACCGTCGGCGTAGCGCCGCGTGGTCAGGACGGCCGTGAAGCGCTGCTCGTCATCGAACCGATAGGAACCGCCATAGGTGAAGAAGCTGTCGCAGCCGGAGATCCGTCCTTCCGCCAGATGCACGACGCCAGTGCCCTGGGCGCGCGGGGTCCTGAACCAGGCCGCGTACTTGCCGTCTCTCATCATGGAAACTTCCGCCGTAGAATTTCACTGGTATTTGCAACCAACTCTGGGGCGCGACAATGACCGAGCTGGCGAGCATTCCGCCACGGTTAACGCCCTGCAAAGCCAACCCGTCGAATTGCCGCCGCCGCCCGAGGCTGACCAGGAGACGGCGGTGATCCGGCCTCCTGCGACGATCGGCGAGAAGATCGGGGTCGCGAGCCGATCCAGCTCGGTGCCAAGAATTGCCGCACGACCACCTGATATCGTCCTCCGGCCAACAGCTTGACATCCCTTGTCGCCGATGGCGGGTTTGAACCACTTCCTGCTAAAGTGCACCAACACTCAAAGAGTGATTCTGGTCACACTTGCCTGGCCGCTCTGCTGCTAAGCATCGCGCCGGGACGGGGATCCAACGAAATATCGGTCGAATTGAATGAGCATACCTATGAGAAGCCTGATCGGCGCCGTTGTCGGCGCGTTCTGTATTGCGGCCCCCGCCCTGGCGGAGACGCCGGCCGCGATCGTCGAGGATGTCCAAGGCAAGGTCGACGGCGTCGAATTCATGGACTATGTCGCCCCCGGCAAGATCATCAAGCTCGGGCCCAAAGCGAGCATTACGCTCAGCTACCTCAAATCCTGTCTGCGCGAGACGATCAGCGAAGGCGTCGTGTTGGTCGGCGCCGAGCAAAGCACCGTGCAGCTCGGCGAGGTACAGCGCGCCAAGGTGCCTTGTGACACCAAGGCGGCGCAGCTCTCCGAGCGCGAGGCGAACCAGAGTGCCGCGACCACGTTCCGGACCGTGCGGTCCGACGCCAAGGGCACTCCGTCCAAGCTTCGGACGATCTACGGCGTCGCGCCGCTGGTCCAGGCCAAGAGCGGAAGCACGCTGGTGATCGAGCGCACCGACGGCAAGGAACCCACGATCAGCGTGCCGCTCAAGAACGACATCATGATCCGCGGCAAGTTTTACGATTTCGCCAAGGCCGGGAAATCGTTGACCCCCGGCGGCAGTTATCTCGCAAGCCTCGGCGCCAAGCGTTACACCTTCTTGGTCGACGCCAGCGCCACCTCGTCACCGACCCCGATCATCGGCCGCCTGCTGCGGCTCGAATAAGCAGCCTAGCGACGGGGCGATGCGGCGGATCGGGGGACGGGACATCGTTGCGGCTATCCTGATTGCGCTCCTCGCGGGCGCAATTTTCACGTCTCCGCCGCTCCAGACACTGCAAGGCCTCTCGCTCGACATCCTCACGGCACTGCGCGGCAAGCTCATTGGCGATCGCCGCGATCCCACGACATCGCCGGTCGTCGTCGTGGCCATCGACGGGGAAACCTATGAGACCCCGCCCTTCAAGGGGTCGCCGACGCAGACCTGGACGCGCGAGATCGGCCGGGTGCTCGGCAGTATCACCGAGGGCGGCGCCAAGGTGATCGGATTCGACGTCATTTTTCCGAGCTCGATCGAGCAGTCGGAGATTCCCTTCGGCGACACCTCGGTCGGCAGCCGCATGAAGGGCTTCGACCGGGATTACCTGATCGCACTGCGACAAATCTCGGACAGCGGAAAACTGGTGCTCGGCGATATCCTGAGCAACGACCATCCGGAGGTCCCCTATCGCGCACAGCAGGTCGCGGTGCGCAACAGCATTCGCGCGCTGAACGTGCATACCGACGCCGATGACGTGATCCGGCGAATGCCGCTGAGCTTCTCGATCGAGGGCAAACCGGTGCCCGCGATGGCGGTCGAACTCGCGGCGCGCGCGCTTGGCGCAAAGCCCGAGATTGCGTCGTCCGGCGCGACCGACTTGTCCGGCTATGCGATCCCGAGCGCGGTGTCGAATACAATGACGCTCAACTTTCGGGGGCTCGGCCGCGACGTGCCGGCCTACTCCTTCGCCGATCTGCGCGCCTGCGTCGAAAAAGGCGATCGCGATTTCTTCCGCCGCGCCTTCGAGGGCAAGGTCGTTCTGCTCGGCACGGTCCTGAACTTCGAGGATCGCAAGCTCACATCGATGCGCCTGTCCGGCGGGCATGACGGCACGCCGGCGGCACGATGTGCCCTGCCCGCGCCGGAGCGTGCCACGAAACGCGCCCGCAGCGATGTCGCCGGCGTGTTCGTGCACGCCACCGCGGTCCGCAACCTGATCCAGCGCGATGCCGTGACCGAGCTGGGCTTTCCCGCGCGGAGCATTCTCACGATCGCGTTCGCAGCGATCATCGCCTGCGCGGCCTGCATGCTTGCGCCGAGCGGAGCGCTGATCGCCTGGTTCGCTCTCACCGCCATTTACGCAGCCATGGCGCTCGGCGCGTTCGTCCGTGCCCTGGCGCTGCCGTTGACGGAGCCGGCACTCGCCGGCCTTGCCGCCCTCGCGATCATGATCGGCTACCGCTTTGTGCTAGCCGATCGCGACGAGCGCTTCCTGCGCAAGAGCTTTGCCCTTTATCTCGCGCCCGAAGTCATCGAGACCATGGTCTCTTCCGGCAAGATGCCGGCGCTCGGCGGCGAGCTGCGCAACATCACCATGTTCTTTTCCGACCTCAGCGGCTTCTCGTCCATTGCCGAGACCATGACGCCGGGCGAGCTGGTGACGCTGATGAACGAATACCTGTCCGCCATGACCGACATCATCGAAAGCCATGGCGGCTATGTCGACAAATATATCGGCGATTCCATCGTCGCCATGTTCGGCGCACCGGCCGACGATCCCGCACACGCACGCAACGCCGTTCGCGCCGCGCTGGAGTGCCATACGAGGCTTGCGGAGCTCAATGCCGGCAATGCCGCTTTCGCCGGGCACGGCCTGTCGCATCGCATCGGACTCAACAGCGGCGAAGCCGTGGTCGGCAATATCGGTTCTCGGCGCCGCTTCAACTATACCGTGATGAGCGACACCGTGAACGTGGCCTCTCGGCTCGAGGGCGCCAACAAATATTACGGCACCGCGATCATGGCCTCCGAAACGACGATGGCACAGACCGGCGATAGTTTCGCCTGGCGCGAGCTCGACGCGATCAGGGTGCAGGGCCGCGGCGAGGCCATCAAGGTGTTTGAGCCGCTGGCGGCCAAGGGCGCGGAGAGTGCCGATCAAACGCAGGTGACCGCGGCGTATGCGGAAGGGCTCGCATGCTGGCGCGCGCGGGATTTTGCGAAGGCGGCTGACGCGTTCGGGCGTGTCGCGCGGATTGATCCGGCATCGGCTCGCTTTTCCGACCGCGCGCGAGCGCTGATGGCCGATCCGCCACCGTCCGACTGGATACCGGTCCACGCGCTCGAAGGAAAGTAGCCAGGCGCGCTGAGTTCCTCTAGCCCCTTGTGGGGAGAGGGTGGCTCGCCGCGCAGTGGCGAGGCGCGTGAGGGGTTTGTATCCGCGCGTGCTTCGTGAATACGCGGAGAGAGACCCCTCATCCGACGCTTCGCACCACCTTCTCCTACAAGGGGAGAAGGAAAAACGCCCGCGCCAGACACGCCACCCTAAAACGGCAGTCCCACGTAATTCTCCGCGAGCAGTCGCTGCGCCGTCTCGGACGAGAGCAGGTATTCCAGCTCCGTCTGCTGCAACCGATCCTCGTATGCGGGCCGATCGGGGAAGCGGTGCAGGAGCATCGTCATCCACCAGGAGAAGCGCTGCGCCTTCCAGATCCGCGCGAGCGCTTTGGCGGAATAGCCTGCAAGTCCGGAATCATCGCCGCTCTGATAATGCGCGAGCAAGGCGTGGTAGAGATAATAGATGTCTGACGCCGCGCTGTTCAGCCCGCGCGCTCCTGTCGGCGGTACGATGTGAGCCGCATCGCCGGCGAGGAACAATCGGCCATAGCTCATCGGCTCGGCGACGAAGCTGCGCAGAGGCGCGATGCTCTTCTCGATCGACGGCCCCGTGATCAGGTTGCCGGCGACCTGGTCCGGAAGGCGGCGCTTCAGCTCGGCCCAGAACGCATCGTCGCTCCAGTCTTCGACCTTGTCGGTGAGCGGCACCTGGATGTAGTAGCGGCTGAGCACCTGCGAGCGCAGAGAACAGAGCGCAAAGCCGCGCTCGTGCTTCACATAGATCAGCTCGGGCGACACCGGTTTCGTCCGCGACAGCACCCCCAGCCAGCCGAACGGATAGACCTTTTCATATTCGCGCAGCACGTCCTTCGGGATCGATTTGCGGCTGACGCCGTGGAAACCGTCGGCGCCGACGATGTAGTCGCAATCGATGCGGATGGTGTCACCGTTCGATCGGTAGGTCACGTAGGGCCGGGCCGACGTCAGATCATGCGGCGTCACGTCTTCCGCGTTGTGCACGACCTTGCCGCCGAGGCGGTCCCGCGCCTCGTAGAGGTCGCGCGTCAGCTCGGTCTGGCCGTAGACCAGCACCGAATTGCCGCCTGAATGCCTGTGCAGGTCGATCTTGGAGAGCACCCCGTCATGGGCGATCTCGAAACCGGTGTGGATTTCGCCCTCGCGGTCCATCCGCTCGCCGCACTGCGCCTCGCGCATCAACTTGGCGAAGCCATGCTCGAGCACGCCGGCGCGGATGCGAGCGAGCACATGGTCGCGGCTGTATTTCTCCAGCACGACCGTGTCGATGCCCTTCAGGTGGAGGAGCTGGGACAACAGCAGCCCGGACGGCCCGCCGCCGATGATACAGACCTGAACTTTCATTTTTGAGTCCTCCCGTCGGCACTTTTTTGCAGATTTGGCGCCGCAGACCGATGGAGGGTTTCGCCATTGTCTTGTACAATTCGAACATGAGACGCACAGCCCCGGCGATCCGGATCTATAACCTGTTCGGCGAGTCCGGCGACTTGCCCGATGTCGTGCATTGCGAGACCATCGCGTCCCGCTCGGTATTGCACGACTGGACCTTTGCGGTGCACCGCCACGCCCGGCTGCACCAGGTGCTGCTGATCGAGCGCGGCGGCGGCGAGGCGACGCTCGACGGGCGGGTGGTGCCCTTGAGGCCGATGCAGATCGTGAACGTGCCCGTCGGCCACGTCCACGGCTTCCGCTTCGTGCCCGATACGCAAGGGTGGGTGCTGACCATCGCCGCGGAGATTCTGGACGAGGGGCTGCTCGCCGCCGAGGGCCTGCGCGGTGCGCTGTCGCGCTCGGCCGTGGTGCGCGGCACGCCGCAGATCCGCACCATCATGAAGCAGATCTTCGCCGAACACGCCGCCCGCGATTTCGGCCGAGCGCATGTGCTGCGCGCGTTGTCGTCCGCCATGACCGGACTGGTGGCACGCGCGCTCACGAGCGAGAGCGGCGGCAACGGCACGGTCGAGTCCAGCCTGTTCCGCCGCTTCGAGGCGCTATTGGAACAGCATCATCTGGAACGCTGGAGCGTTGCGGACTATGCCGAGGCGCTGGCGGTGACGCCGACGCATCTCAACCGGATCACACGGGCGGCGACCGGCGATACCGCCTCGCACCTCATCCTCAACCGGCTGATCCGCGAGGCGCGGCGCAACCTCGTCTACACCAATTTGCCGGTCTCGACGATCGCCTACACGCTCGGCTTCGATGACCCCGCCTATTTCAGCCGGGTCTACACCGCAGCCACGGGCGTCTCGCCGCGCGCGTTCCGTGCGCAGCTCCATGGCGAAGAGACGTGAGGCCCTACACGTCGAAAAATACCGTCTCCTCCGGCCCCTGCAAATTGATCGTGAAGGAATACACGACCTTGCCGGCACGCTCGCCGCGCTTTGCGATCAGTGTCGAGCGCCGGGACGGCTGTTCGATCAGGTTGAGCACGGGGTCGGCGGCGTTGGCGGCCTCTTCATCCGAGAAATAGAGTCGCGTGTTGAGGCCGATGTTGATGCCGCGCGCGACGATCCAGACATTGACGTGCGGTGCGCATGTCCGGCCCGCTCTGTCGGTGATCGCGCCCGGCTTGATGGTCTCGAAGGACACGAGCCCGCTCTCGAAATCGGAGCCGGCACGGCCCCAGCCGCGAAACTCCTGCTCCAGTGCGCCGGCCGACCGATCAGCCGGATGGTTGTAGCGACCGTTCGCATTGGCCTGCCAGATTTCCAGCAGCACGTCGCGGAGCGGCGTGCCGGTGCCGTCGAGCACCTTGCCTTCCAGCGTGATGCGCTCGCCCTTGGTGTTCGGGGTCACCAGCACGTTGGAAAAGTTCTTCTCGAAAATGTCGAAGCCGGCCATCGCCGGGATCAGGCCGATATGGACGTAGGGCCCGGCGGTCTGCGAGGCCGTTTCCTTGAGATAGTTGAGCGGCTGCGTCATGGCTCAGTTCCCCGCGGTGCGATTTTCGAAATAGGTGGAGCGCTGGCCGCGCAGCACGATGTCGAAGCGATAGGCGAGCGAGTCGAACGGCGCCGAGGCGTTGAGATCGAGCGGTGCGACCAGGCGGTCGAGCGCATCCTTGTCCGGTATCGTCGTCAGGATCGGACAAACCGGGATCAGGGGATCGCCCTCGAAATACATCTGCGTGATCAGCCGCTGTGCAAGGCCCGAACCGAATACGGAGAAATGAATGTGGGCGGGACGCCAGCTGTTGACGTAGTTGCGCCAGGGATAGGGCCCCGGCTTCACGGTGCGGAAATAGTAATAGCCGGTGTCGTCCGTCAGCGCGCGGCCGCAGCCGCCGAAGTTCGGGTCGATCGGCGCCAGATAGGTGTCCTTCTTGTGCCGGTAGCGGCCGCCGGCATTGGCCTGCCAGAACTCGACCAGCGTGTTCGGCACGCCGCGGCCGGTTTCGTCCAGCACGCGGCCGTGGACGATGATGCGCTCGCCGACGGGATCGCCGTCCTTGGCGTAGTTGCGGATCAGATCGTTGTCGAGCGGGCCGAGATCGTTATGGCCGAACACCGGTCCCGTGATCTCGGAGAGCGAACCCTCCAGCGACAGCAGCGACTGGCGCGGCGAGCGCAGCACCGAGGATTTGTAGCCCGGCGCATGCGCCGGCGGATGGATCGACCGATCCCGCTGGAAGAAGCTGCCGTCACCGAGCGGCGGCGCAAGGGGCTCGGGGCGGTTGAGGCGGGGATCCCGCAAGGCTGGCGCCTGGGCGTTCATCGTGTTTCTCCCTGGGGCGCCCGGGTCCGGACGCGCGACTTATCGGGAGATCATGGGCCGGTCTATTCCCCGGATAAATAGATCGATTATAATATATTGCATGAAAGAAATCGATCATTTGGCCCTCGACGGCCACGCGCTCGAGCTGTTCCTCGCCGTGCTGGAGGAGGGATCGGTCACCGCCGCCGCAACCCGGCTCGGCCTGACGCAATCGGCGGTCAGTCACGCCCTGAACAAGCTGCGGCGGATCGCAGGCGATCCGCTGTTCGCGAAGTCCGGGCGCGGCATCGTCGCCACCGCGCATGCGCAGGCGCTCGCCGCGAAGGCGCGGGCACTGATCGACGAGATGCGGAGCTTTGCCGGCGGCGTCACGTTCGAGCCGTCTCGCGCGCAGCTTTCGCTGACGATCGCCGCCAACGACTTCCAGCGCGACCTGCTGCTGCCGCGGTTCTTCGATCACGTCGCCGGCCAGGTGAAAGGCCTGAATTTGCGCGTGATCCCCTCGCAGTCGCCCTCGCCCGCGATGCTGCGCGAAAACCGCTGCGATCTCCTGATCACGCCGCTGCCGCCATCCGGTGTCGATATCGTGCAGAAGCGCCTCTTGAGCGATCACTACGTCTGTTACTTCGATCCGAAGATGCGCACGGCGCCGACCGGCCGCGGCGCCTATCTCGCTGCGCGACACATTACTGTCGTCTACACCGACAATGAGCGGCTTGATTTCGATCGCCGGCTCGCGGCCAACGGTCTTCACCGCGACATCGCGATCTCGGTGCCGAGCTTCTCCGGGGTGCCCTCCTTCCTTCGCGGCTCGCAGATGCTGGCAAGCATGCCGAGCCTGCTGGCGTTCGGGGTCATGCTTGGTTTCGCGCAAACGCGAATTCCGCTGGCGTCCCGTACGCGGACGCTGGCCGAACTGCCGATGTTCATGGTCTGGCACCAGCGCTATCAAAAAGACCCGGCCCATCGTTGGATCAGGAGCCAGCTGGAGGCGGTGGCAGCGACGGCCGCCAAGGCGCGATAACGATCCCGTCTTTCGGAAGACCAGCCCTCGCCAAATCCACTGGTTGCGCGGCGGCCGCCACGCTAAAATCCCCCCCATGACAGTGACCGACATTGCGAGCCGGACCTACAATCACAGCTGGCGGCTGGACCCCATCATCCGCAGCCTGCTTGATACCGACTTCTACAAGCTATTGATGTTACAAATGATTCGGGAGTCTTACCCGAACCAGCAGGTGACCTTTTCGGTCATCAATCGCTCGCGCCACGTCCGGCTCGCCGAAATCATCGACGAGGGCGAGCTCCGCGCGCAGCTCGACCATGCCCGCACCATCCGCTTCACCAAGAAGGAGCTGATCTGGCTTGCCGGTAATACCTTCTACGGCAAGACCCACATGTTCTCGGCGGACTTCATCCGCTGGCTGGCTGAGTTCCGCCTTCCCGAGTACGAGTTGCGCAAGGTCGAGGGCCAGTACGAACTGCATTTCCACGGGCCGTGGACCCACACCACGATGTGGGAGATTCCGGCGCTCGCAATCCTCAACGAGCTGCGCTCCCGTGCGGCGATCAAGGGCCGCGGCCGCTTCGAGCTCGACGTGCTCTATGCGCGGGCCAAGGCCAAGCTCTGGACCAAGGTGGAGCGGCTGCGCGAGCTGGAGAGTTTGCGCCTGTCCGACTTCGGCACCCGCCGCCGTCACGGCTTCCTCTGGCAGCGCTGGTGCGTGGAGGCGGTGAAGGAAGGCCTGGGCTCGTCCTTCATCGGCACCTCCAATGTGCTGCTCGCGATGGACAACGATCTCGAGGCCATCGGCACCAATGCGCATGAGCTGCCGATGGTCGCGGCCGCGCTCGCCAAGGACGACGAGGAATTGCGCTGGGCGCCCTATCGCATCCTCGACCAGTGGCGCCAGACCTATGGCGGCAACCTCCTGATCGCACTGCCCGACGCCTTCGGCACCAAGGCCTTCCTGCGCGATGCGCCGGAATGGGTCGCCGACTGGACCGGCTTCCGGCCCGACAGCGCGCCGCCGATCCAGGCCGGCGAGGAGATCATCGCCTGGTGGCAGAAGAAGGGGCGCAACCCCAAGGACAAGCTCCTCGTCTTTTCCGACGCGATGGATGTCGGCTCGATCGAGGAGACCTATCATCACTTTGCCGGCCGGGTGCGGCTCTCCTTCGGCTGGGGCACCAACCTCACCAACGATTTCGTCGGCTGCACGCCGGACGGCTCGTTCAATCTCGATCCGATCTCGCTCGTCTGCAAGGTCTCGTCGGTCGATGGCCGTCCCGCCGTCAAACTCTCCGACAATCCGGAGAAGGCGACCGGCATGCCGTCGGAGATCGAGCGTTACCTGCGCGTGTTCGGCGACGCCGGCCGCGTGCGCACGCCGGTACTGGTCTAGCCGCGGAGCAACTCTCTTCATCAAGTAAACCGCGCACGACAAATCCGAGGCATTGGTTCGCCGAGACCGCATCAACTCCGGTTTGACGGTATTTGAAGCGATATGCGCATATCCGCGTGACAGTGGCTTCACCCTGCGATGCAGTCATTCGCGCCTTTCAGGTCGAGTTAAGCAACCATCCTTTCTAATTCGCGTTTCAGCCGCAGCGCATCCGTTGGGACCGTTGCGCGATTTGGGGAACGCCGGGTGTTTCGCAGAACAGCCACGTCGAAGGGAAACAGCTCCCTTCACGTCATCAAGCTCGTCTCGCCTTTCGTGATGGTCGTCCTGCTCCAGGCGGCGATCGCGGGATTCAGCCTGGAGGTGATGTCGTCGGTTCGCGCCTACGTCGCGGGCGAAGCGATGTGGTCCCGTTCGCAGAAGAACGCCGTCTATTTCCTCAATCTCTATCTGCATTCGGGCGAGGCCAGCCAGTTCGCGCAATACCAGGCTTCGCTCGCCGTTCCCCTCGGCGACGAGTTCGCGCGCTGGGCGATGGAGCGCGATCCGGTCGACGTCGAGGCCGCGCGCATCGGCTTCCTGCAAGGCGGCAATCACCCCGATGACGTTCCTGGATTGATCTGGCTGTTTCGCTATTTCAACCGCGTCAGCTTCCTGCAGGAAGCGATCCGCGAGTGGACCGCTACCGATCCGATGCTGCTGGAGCTGAGCGTGTTCGGCGAGGTCATCCGGTCCGAGCTGGAGAACGGTCCCATTCGAGACCCAAATCGCCTGCGATTCCTGTCCTCGCGGCTCTCCGAGCTCAACGCCGAGTTCACGATGCATGCCAAGCGGTTCTCAACTGTCCTCGGCGAAGGCTCCCGCGCCATCAAGCTGACGCTGGCCGGCATCAACATCGTCACCGCCGTCACCCTGATCCTGCTCCTGATCTGGCACACCAGGCGATTGGTGCTGCAACGACAGGCATTCGAAGACGCCCTGCATGCCGAGAAGGAACGCCTGGCCTGGCAGGCTTCGCACGACTGGCTGACGGGCCTGTCCAACCGCCGCGCCTTCGAGGCGCGCCTGCAAGGCGAACTGGACGTCGCCACGGCGGGTCCGATGAGCCTGATCCTGCTCGACCTCGACCAGTTCAAGAACGTCAACGACACCTGCGGGCACCTTGCCGGCGACAGCCTGCTCTGCCAGGTCTCGCGCCTTCTGCAACAGGATCGGCGTCCGCGCGACCTGGTGGCCCGGCTCGGCGGCGACGAATTCGGACTGATCCTGCCGCAGTGCTCGCCCGCGACTGCAGTCGATATCGCCGAACGGCTCCGGCGATCGCTGGAGCTGCTCAACTTCGCCTGGGACGATCGCTGCTTTGCGGTGACAGCCAGCATCGGCGTCGCCTGCATCGCAGACGGCAACACCACGCTCGAGGACGCCATGCGGCGCGCAGATGCCGCCTGCTATCGCGCCAAGGAAAAGGGACGCAACCGCGTTCAGGTCGACGGCGGGAGACTGGACGTCATCGCCGTTGCAACCCGGCCGCGCGAAACCGTCGCAGCGCGAGGCTGACAGCTCGCTCGCGCGATCTCGGCCACGGCATCCGATTGCAGGCATCGGCCAAGGTCCTCGAGACGCCGGTTATGTGACGCCACAGCCACACGGCTCCCAAAAGGCTACGTCTTTCGCATTTGGCCATACCACCCTGCGCGCTGGCCCACGATAGTCAGGACCTCTCCCGCTAAGCATGGCACCAGCCAACGTTGTGGCCCGAATCCGATCGGGCCGCGATAGGAGTTTGCAGGTGCTTTGGATCGATTTGCTGCCCCCACCGGAAAGCCGTGGCGCGAAGACGTATCGACGGCGCGGGCTTCTCTTGAACGCCGCGGTCGGCGCTCTTGCCGTGGGTAGCGCGCTGCCGTGGTTCGCGGCGCCGGCGGAAGCAGCGTGCGTGATCAGCGGAAGCGGCACTCAGCTCGGGCTGCAATCGGGCGATTCAATTACCTGTATCGGCGCGGGGAACACCACCGTTCAGACGAATCCGGCGGTCAGCGGCGTCACGGTCAATGTCGGCGACGGCACTGCGACATCGCTGGATGGAGCAGCCTCTCCCGGCATCTCATTCAACACCGTATCGAACGGCGCGATCAATGTCCGCAACGACGCAACGATCACCTCTGCCAATGCAGGCGTCCTCCTCTCCGGCGGCAGCAGCAACACGTTGACGATAGAGGCCGGGGCAACTGTTGGTCCGACGAGCCAGGGGTCGGTCGCGGTCGACCTGGAAGGCGCGAGCAACAACACCATCGTCATCCGAGGTACTGCGGGGAGCCTCTCTTCCGGCACGACGGGTCTCGCTATCGTCAACACCTCGGCCAACAATCAGGTCAACATTCTGTCGGGCGGCGTCGTCCAGGCGAGCAACAACAACGCCGTCAACCTCAACGGAGCCGGCAACGGCAACATCATCAGCAATGCCGGCACGATTTCGAGTGCTTCGAACTACGCGATCTTCGGCTCAGCCAGCCAGGACACGGTCATCAACTCCGGCACGATCAGCGGCAATTTCGCCAACAGAGCCGTGGATCTCCGGGACGGCAGCGACGTCTTCGAGCTCCGCGCCGGATCGAGCATCACGGGCTGGGTCCTCGGCGGCAACGGAACGGACACGCTGCGCTTGGGTGGAACGGCCAACAGCACGTTCGACCTCGACACGTTCGGCGCGGCCATGCAATTCCGGGAATTCGAGGCCTTGGAAAAGACGGGAGGCTCGACCTGGACGTTGACCGGCTCGACGTCGGATGCGGGGACCATGAATGTCCAGGCCGGCAACCTCATCCTCGACGGCGCGATGGCTAACGTTGCGACGACGGTCAGCGGCGGCACCCTTGGCGGCGACGGCGCTATCGGCGCACTCACCGTGCTGTCGGGCGGCCGGGTTGCGCCCACCAATCTCGGCGTGCTCACCAGCTATGGCAATGCCACGTTCAACGCCGGCTCGACCTACGCTGTCTCCGTCAACGCGGCCGGCCAATCCGGCAAACTTCTCGCCGTGACCGCGACGTTGAACGGCGGCACCGTCGCCGTCACCACGCTTGCGGGCGCCTATGCCCCCTCGACGCAATACACCATCCTCGGCGCAGTGAACGGCCTGACCGGGACCTTCTCCGGTATAACGATCAGCGGATACAATCCGCAATTCTTCTCCTCCGCCCTCAGCTATGACGGGTTCTCTGTCGTCCTGACACTCAACTACAACACGGCCGCTTTCTCCACTGTCGCTCAGACGCAGAACCAGAAAGCCGTGGCCGGCGCGCTCAGCGCATTCGGCCCCAACCTGCCCTTCCTCTCGTCTTTTGCGGGCCAGAGCGACAGCGAGCTCCGTTACGGTCTGGACCGGCTTTCGGGTGAAGCCGCGACGGGGGCCCAGCAAGTCGCCTTCCAGTTCACGGGCCAATTCCTCGGCCTCATGCTCGATCCGTTCGTCAATGGACGCAGTGGCGGCGTCGACACCGGCGGCACGGCATTCGGCTTCAGCCCCGAGCGTGCCCCTTTTCCGGACGATATCGCCCTCGCCTACAACAAGGTGCTGGGGGCGCCGGCGACCAAAGCGCCGAGCTTTACGGAACGCTGGACGGCCTGGGGCGCCGCGTTCGGTGGCACCAACAGCACCGGCGGCGACCCGGTCGTGATCGGCAGCCACGACCTCCGCGCACGCGCAGGCGGCGTCGCGGCCGGCGCCGACTATCATTTCAGCCGCGACGCGATCGTCGGCTTTGCGCTCTCCGGCGGCGGCACCAGATGGGATCTCGCGCAGGCGATCGGCGGCGGCAGGAGCGAGGCGTTGCAGGCCGGCGTCTACACCGCGATACGTAGAGGACCAGCCTATTTCGCCGCCTCTCTCGCCGTGGCCAATCATTGGATGTCGACGGATCGTCTTGCACCGTTCGGCAACCAGCTCACCGCGAAGTTCGACGCGCAAACCGTCGGCGGCCGCATCGAGGGCGGCTATCGCTTTGCGACGCCAGTGGGGGCCTTCACGCCATACGCGGCAGCGCAGACGCAGGCGTTTCGCACGCCGACTTATGCCGAGACTGACGGGGCCGGCAGCAGCTTCGGCCTGGCCTATCGGGGACGCACGGCCTCCGACACGCGAAGCGAGCTTGGCGCGCGCTTCGATCGTGCGATGCTGGTCTCGCCGAATGCGGTCCTGACGTTGCGCGGTCGCGCGGCCTGGGCCCATGATTGGGTGAGCGACCCGACGCTCAATGCCGCGTTCCAGGCGCTGCCCGGCGCGAGCTTCATCGTCCATGGCGCGACGCCGGCGAAAGACGCCGCGCTCGCATCTGCCGGCACCGAGCTGAAGTTCTCGAACGGTGTTGCCCTGTCGGCCAGGTTCGACGGCGAGTTCGCGGCCCGCAGCACCACCTATTCCGGCACCGCGAGCCTGCGATACGCCTGGTAGCGGCGACGCCTCATCCAAATGGGCGCGCGCCCACCGGCAAAATGCCGAGGCCGGCGAGATGGGTGTCTACGAATTGTTCGACCTGCTGGCGCAGCATCTGCGGCGGCACGGCCACCATGCGCTCCTCAAGGCCGAGCGAGATGATTCCGTGCACGGCGGAGAACAAGGTGCGCGACAGCAGCGCGATCTTCACGTCGTCCGCATCGGGTAGTAGCTGCACCAGCGGCGGATGCATCAGCGCGAAGGCGTCCATCACCATCTGCAGGATGTCATCGGGATAAGGACGGTCGTCCTCCATCCGATGCTCGAACAGCGAGCGCAGCAGATTGGCATGCTCGGCGAAGAACTCGAGGTAGGTCGCAGCCAACCCATAAAGCTGGCGAATGGGGTCCTCGGCGGGAACCCCGCCGAGCCTGGCCGTGAGGGCCTGAACGGTCTCCCGATTGACGGTCAGGATCACCCCGTCGAAGTCGCCGAACTCGTTATAGACGCTGCCGACGGAACAGCCGGCGGCTTCGGCAACGTCACGAACCTTCAATGATTTCAGCCCCTTAGTCGCGATGATGCTGCGCGCGATCTCCAGGATCTGGAGCCGGCGCCGACTTTTTTTCTGGTCGCGCAACGATTCTTCTTGAACATTGTTCATTTTCAAGCTACTCATGTGAACATTGTTCAAATTAACCCGGAGATCTGCAAAATGCAAACCCTCGCTGTTGATATCGCCTCTACCTTCGTCGATGACGCCGCCGCCCTCGTGACCGGCTTCGGCCGGGCCCTGCTGCGGTTCGCCATGGCCCCGATCGATCGCATCGCCAATGCGTGCGACATCGCCGGCGTGCTCACCGAGCGGCGCGCGACCTTCCGGATGTGGCGGGCGAGCCGCACCCGTGCGCGTCATGAGGGCCGCCGGTTCAGCCTGCTCGGCCGTCTTTCGCCTTTTCGCCACCTCGCCCATCTCACCTGAGGCACGCAGCCGACGCGTTCCGATCGGCTCGAATGCAAGACCCGGTTGCAAGGAAGGAATTACCATCTCCCGACTTTGGCAGCCGGTCTCGCGGGGTGTGGCGATGCGGTTTCAGTTTTTCCTCATCGCCCCCACGATATCCCGCCAAGCGCGGCCATTCCGCCCAAACCGGCCGCGACCAGATATTTGCGAACCTAACGAGACCAGTTGGAGACCAAGGATCGGAGGGATGGAGGGGGACAAGGCAGGCCGGCTACCGTCGCCACCCTGCAGTCGTCCGTCCCATACCCTTCCGGTCGTGACGCTTTACAGACAACGTAGCGAACCTCAGGCTGCCTTTCCAAAACAGGATTAGTCATGATCAGGGAATTGATGTCGTCACGCCGCTTTGCGCCGCTGTTCTGGGCGCAATTTTTCTCGGCGCTCAATGACAACGTGCTCAAGAACGCACTCGTCATCATCCTGCTTTACAGCGCCGCGACCGGCCACGGCGATGCGCTGGTCACGGTGGCCGGTGCCGTCTTCATCTTCCCCTATTTCATCCTGTCCGGGCTCGGCGGCCAGCTCGCCGACAAATACGTCAAATCCGTCGTCGCAAGGCGGCTCAAATTCGCCGAGATCTTCGCCGCGTGCTTTGCCGCCGCCGGCTTCTTCCTGCAGTCGGTGCCGTTGCTGTTCGCAGCGCTCGCGCTGTTCGGCACCATCGCCGCCCTGTTCGGTCCCGTGAAATATGCCATGCTGCCGGACCAGCTCGAGCTCGGCGAGCTCGCGACCGGTAACGCGCTGGTCGAAGGCGCGACGTTCATGGCCATCCTGCTCGGCACCGTCGCCGGCGGCCAGTTCGTGGCCGGCTCCGCGCATATGGGCTGGGTCGCATCCGCTGTGGTGGCGCTGGCGCTGTTGTCCTGGGCGTTCGCCGCCCGCATTCCGCAGACAACGCCTTCCGCGCCCGACCTGCCCGTCGATGCCAATCCCTGGACCTCGACGCTGAACCTGCTCAGGACGCTGCACGCCGACCACCGGCTGTGGGACGGCACCGTGATCGTGTCCTGGTTCTGGCTGGTCGGTGCCATCGTGCTGTCGCTGCTGCCGGCGCTGGTCAAGGACGTCATCGGTGGCACCGAGGGCGTGGTGACGCTGTGCCTTACGATCTTCGCGATCGGCATTGCCATCGGGTCGCTGTTCGCCGCCAGCCTGAGCCACGTTCGCCCGAATCTCGCGCTGGTGCCGATCGGCGCCATCATCATGGGCTGCGCAGGCCTCGATCTCGCCTGGGCCATCGGTGTGACCGCCAAGGGCCAGGACATCACCGCGGCGGGTTTCGCCACCTCGTTCGCCGGCCTGCGCATGCTGGCCGATTTCGTCGCCTTCGCCTTCGGCGGCGGCCTGTTCGTCGTTCCGTCCTTTGCCGCCGTGCAGGCCTGGTCGGCGCCGTCCGAGCGCGCCCGCATCATCGCCGCCGGGAACGTGCTGCAGGCTGCCTTCATGGTGGCCGGCTCGCTGTTCGTCGCGTTGCTGCAGGCGGCTGGCCTTCACATCGGCTGGATCTTCTTCGGCCTCGGCGTCGCCAGCTTCGGCGCGGTGTGGTTCGTTCTGACCAAATGGGGCAAGGAAGGCGTGCGCGATGCCGGCGGGCTGCTCTTCCGTGCGCTGTTTCGCACCGAGGTTCGGGGTCTCGAGAACCTGCCGCCTCCCGGCACCCGCATGCTGATCGCACCGAACCATGTCAGCCTGATCGACGGCCCGCTGCTGCACGCCGTGCTGCCGATCGATGCCAGCTTCGCGGTGGATACCGGCATCTCCAAGGCTTGGTGGGCTAAGCCGTTCCTGCGCGCGGTCAAGCACTACACCATGGACCCGAGCAAGCCGCTGGCTGCGCGCGACCTGATCAAGCTCGTCGCCGCGGGCGAGCCGGTCGTGATCTTCCCGGAAGGCCGCATCACCGTCTCCGGCTCGCTGATGAAAGTCTATGACGGCACCGCGATGATCGCGGACAAGGCCGACGCCGTGGTCGTGCCCGTGCGCATCGAGGGCGCGCAACGTTCGCATCTCAGCTATCTCAACAGCAGCCAGGTCAAGCGCTCGTGGTTTCCGCGCGTCACGGTGACCATCCTGCCGCCGATCAAGCTGCCAGTCGACCCGGCCCTTAAAGGAAAGACGCGCCGCAATGCCGCCGGCGCCGCGCTCCAGGACGTGATGATCGATGCGATGGTCAAGAACGCCATGCTCGACCACACGCTGTTCGAAGCGCTCGGACATTCCTATCGCGACCGCGACACCGGCAAGGTCATCATCGAGGATGCGCTCGGCACCAAGCTGACCTATCGCAAGCTGATCCTCGGCGCGCAGGTCCTGAGCCGCAAGCTCGAGAGCGGCACCGCCGTCGGCGAGAATGTCGGCGTGCTGCTGCCGAATTCCGCCGGCGTCGCCGTCGTCTTCATGGCGCTGCAGAACATTGGCCGGGTGCCGGCGATGCTCAATTTCTCGGCTGGTCCGGTCAACGTCCTCGCCGCCATGAAGGCCGCGCAGGTCAAGACCGTGCTGACCTCGAAGGCGTTCATAGAGAAAGGCAAGCTCGACAAGCTGATGACGGCGATCTCGGCGGAGGCGCGTGTCGTCTATCTTGAAGACGTCCGTGCCTCGATCGGCGTGGCCGACAAGATCAAGGGCCTTCTCGCCGGCACGACGCCGCGCGTCGCCCGCGAGGCCAACGATCCGGCCGTGGTGCTATTCACGTCCGGCTCGGAAGGCACGCCCAAGGGCGTGGTGCTGTCCCACCGCAACATCCTCGCCAACGCGGCGCAGGCGCTGGCGCGGGTCGATGCCAACGCCAACGACAAGGTGTTCAACGTGCTGCCGGTGTTCCATTCGTTCGGGCTGACCGGCGGAATGATGATGCCGCTGCTGGCGGGCATTCCGATCTACATGTATCCCTCGCCGCTGCACTACCGGATCGTGCCCGAGCTGATCTACCAGACCGGCGCCACGATCCTGTTCGGCACCGATACCTTCCTCACCGGCTATGCCCGCTCGGCGCATGCCTACGACTTCCGCACCCTGCGCCTCGTGATCGCCGGCGCCGAAGCCGTCAAGGACCGGACACGGCAGGTGTTCATGGAGCGCTACGGCATCCGCATCCTCGAAGGCTATGGCGTCACCGAGACCGCGCCGGTGCTGGCGATGAACACGCCGATGGCCAACCGCCCCGGCACCGTCGGCCGCCTGTCGCCGCTGATGGAAAGCAGGCTCGATCCGGTCCCCGGCATCGAGGAAGGCGGCCGCCTCTCGGTGCGCGGACCGAACGTGATGCTCGGATATCTGCGGGCCGAAAATCCCGGCGTGCTCGAAAAGCTCGCCGAAGGCTGGCACGACACGGGCGACATCGTCGCAATCGATGCGGCCGGCTTCATCACCATCAAGGGCCGCGCCAAGCGCTTTGCCAAGATCGCAGGCGAAATGGTTTCGCTGTCGGCCGTCGAGAGCATTGCGGCGACGCTGTGGCCCCAGGCCGCATCGATCGCGGTGTCGATCCCCGACCCGCGCAAGGGCGAGCGCATCGTGCTGCTGACGACTGAGAAGAACGCCGAGCGCAGCGCCATGCAGGGCCAGGCCAAGGCGATCGGCGCGTCCGAGCTGGCGGTGCCGGCGGCGATCATGGTGGTCGACAAGGTGCCGTTGCTCGGCACCGGCAAGACCGACTATGTCACGGCAACGACAATGGCCCGCGAGCAGGCGTCGCCGCCTGAGCGCGAGGTGGCGTAAGGCTGACGACCGTCGCACCGGCGGACGCCCGGTGCGACGGCCCTCTTACCTCAGCAGGAGATACCGGACCGGATTGTCGTCGCATTGACCCGCGCCACACTCCAGCACGGTGGACAGGAGATTTGCGGCAACCAGCAAAACGAAAATCGCGAACACAGCGTTCGACGCTTGCCCATCCATCGGCGCGTCTCCGTTCCCGTTGCCAGTCGCATCCTTCAGGACAAAGATAAGGGCGACATAGCAGACGACCCCGACCGCAGCGACGAGAGCCCATGTGTAGAAATGCAGTCCGAACAGCGTCGAACCGTAGCCGGGATCGTCAGGCGCGAGATGCAGCGACACCTGCCGCATGGCAATGAAACCGGTGACGAGGCTGGCTATGAGGATCATCGCATAGTGCGACGGACGTTCACCGAGACGCAGGTTGAACAGAAAACCCATGCCGACCGCGATGAACCCGGCCCTTTGCAGCAGGCACAGCGGGCAAGGCAACTCGCCAAGTGCAAGCTGATAGTAGAAAGCGGCAGTCAGAACCGAGGAGATCCCGAGCAGTCCCAGCATATTCAGGATCGCGCCGACCGGTTGTTGTCCGCTCATCTCCGTGGTCCCCATTTCGACGCCGTCAGAAGGAGAATTTCAGCGGATCGGTCGCGTGGTGGAGGAACCATGCGACGGTGACGGCGATCGTCACGGTCCAGAGCGCATAGCCCGCTCCCGCGCGCGCACGCCAGATACAGACGCAGCCGGCCAGCGCCAGCAGAAAGGGCAGAAACATGTACATAAGCGCGGGCTCCTTGGGCGATTCGCAACCCCTCGTAAACGGCCCAAGGGAATACGTCAGCGCCGCGTGCCTCTCAAGAGCGAGCTTCGCTGCGCCGCTCCTGCGCGTAACGCACCAGCGCAACGAAGCGATAGATGCCGTGCACGAACTTGCCATAGGGCATGGTGATGAACAGCGCGAACACCGCGCCCAGATGCAGCGCCAGCAGCGCCCCCATCGCCGAGGTCTCGCGCAGGAGCAGAAGCGCCATGCCGGTGAGACCGGTCAGGAACAGCATGGCGATGAAGCCGACGTCCATGCCGTAGCGGGACTCGTCGAGCAGCGCCGGATCACGCCGCATCCTGGCCACGAACAGGCCGATCGGTCCGACGATCAGACCCACGCCGCCGAGCGAGCCCAGCACCACGGGCAGGTCCCACCACGGATACGGCGCCTCGCGCCCGAGCAGGTAGTGATAGAGCGTCGCGACCGACGTTGCGGCAAAGCACAGCAGGAAGCCGTAGAACGTCAGGTGGTGATACAGCTTGCGCCGGTCGGTCGGCTTGTCGTCCTCGTTGTAGCAGCCGACGCCGCCGCCATGGAGATAGCGCAGCTCGCCGGCGTCGCGGATCGCCTGGAAGATCGAGCCTCCGTCGGCGCGGCCGCCGATCGGTGGACCGATGTCGCGCCAGAACGCGCGCACGCTCAGCACGAGTGCGAGGATCGCATATAGGAACGCGGCGCTGAACAGCGCGGCCATCGCGTTGTGCGGCATCAGTCTGTAGAAGGCGCCGGGGCCAGTGTGAACGCCGAACAGCGCGCTGCGGCCGTTCAGGGCCGCGAAGCCGAGGATGAAGGCAGCCATGCTGAGCGCAGCAACGATGCTGATGACGAGGCCGTTCCGCGCGAACGTGCCTGACAGCGCCCGCGGCCAGGCATAGGCCGCATAGGACTCGGCGCGCGCAATCGCCAGCGTCCTGGGAACGTTGACGTTGAACTCGTGCGGCGGCGAGAACTGGCAATCGACGTAGCAGGCGCCGCAGCCATGGCAGAGATTGGCGAGATAATTGAGGTCGCCGTCCGAGAAGGCGCGGCGCATCTCCATCGCCGGAAACACGGCGCACAGGCCCTCGCAATAACGACAGGAATTGCAGACCGTCATCAGACGGTCGGCCTCGTCCAAAATTCTAGTTCCGTGCATGTTTCGCCGCTTCCCGTCCTGCGATCCGCCCGAACACGCTGCCGATGGTCATGCCCATGCCGGCGGCATAGCCCTTGCCGAGCACGTTGCCGGCCATGATCTCGCCGGCCGCGAACATGTTGACCGAGGGTTTGCCGTCAGCCATCAGCATCCGCGCCTCCTTGTTCACCCGCGTACCCAGATAGGTGAAGGTGATGCCGGGCCTCACCGGATAGGCGAGATAAGGCGGCGTCTCGATCTTGCGCGCCCAGTGCGTCTTGGGTGGCGTGATGCCCTCCGTGACGCAATCATCCAGAATTGTGTGATCGAACGTTCCGGGCCGCACTGCCGCGTTGAACTCGGTGATGGTCTTTTCCAGGGCGGCCGGATCGAGCTCGAGCTTGGCGGCGAGTTCTGCGATCGTCTGTCCCGCGATCGGCGGGAAAAGCGTGGGCATGAAGCTGGTGACGACGGTGGAATCGAAGATGATGTAGGCGATCTGGTCGGGCTGCGCCGCGACGAGCCGGCCCCAGATGGCGTAGCGCTTGGGCCAGATGTCCTCGCCTTCGTCGTAGAAGCGCTGCGCGTCCTTGTTGACGACGATGCCGAACACGACGGAGTCATGTCGCGTGATGATGCCGCCGTCGAATTTCGGCGCGCGGGCGTCGATCGCGACCGCATGGCACTGGGTGGGATCGCCGACCTCCTGCACGCCCTTGTCGAGCAGCAGCTTCAGGATCGAGCCGCGGTTATAGGGCGTGCCGCGGATCAGGAAATTGTCGGCGGCCTCGCCCCAATATTGCTTCAGCCATTCGATGTTGGCCTCGAACCCGCCGGCGGCAGCCACCAGCGAGGTGGCGCGGATCTCGGTCTCGCGCTTGATCGGCCGTTTGAGGCGCGCGGCCAGAAACATGCCGTCCTCGATTACGAGGTCGATGACTTCGGCGTCGTATTCGACATCGACGCCGAGCCGTTCGGCGGTGAGATACAGCGCATTCAGCATCGCGCGACCGCCGCCGAGGAAGAACGAATTGGTGCGGCCAAGGCTGAGCGTGCCGCCGAGCGAGGGCTGCCAGCGCACGCCCTGCTCCACGATCCAGTTCAGGATGTCCTTGGACTCCCGGATCATGTGGCGGGCGAGCACCTCGTCGGTCTGCCCGCCGGTGACGCGCAACAGATCCTCCCAGAACTCCTCCTCGGTGTAGGGACCGGTCAGGATCTCGGTCGCGGCGTCGTGGGCGCAGCGCATGTTGCGGGTGTGGCGGGTGTTGCCGCCGCGATAGAACTTTGGAGCCCCCTCGAGCACCAGCACCGAGGCACCGCTGCGGCGCGCCGAGATCGCCGCGCATAACGCCGCGTTGCCGCCGCCGATCACCAGCACATCGTACTTACTACTCATCATGCCAGCCCGATGGCGTCCGAATTAGATACATTCTGTCCGTCAGCAGCCTGCCGATCGCGCCAAGCCATTGCGTACGTTTGTATACAAAGATATACATAAGGCAAGCAAGCTGCCTTCTTTGCATGGCACGATGCGTATCGAGGGACCATGGCCAGACGTTCGGCAAAGGCAGACGGATCGATCGCGCGCGGCGCCGGCGTGGCACTGGGTGAAGCCGTTTTCCGGTCGCTTTGCGAGGCGCTGCAGGCCGGCAGCTACCGAGCCGGCGACCGCCTCCGCGAGGAGGAGGTCGCGCAGCGGCTGAAGGTGAGCCGTACCCCGGTCCGCGAGGCGCTGGGGCGTCTCGCCGCGCGCGGCTTTGTCGAGCCCGCCGGCGGCCGCGGGCTGATCGTGCGCAATCTCGACATTTCCGAGGTGCTCGAGCTCTACGCCATGCGCGAGATCATGGAGGGCGCCGCCGCACGCCTCGCCGCCGAGCACGCCTCCAACACGGAGATCGACGCGCTGCACGATATCGAGCAGGCTCTTGTCGACGCCCCGGCGGCGGACGCCGCCGAAATGGCGCGCCTCAATCGCGCCTTCCACGAGGCGATCTGCCGAGCCGCGCGCAACCGCTATCTCGACAACGCCTCGCGGGAATTGCAGGACTGGATCGCTCTGCTCGGCCCGACCACCTTCACCGTCTCAGGCCGCCCGTCGACCAGCCACGGCGAGCATCAGGCCATCATCGAGGCCATCGCCGCCCGCGACGGCGACAAGGCCGAACAGCTCGCCCGCGCGCATATCCGCGAAGCACTGCGCTGCCGGCTCAAGCTGCTGCAAAAGCAGTAGGACACCTACCGCCTTGCCCTGCGCGCGGGACGCAGATCGTTCGCCGCGGCGGACAATGCATTGTCGAGCAGTTCGGTCGGACCGCCCAGCGCGCGCGTCAGGCGGATGGCGGCCTTCAGCAGCAGCGACGTCATCGCTTTGGTATTATCCGAGGTAAAGCGTGGCTTCGGCCCCGAGAGCGACAAGGCCCCGGCACATTTGCCGCCGGGACCGAACACCGGGCAGGCAAGGCCGGCGCAATCCGGATCACGCTCGCCAAAGGACACGGCGATGCACTCATCCCGGATCTTGTCGTATCCCTCGCCTTTCTCACCGTCGAACGCGAGGATGACCCGGCCGGCCGCGCCGCGGTCGAGCGGCAGCAGCATGCCGGCCTCGACCCGGTCGAGCGTCGAGTGCTGGGAATCCACGCGAAAGACGCACAGCCGGCGCTTGGCATCATGCCGCACGTGGTACGAGGGACTCTCGGTGCCATCGGCCACGAGCTGCCGCAGCAGCGGCACCACCCGATCATGCAGATTATTGCTGCGCTGGTAGACCGCTCCGAGCCGGAACGGCGTCGGGCCGAGATGATAGCGACCGTCGGCGAACTGAACGAGATAGCCGAATTCCTGCAGCGACGTCATCAGCCGCAACAGCGTGCTTTTGTACATCTTGGTGCGTCGGGCCAGCTCGGCCAGCGTCATCGGCTCCGGTGCATCCTCGAAGGCCGCCAAAATGCTCAGAGCGCGGTCGACGGCTGCAACGCCGGGCGAAGGCATGAGGTCTCCTACTTGGGAAATCCGGAGGGATCGATGAGCTTTGCGATGACGGGAAAATAAGCGTCCCCCATGCCCTTGTCGATCGTCTCCTGGAAGATCGTGCGCATCAGCGCAGCGCCCCTCAGGTTCAGCCCGGCCCGCGTGCCCAGCTCCAGCGCGTAGGAGAGATCCTTCATGGCATATTCGGTCGAGAAGGCGCGCAGCGGAAACTCCTTGGCGACGATCGCCTTCATGCCGTGATTGCGCAGGGCGAAGCTGTCCGCCGATCCCTTGGAGAGCGTCTCCAGCAGCAGCTTCGGCTCGACGCCGCTGTGCTTGGCGATCGCGACGGCCTCAGCCAGCGCATTGACGGTCTCGAACAGCACCATGTTGTTGAGAATCTTCGTCACTTGCCCCGCGCCAGTTCCGCCACAGAGGGTGACATCCGTGGCGAAATGCCGGATCAGCGGCTCGACGGCGGCGAACTGCTGTTCTGTCGCGCCGACCATGACGCTGAGTGTGCCGTCCTGCGCCGCCTGGCGCGTGCGGGCGATCGGCGCATCGATCCAGAGTGCGCCCTTCTCCGCGAGCTGTTCGGCGAAGGAGCGGGTTAGGCCGACGTCGGACGTACCGAGATCGATCACGGTCTGGCCGCGTTTGATTACCGGCAGGATGTCCTCGAATACCGACATCACATGCTTGGCGCTGGGCAGGCACAGGAAGATCGTCTCCGCGCCGGCGGCAATGTCGCCGATCGACGCTGCCGCCGTGGCTCCGTCGGCCACGATCCGCGCCAGCGGCTCCGCGGCAAGGTCGAACGCAAGCACCGGTCGCCCGCTCTTGCGCAACAGGTTGCGGCAGATCGGCTCGCCCATGACGCCAAGACCGATGAATCCAATCGAACCAGACATTCCTTAACTCTCCTCGAAAATCCTGCGATAGGGCGGACACGAGGCCCGCCCTATCGTTCCCGTCACTTCACCAGCGGACAGCCGCCCTCGCCCATCGGCCGGAATACTTCTTCACCCGGCTTGGAGCTGAGGACCCGATAGTAGTCATATTTGTATTTGGACTCCTCCGGCTTCTTCACCTGCACAAGATGCATGGTGTGCAGCACGCGCCCGTCGGGGCGGATGGCGACATCCTTGTTGTACATATCATTGACCTTCAGCTCATGCATCTTGGCGGCAACAGCCGTCGCATCGGTGGTCCCGGCTGCCTTCACCGCAGCGAGATAGTGATGCACGCCGCTATAGACGCCGGCCTGCACCATGCTCGCGACCTTGCCGTCCATCAGAGCGGCGTAGCGCTTCGACCAGGCCCGGGTGTGCTCGTTGAGGTCCCAGTAGAACGAGGTCGTCACCTGCAGGCCCTGGGTGACCTTCAGGCCGAGCGAATTCACGTCCGTGATGAAGACGAGCAGACCGGCGAGCTTCTGGCCACCCTCGACGATGCCGAATTCGCCCGCCTGCTTGATGGCGGTCTGCACGTCCGCGCCCGACGTCGCGAGGCCAACGACGTCGGCCTTCGAGCCCTGCGCCTGTAACAGAAAGGACGCAAAATCAGCGGTGCCGAGCGGATGAGCGGCCGAGCCGATCACCTTGCCGCCGGCGGCCTCGATGAACTTCGTGGCGTCGCGCTGGAGCGCGTGGCCGAAGGCGTAATCGGCGGTCACGAAGTACCAGGTCTTGCCGCCGGCGCGCGTGATCGCGTCGCTGGTCAGCCTCGACAGCGCATAGGTGTCGTAATTGAAATGGAAGCTGACCGGTGAGCAGGCCTTCCCGGTGAAGTCGGACGAGCCCGGACCGGAGATGACGAAGATCTTGTTCTTCTGCTTGGCGACCTCGAGGATGGCAAAGCCGGCCGAGGAGGCCGCGCCGTCGGCGATCATGTCGACGCCCTCATTGTCGAACCATTTTCGCGCAGTGGCCGAGGCGATGTCGGGCTTGTTCTGATGGTCGGCCGAGACAATCTCGATCTTCTTGCCGAGCAGCTCGTTGCCGAAATCCTCCGCTGCCAGCTTTGCGGCTGCGACCGAGCCTCGCCCGCCATTGTCGGCGAACACACCGGACTGGTCGTTGAGAACGCCAATCCTGATGACATTGTCGGCCGCGACCGCGGCACCGGTCTGTGCAGCCAGAACGGCCGCGATCATCCAACGCAACTTCATATATACGCCTCCCGTTTACAACTATTGCTTATCGAGGATGTCTTGCAGCACCGGCGCGATATAGCGGCGGAACTGATCTGAGTTTTCACTCATCGGAAAATGGCCGAGCCGCTCCATCACGGTGGCCTGCGCGCCGGGAATGCCGGCGGCGGTCCGCAGCGTGTCCTGCGTCGTGCAGGAGAAATCGTACTCCCCGGTCAGCAGATAAAGGGGACACTGGTTGACATCGATGCTGGCCGTGCGGCCGCGCAGATCGCCATCGACGCGATAGAAGTAGAGATCGCCCTTGAAGATGCCTGGGCCGCCCTGCTTGTAACCCCACAACGTCTCGTCACGTGCAGCCGCGGGGCCGCCGGGCGCGATCAGACCCGAAACCAGCGCGGCGCAAACCTCGCCGCCATGAACGTCCGGCCGGTTCAACCAGGTCGTGTCGTACCAGGGCTGCTGGAAGTCCGCGGCTTCGAGCCCGATCAGAGCGCGAAACTCGCGGGCATGTTCGATGGCGAGATTGAGCACGATACGGCCGCCGATCGAGCATCCCATCACCACCGGCCGCTCCAGCTTGAGCGCGTCGCAGAACGCGCGAATGGTCGCGGTGTAGCTCGCGGTGGTCAGCCGGTACTCGTTGCCATATTGGCTGTCCGGCGGGTTGGACTTGCCGTGCCAGGGCATATCGAAGGCGATGACGCGGAAACACCTGGTGAACTCGTCATCGACGAGCAGGTGACGCCACTGCCTGGCATCGGAGCCCGCGGTGTGCAGGCAAACCAGGGGGATGCCGCTGCCGTTTTCCTCGAAATAGATCCTGTTGATCTCGCCGTCGATATCGACATGCACATAGCGCCCCACGATCGGCTCGATGAAGCCGTTCATGACGCGCCTCCAAAGCCGTGCTGTCTTGGCAGCGCCAGGAGATCCTTGAAGTACTGAAGATGCGCCATGAAGGGATGCAGATCGCCTTCAAGCGCCGCCTGCCCGCGCTTGGTCAGCGCCAGCAGATCATGCCAGCCGGCCGGCGGCATCTGCTGCCAATAGGCGGCAAGCGCGGCCGGCCTCGCGCGATAGGCGAACCGCCACGTGCGCATCAGGACAGGCGCCGGCGTCATATCCACGATCTGCCCGGCGCGGATGGCGACGTGAAACGGCTGCGTGCTCGGCCCGAGCAGGCAATCGACATCCAGCCAGCGCCCACGGGCAGTCAGGGCCTCGTCGCGGGCGAGCAGGTCGGGAATCGCCTTGAAGGCCTCGATGACAGCATCGGGTGTGAACGGCACCGGTGAATCGTCGTCCGGACGGTCGCGTTCGGCTTCCATCGTTTCGTCCCTCGTGTTTGTTCTATCTAACAGAACGTTATTCTATTTCTATTTCAGTTCTATACATGGCTTGCGAGCGAACTCAAGTGCGCAGGAGTTAGCTCCGATGCGAGGAGGCGTGGCGCCGGGGAGATGAGCTTGTCCTGCCGCGGGTCGGCTTGATCTCAAGCTTCGAAGGCGCGCGCGAGCAGCCAATAGCTGCCGAGCAGACCGATGACGGTCGACAGCGTGTAAACCAGCCTGGCCGCCCTCACCGGTTCGGACCGATCCTGAGCAATCAATCGATCGGCGAGACGGAGGATCGGCAGCGCCACCGCGACGATCGCGACCTGCCCGATCTCCACGCCGATGTTGAAAGCGGCGAGCGCCGGCACGACGGCGTTCGATGGCAGCCCGATCTCGCGCAGCACGCCGGCGAAGCCGAAGCCGTGGATCAGTCCGAACAGAAAGGCCATGCGCCAGCGCTTGTCGACATCGCGCGAGAAGAAGTTCTCCACGGCGACGAACACGATCGAGGCCGCGATCGCGGGCTCCACGATGCGGCTGGGGATGACGAGGACATCGAGCGCGGCCAGCGACAAGGTGATCGAATGGGCGATGGTGAAGGCGGTCACGATCTTGACGACAGGAACGAGCCTTCTGGCCCACAGCACCACGGCAATCAGGAAGGCGACGTGATCGTAGCCGAGGAAGATGTGCTCGATGCCGGTGAGGAGGTAGCGCTGCATCGTCGACCACAGCGGCGGCGGCGCGGTTGAGAGCGTGACCGTCGTATTGCCGGCGTCAAGCAAGGCCTGCACCTCCGACCTGCCCTGTGCAATCAGCACGACCTGGCGCGCGGCGGGATCCTTCTCGGTCAGCACGGTGGAGCGATAGACGATGTCGCCTGCGGCGTCGGCGCAGACAAAGCCCTGGCGATAAACGATGCCGTCGCCGTCGGCCAGGACCGCTGCAGCTCTGGCCAAGCAGGCCCTGCGGCCTCCCGTCACAGCGAGGTGCGTGCCCATATAGGCGAGGATGGCGGTTCCGGCCGCTTCGACCGCGACAGGATCGACCGCGTCCTGTCTCGCATCATAAATCTTCGTGCCGATCAGGCGATCGACGTCGCTGCCCTTCAATCCAAGCTCGATGCTCACCGTGCGATCAGGGCTGAGCGCCACGCGCGCCGTGACGAGGTTGACCTGATGCGCCTCGGCCGGAAGACCGATGCCGAGCAGAACCGCAAGCCACAGCAGAAGCGGCCACCTCATGGTCTCACCCCGTTGCCGTCACGCCAGCACATCCGCCACGACCGCCTTCAAAACGTCCCGCACATCGGCCGGCTTTAGCCGCACCTGCAATCCGCGCTGACCGCCATTGAGATAGACGAAATCATGCACGAGCGCGCTCTGTTCGATCACGGCGCCAACCTGCTTGCGCTGACCGAACGGGCTGATGCCGCCGACCTTGTAGCCGGTGACGCGCTCGGCCTCGGGCGGCTTCATCATCTGCGCCGACTTGCCGCCAGCGGCCACCGCGAGCTTCTTCATCGAGACTTCCTGGTCGGACGGCACGACCACGCACACCGGCTTGCCGTCGACCTGCGCCATCAGCGTCTTGAGGACCCGCGCCGGGTCCTCGCCGAGCGCGGCAGCCGCCTGGAGGCCGATGCTCTCGGCGTCGGGATCATAGTCGTAGGTGTGAACGGTGAAGGCAACACCAACGGCTGTGAGCGTGCGTGTAGCGGGCGTGACTTTGGACATGAGCCACGTTTACCACCATCGGCGCGAGGAGCGAAGCGATGTGGCGCAAGCCCGCACCAGCCAAAGCTGTCGTCGCCCGGCTTGACCGGGCGATCCAGTACTCCGAGGCAGTCGCGATTGAAGCGATGGGCCGGAGCTACTCCGCCGCGTCCCGCATCTCGGCGCGCTCGGCCCTGACTGCGCAGAACTTGAACTCCGGGATCTTGCCGAACGGGTCGAGCGCCGGGTTGGTCAACAGGTTCGCCGCCGCTTCCGCGTAGCAGAACGGCATGAACACCATGTTCTCCGGCACGTCGCGGTCGGAGCGGACCTTGACCTCGACGGCACCACGCCGCGTCTCCAGCCGAATGAAATCGCCGGGTGCGAGGTGCTTCCTGCGCATGTCCTTCGGCGACATGAACGCGACAGCCTCGGGCTCGATCTGGTCGAGCACCTGGGCGCGCCGCGTCATCGAGCCGGTGTGCCAATGCTCCAGCACGCGACCGGTCGAGAGCACCATCGGGTATTCGTCGTCGGGAATCTCGTCCGGGGGGATGACGTGGGCCGGCACGATCTTGCCGCGCCCGCTCGCGGTCGGGAAGCCCGTGGTGAAGATGATCTCGTTGCCCGGCTTGTTAGGATCGTCCGCCGGATAGGTGACGGCACCTTCGCGCACCAGCCGTTCCCAGCTGATGTTCTTGAGTGACGGCATCAGCTCTGCCATCTCGGTATAGACATCGCCGGGGCCGCTATAATTCCAGGGCAGGCCCATGCGCTTGCCGATCTCCTGGATGATCCAGAGATCCTGCCGCGCATCGCCAGGCGGCTTGACCACCTGGCGCGCGAGCTGCACGCGGCGGTCGGTGTTGGTGAAGGAGCCGTCCTTCTCCGCGAAGGCCGAGGCCGGCAGGATCACGTCTGCGTGGAACGCGGTCTCGGTTACGAAGAGATCCTGCACCACGAGATGATCGAGCATGGCGAGGGCCTGGCGCGCATGCTGGAGATCGGGATCGGACATCGCGGGATTTTCGCCCTCGATATACATGCCCTTGATCTCGCCGGCATGGATCGCGTTCATGATCTCGACCACGGTCAGGCCGCGGACAGGATCGAGATCCTGCTGCCAAAGCTTTTCGAAGCTGCCGCGCAGATCGTCACGGCTGACCGGCTGGTAGTCCGGCAGGAACATCGGGATCAGGCCGGCGTCGGAGGCGCCCTGCACGTTGTTCTGGCCGCGCAGCGGATGCAGGCCGGTGCCGGGACGGCCGACCTGTCCGGTGATCAGCGCGAGCGCGATCAGGCAGCGCGCATTGTCGGTCCCGTGGACGTGCTGGCTGATACCCATGCCCCAGAAGATGATCGAGGATTTTGCGCGGGCATAGGTGCGTGCGACCTCCCGCAAGGTCTGCGCCGGGATGCCGCAGATCGCTTCCATCTTCTCCGGCGTGAACTCCTTGATCTTCTCCTTGAGGTCCTCGAAGCCTTCGGTATAGCCGGCGATGTACTGGTCGTCGGTGAGGCCTTCGGTGATGATCGTGTGGATCATCGCGTTCAGCATGGCGACATCGGAGCCCGGCTTGAACTGCAGATGCTTGGTCGCATGGCGCGACAGCGTCTGCCGGCGCGGATCCATCACGAACAGTTTTGCGCCGTTCTGCTTGACCGCGTTCTTGATGAAGGTCGCGGCAACCGGATGGTTCACGGTCGGGTTGGCGCCGATCACGATGATGACTTCGGCGTCCATCGCCGCGGCGAACGGTGCCGACACCGCGCCCGAGCTCAGGCCTTCGAACAGCGCCGCCACCGAGGAAGCGTGGCACAGCCGGGTGCAATGGTCGACATTGTTCGAGCCGAAACCGGTGCGAACCAGCTTCTGGAACAGATAGGCCTCTTCGTTCGAGCCCTTGGCGGAGCCGAAGCCCGCCAGCGCCTTCACGCCCTTCTCGTCACGGATCTTGACGAGGCCCTTGGCTGCGATGTCGAGCGCTTCTTCCCAGCTCGCTTCACGGAAATGGGTGAAGGGATTGGCCGGATCGACCTGGTCGTTGGAATCCTTCTTCGCATTCGGCAGCCGAACCAGCGGCTTGGTCAGGCGATGCGGGTGGTGGATGTAGTCGAAGCCGAAGCGGCCCTTGACGCAGAGACGGTTGCGATTGGCGGGGCCGTCGCGGCCCTCCGCATAGATCACCTTCTCGTCCTTGACCTCGTAAGTAACCTGGCAGCCGACGCCGCAGAAGGGGCACAACGAATCCACCTTCTTGTCGGCATAGGTGACACGGGTCTGCTTGTCGTCGAGCATCACGGCCGGCATCAGCGCGCCGGTCGGGCAGGCCTGCACGCATTCGCCGCAGGCGACGCAGGTGGACTCGCCCATGGGATCGTCGAAGTCGAACACGATCTTCGAACCATGATTGCGATAGGCCATGCCGATGACGTCGTTGACCTGGACCTCGCGGCAGGCGCGCACGCAAAGGCCGCACTGGATGCAGGCATCGAGATTGACGCGCATCGCCGGATGGCTGGCATCGGTCGCCCAGCGCTCGGCGGCGGGGAAGCGGCTCTCGGTGACGCCTGTGGTCTCGGCCCAGTGCCAGAATTTCGACTCAGGATCGTGCGAGGTCTCTCGCGCCGGCTGATCGGCGACGAGCAGCTCCATCACCATCTTCTGCGCAGCTGTCGCGCGCGCGGACTCGGTCTTCACCTTCATGCCGACCGAGGGCGTGCGCTTGCAGGATGCGGCGAGCACGCGCTCGCCCTCGATCTCGACCATGCAGGCGCGGCAATTGCCGTCGGGCCGATAGTCGGGCGCAGGCGAATAACAGAGGTGCGGGATCTCGCGACCCTGGCGCTTTGCGACTTGCCAGATGGTCTCGCCGGCATTGGCCTCGACCTGCTTGCCGTCGAGCTCGAACGTAATCTTGGTCATTCGGCCGCTTCCTTGAACTCGTCAGGAAAATATTTGATCACGGTGGACAGCGGATTCGACGCCGCCTGTCCGAGCCCGCAGATCGAGGCATCGCGCATCGCCTGGCTCAATTCTTCCAGCAGAGCGCGGTTCCAGACCGGCTTCTGCATCAGCAGCGCCGCCTTCTGGGTCCCGACGCGGCACGGTGTGCACTGGCCGCAGCTCTCGTCCTCGAAGAATTTCATCAGGTTCAACGCGGCCGCGCGCACGCTGTCCTTTTGCGACAGGATCACGATCGCGGCCGATCCGATGAAACAGCCGTATTTCTCCAGCGTGCCGAAATCGAGCGGAATGTCGTCCATCGACGCCGGCAGGATTCCGCCGGACGCCCCGCCCGGCAGATACGCGTAGAACTGATGGCCGTCGGCCATGCCGCCGCAATATTCGTCGATCAGCTCGCGGACGGTGATGCCCGCGGGCGCCAGCTTCATGCCGGGGTTCTTGACGCGACCCGAGACCGAGAAGCTGCGCAGGCCATTGCGCTCATGACGGCCATGGCCCTTCCACCAGTCGGCGCCCTTCTCGACGATGTCGCGCACCCACCATAGCGTCTCGATGTTGTTGATCAGCGTCGGCAGGCCGAACAGGCCGACCTGGAACGGATAAGGCGGCTTGTGCCGGGGCAGGCCTCGCTTGCCCTCGATGCTTTCGAGCAGCGAGGATTCCTCGCCGCAGATATAGGCGCCGGCTCCGCGTCGCATGTGCAGCGTCGGACCACCCGGCGGCAGCTTTGCGATCTCGCGCTCCAGGATCTCGCGTGAGGCCGGATATTCGTCGCGCAGATAGATGTAGACGTCGGAAGCCTGCACCACATGCGCGCCGATCAGCATACCCTCGATGAATCGATGCGGGTCGCTTTCAAGATAGACGCGGTCCTTGAACGTGCCGGGCTCGCCCTCGTCGCCGTTGATCGCCATCAGCCGCGGACCGGGTTCGCCCAACACCGCGCGCCATTTGCGTCCCGTCGGGAAGCCCGCGCCGCCGAGGCCACGCAACGAAGCGTCGTCGAGCCCCTTCAAGAGATCGTCCTTCGACAATTCGCCGGAGCGCACGCGCCCCAGCAGCTTGTAGCCGCCGCCGGCGACATAGGCGTCGTAGCCGACATAGTTGGGCAGATGCGCGTGGGTGTCGCCGGCCTTCGCCGCCGCCATGACATTGGCGACCGTGGCATGGTCGACGAAATTATGCCCGACCTCGGCGGCAGGCGCAGTGTCGCAGCGGCCGACGCAGGGCGCGCGCACGACGCGGATGCCGGGGCCCGACGCGCTCTGCAAATCCTCGAGCAGCTTCTCGCCGCCGAGCATCGCGCAGGTCAGCGAATCGCAGACGCGGATCGTCAGCGGCGCGATGTCGGGCTCGCCTTCCTTCACCACGTCGAAATGGGCGTAGAAGGTCGCAGTCTCGAACACCTCGGCGAAGGCGAGCTTCATCTCGTCGGCGAGCGCGGCGAGATGCGCGGCCGAGATCTGGTGATATTCATCCTGGATCAGGTGGAGATATTCGATCAGCAGATCGCGCCGCCGTGGCTTGTCGCCGAGCAGAAGCTCGATCTCGTGCGCGGCGGTCGGATCAACCTGGCGCCCTTTAGGGGTGGCCTTGGCGCGTCGGCGTCCCTCACCGGGGTGCTCGAACGGGCGGACCTTGTGCACGTCGTCGTGGATCATCGATTCGTCTCGATCTCGTCTTTTAGAACGGCTCAAGTTCTAACTTCTGGTATGCCAGATGCCAAGATAATTCTCGCGTCCGCAAAGCCGGTTAGCGACAGCTAACGGCAAATCCTTAAATCGCTGCTCGGACACGTCCAACGCGCCAACTGGTAGAACGAAGCCTGAATTGATCCGGAGATCAATAAAGGCCTCCCATGCTGCGATAGCGAAATCGCATCGCTCACCGCTCCGGAGCTCCAAGCGGCGGGAAGCGCGCCTTGGCGCGCTCCCGCTCGCGAGGAACGCGCGATCAGAAGATCTTGACCGCGCTCTCCAGCGTCTTCCAGACACCCCAGGCCAGGGGAACGCCGACGAAGGCCCAGAACAGCCCCGCCTTGGCGTCGAGACCGCCGAAGCCGATACCGTAGGAACCGTGCGGCCCCGCGGCTGCGGCAGTGGCACTCGCCGCCTGCAACTTGGCGACGTCGGCGTCCTTCATGTGCCATTTCGAATCGACCGGCTTGATCAGGTAGTTGCAGATCAGGCCCGCGATCAGCATCGCGCACAGGATGTACATGGTGGTGTTGTAGAGCTGATCGCGCGGCACGCCGGCCGCGAGCTGGAACTCGCGGATGTAGTTCACCACGACGGGTCCGATGATGCCCGCGGTCGACCATGCCGTCAGCAGCCGGCCGTGGATGGCCCCGACGAACTGGGTGCCGAACATGTCGGCGAGATAGGCCGGCACGGTGGCGAATCCGCCGCCATACATCGACAGGATGATGCCGAAACCGACCACGAACAGCAGCTTCGAGCCCATCGCCGCGAAGGTCGGCGCCAGCGCATAGAGCACGATGCCGAGGATGAAGAACGTATAGTAGGTGTTCTTGCGCCCGATCTTGTCCGACAGCGAGGCCCAGAAGAAGCGGCCGCCGATGTTGAACAACGACAGCAATCCGGCGAAGCCCGCGGCGATCGCCGCGACCTGCGCCTTCTGCCCGGCATCGAGCGCGTTGAAGCCGACCTCCGGCAGACCGATCAACTTGCCGCCGAAGATCTCCTGGAGCATGGGCGAGGCCATGCCGATCACGCCGATGCCGGCCGACACGTTCAGGCACAGCACCCACCAGATCAGCCAGAATTGCGGCGTCTTGTGCGCATCGTTGAGATGGACGTTGTTCTTCGAGATCATCGCGTCGGCCTTGGACGGCGGGGTCCAGCCCTCGGGCTGCCAGCCGGGCGGCGGCAAGCGATAGCGGAATGCGCCGATCATCATGAACACGAAGTAGATGACGCCCATCGCGACGAAGGTCTCCCAGACGCCGACCGAGCTCGGGCTCTTGAAGTAGTTCATCAGGAGATTCGCCAGCGGCGCGCCGATCATGGCGCCGCCGCCGAAGCCCATGATGGCCATGCCGGTCGCCATGCCGCGGCGATCGGGGAACCATTTGACGAGCGTCGAGACCGGAGAGATGTAGCCGAGGCCGAGGCCGAGGCCGCCGATCACCCCCGAACCCAACCACAACAGCCAGAGCTGATGGGTGTAGATTCCGATCGCACCGAGGAAGAGGCCGCCGCACCAGCAGAGCGCCGAGACGAAGCCCGCCTTGCGCGGCCCCACGCGCTCCAGCCAGCCGCCCCAGACCGCAGCCGCGATACCGAGCAGCACGAAGAACAGGGTGTACATCCATCCCATGCTGGCGACCTTCCAGTCGCAGCTGGTCGTGAACAGCTCCTGCCACAGCGACATGTCCGGGCAGGCCTTTGGCGCGCTGATGCCGATCGCGCGCGACAGCGGCAGCCAGAACACCGAGAAGCCGTAGGCCATGCCGATGCACAGATGGATGCACAGCGCCGCCGGCGGCACCAGCCAGCGATTGAAGCCGGCCGTCGCGATCGTGCGTTCACGATCGAGAAAGCCGGAAGCACCAACTGGTGCAAGAACGGTATCAGCAGTCGTCATAAGCATTACCTCCCAAGCGCGGCCTTGCCGGCACATCGGTTTGAGACCTGTCGTGCGTGCTTGGCAGCCGCGCATGACCGGTCGGACTTCATTCATGCCGAAGTGGAATCGTGTGGTGCGCATCCCGTCGTGTGCGCCATGCAAGCAGCTGATCGCGAGCGATGTCCCTTCACCTCGCGAGCAGCGTTGCAGTGACGGCTATCGCGCCCTCATCCCCCCTCAACACCCGGTCTTGAAGAGAGCAACGCGCGTGCCAGATGCCGCATCCTGATGAATCAACGACTTCCCGCGGCGCAATGCGCCGCTTGGGACAAAATGTCCTGAAATCCCCGGACAAAATGTCCAGTCAGGTCGCCTCGGGCAGCCACACAATGAACGTACTTCCGGAGCCGACCCGGCTTTCGGCCGTGATCTGCCCGCCCTGGCGCTTGACCAGCGTCTGGCTGATCGAGAGCCCCAGCCCGGTGCCTTGCCGCTGCTTCGTCGTGTAAAAGGGATCGAAGATCTTTTCGACCACCTCACTGCTCATGCCGATGCCGGTGTCGGTGACCTTGATGGCAACGCCTTGATTGCCGTCGCGCTCGGCATCGAAGGACTGCAGCGTCAGGGTTCCGCCATCCGGCATCGCGTGAATCGCGTTGACGACAAGATTGACCAGCACCTGCTGCAGCTCGTTGCGGTTCATCAGCACCAGCCGGCTGGCGCGGTCGTCCCTGACCACGGCGATCTCGGTCTTGTTCAGGAGATGCTGCACCAGCGGCAGGCAGTCCGAGATGACGCTCGCGGGGGCGTGGCGCTCGACATAGCCGGCATATTCCTCCGGCCTTGCGAACTGCAACAGCTTGGTCACGATCTGGCTGATGCGGTGGATCTGCTCATCGAGCAGGCGGAACTCGACCTTCGCCTTGTCCGCATCGGTCCCGAACACGCTGCGGATGACGTCGAGATTGCCCTGCATCACCGCGATCGGATTGTTGATCTCGTGCGCGACGCCGGCGGTGATCTCGCCGATCGCAGCCAGCTTCTCCGACATGACGAGCTGCTTGGTGGTTGCCTCGAGCTTGAGATTGGCATGCTCGAGGTCCCTTGTGCGCTCCCGCACCCGGACGTTCAGTTCCTCGTTCCATTCCCTGAGCTGTCGGTCGCGTTCCTGGATCTGGTCGAGCAGGCTGTCGAGGTGGACCGCGACGCGGCCGATCTCGTCACCCGATCCCGGCATCTTCGTCCGGGCGGAGAGGTTGCCCCGCTCCACCTCGGTGATGGTCGCCGTGACGCGCTCCAGCGGCATGAAGATGGAGCTGGCCCAGCGCAGGAAGATCGGCACGGTCGCTGCCGTGATCGCGACGAACGCCGCGATGATGATCACCAGCGTCTGGTATTTGGCTTCGCTGAAAGGCTTTTCCAGAAAGCCGACATAGAGCATGCCGACGCGCTTGCCATAGCTGTCGACCAGCGGCTCGTAGGCGGAGATGTACCAGTCATTGACCACGAAGGCGCTGTCGAGCCAGGTGCGCCCCTCGCCCAGCACCGCCGAGCGCACCGCCGAGCGCACCGCCGCCGACACCCGCGTGCCGAGCGCGCGCCGTCCCTCGAACAGGCGTACGTTGGTCGAGATCCGCACGTCCTCCAGGAACAGCGTCGCGGTGCCCTGGCTGCCCTCCGGCAGGCTCGCCGCGCGATAGACGAGGTCGTTGATCGTATCGATGAATTCGAGATTCTGGTTGAGCAGCGTGCCGCCGACCAACGCTGCGGCGCCACCGTCAGGCAGCATCGCCCGGCTGGCCGCATGCACGACCATGCCGCGCGTCTCGGTGCTGCGATCGGTCGGCACCGCATTCGGAGTCGACACGAGGTCGAGCCGTGCGCGCTCGGCCAGCATCGGCGAGATCGCGGCGAGCTCGTCATTGCCGAAAATGTCGATGCCCGTCGAGGGCACCTCACCCGACAGCGCCGAGGTGATGATCGGCCAGTCATTTCTCGGTTGATGCTGCAACGGCGGCGATGAGGCCAGGATGTCGCCGCGGCCGTTGGTCAAATACAGGAAATCGAGGCCGAATTCCTTGCGGGCCTCGTCGAGCAGATCGCGCAGGGACCCGCGCGCGTCCGGCGCCAGCACCTCATGAAAGCGCGCCGACAGGCTGAGCGCCCGGATCTGGACGCCGGTCTTTTCGAGGATGCGGGCGAGATATTGGTGGGCGATGGTCAGATCGCCGTTCACCTTGGAGATCAGGGTCGCGTCGAACTTTGCGTTCCAGCGATAGATCGCAACCCCGAGCAGGAGCGGCAGGATGACCAGCATCGGCAGCAGCGCGATTGCGAGCAGCCGGAAGCGGACGGAGCGTCCCCGGACGGGTTTACCCCTGCGGTCCGGCGCATCAGACATCCCACAACGCGCATTTGCGGTCGATGGTCTTGCGCGAGATACCGAGGCGCCGCGCCGCCTCCTCGCGATTGCCGTTGACTTCCTTCAGCACGCCGAGAATGTGCCGGCGCTCGAGCTCCGCCAGACTGTCGGCGGGCGCTGACTGGCCGTCGTCGCGGGGACCGGCAAAATCGTCGGGGAAGGCGCCGAGGATCAGCGTGCGTTCGATCAGATTGCGCAGCTCGCGCACATTGCCCGGCCAGTCATAGCTGGCGAGCGCCGCCCGCACCGAAGCGTCGATCGGAACCGGTGGCATGCCGAGCTGAACCGACAGCTTGGTCATGAAGATGGTGGCAAGCTCCTGTACGTCGTCGCCGCGATCCTTGAGGAGCGGCAGGCGGATCTGCATCACGTTGAGCCGGTAGAACAGATCGGCCCGGAAGCGGCCCTTCTCGACTTCTTTCTGAAGCTCGGCATTGGTTGCGAAGATGAAACGCAGGTCGACCGGAACTTCGCGCTCGGAGCCGACGGGACGGACGCGGCGGTCTTCGAGCACGCGGAGGAGCTTGCTTTGCATCGGCAGCGGCAGCTCCCCGATCTCGTCGAGGAACAGCGTGCCGCCATGCGCATACAGGAACAGGCCTTCGCGCCCCGAATCGGCGCCGGTAAAGGCGCCCTTGATGTGTCCGAACAGCTCGGCCTCGATCATCTCGGGCGGGATCGCCGCGCAATTCACGGGCACGAAAGGCTTGTCGGCCCGGTCGGACAGCGAGTGGATCGAGCGCGCGGCCACCTCCTTGCCGGTGCCGGATTCGCCGGTGAGGAGAATCGAGGTCGGCAGGCCCGCAACGCGCGCGATGGTCTCACGCACGCGCAACGTCGCCGCCGACCGTCCGATCAGATTGTCGCGCAGAAAAGTGCGGTCGGACGAGGCGCGCAAGGCATAGCGCAGGACATAGTTCTCGCGCTGGAGGCGGACGCGGTCGAGGCACCGTGCCACCGCGTTGAGGATCTGGTTGGAGCGGAACGGCTTGAGCACGAAATCGGCCGCGCCGGCGCGCAGGGCCTGGATCGCGGTGTCGAGGTCGGCATAGGCGGTGATCAGGATGGCGTCGGCGAAAAAGCCGACGGCGCGCTGCTCGGCGAGCCAATCAACGCCATTCTTGCCGGGCATGATATTGTCGAGAATGACGACGTCGTAGCGGTTGGAATCGAGCTTACGCGAGGCCTGGTCGGTGTCGGCCGCCTCGTCCACCAGCTTGCAGCGGGGCGCAAGCGTGCGCACCAGGAAATTGCGCATGCCCGGCTCGTCGTCGACGATCAGGATGGAGGCCTGCGCCAGCGCGCTGAACTCGGGACCTGCGGCCGTCTTACCGGGCTTGACGGCAGGCTCGCGGCCCGCCGCGGAACCTGCGGCTGCGCTTGCTTTCGATGTTGAGAAAGTCATGCCCGACGTCTTGGGGTTTGAGAGATCATCCAGCGCAAGAACGGCGCCCTTCGCATTGCAGCGAAGCTCCTGCCGTTTCCACCGTGGAAGCAGCATAGTCAACCGTTACGGCCGTGAACATTCGCCTTTCTACGGGCGATCGGCCTTTTCGATCAGGAACACGATACGCGCCTCATTGCGCGCGGCGACCTCGACCTTGTCGCCGGTCTCGCGGATCAGGTTCGGGATATCGATGATCGAGAGGGGATCGGTGCAATGGACTTCGAGCTGGTCCCCTGCTTTGAGCGGCTTGAGTGCCTTGCGCGTCTTGAGCGCCGGCAGCGGGCATTTCAGCCCGGTGAGATCGAGTGTCGTCCTGGTCATCGCCGCAACATGGCGGGGCGGGGCGGCCGCGTCAACGTGAGGCCTCAGATCAGGCCGGCGTAGGCCAGGAAGCCGACGCCCTGCCCGGGCTCCACGCCGGTGACGGCTTCGTCGAGCTCGACCAGGCCGTCGGTCTCGACCAACGACGACAAGAGGCCCGCGCCTTCGCGCGGAAACTTGGTTACCTCAAGCGCACCGTCCTGCCCCTTGCGCAGGAAGACGCGTACATATTCGCGCCGGCCTGCCTTCTTCTTGTAGGTGAACGCCGCACGCACAGGGATGGGCGTCAGCGGCTCCGGCAAGCCGCCCGCCAGCGCCAGCACCGTCGGCCGGACCACATGGACGAAGGTGACGAAGCTCGCGACGGGATTGCCGGGCAGCCCGATCAGCGGCGTGCCGTCGATGATGCCCATCGCCACGGGACGGCCCGGCTTGATCGCCATCCGCCACAACACCAGCGAGCCTATGCTCTCAACCGCCGCCTTGACGTGATCCTCCTCGCCGGTCGAGACGCCGCCGGTGGTGAGGATCAAATCATGGCGGCCTGCAACCTGCTTCAAGCCATTCGCGAGGGAGGTCTGCTCGTCGCGCAAAATGCCGAGATCGCTGACCTCGCAGCCAAGCCGGCGCAACATCGCCATCAGCATGAAGCGGTTGGAATCGAACAGCTGTGAGGCCGCGCGTGGCTCGCCAGGCGAAGCCAGCTCGTCACCGGTCGAGAACACCGCAACCCTAATGCGCCTGACGACGTCGAGCGTGACAAGCCCGAACGCCGCGGCGAGCGCGACGTGCTGCGGCAACAGGCGCTGGCCGGCGCGCAACGCGATCTGGCCCTCCGCGATGTCTTCGCCTGCGGGACGGACATTGGCCCCACGCTTCAGCCCCGGCGGCAGCACGACCTTGCCGGAATCCTCGATGCGGACATCTTCCTGCATGAAGACGGTCTCCGCACCCGGCGGCATCGGCGCACCCGTGAAGATGCGCGCGGTGTGGCCGGGCTTGATTGGTGCCTGCGCAAGTCCGCCGGCCTGGATGCGACCATCGAGCGGGAACGCCTGCTCGGCGCGATCAGTAAGATCGGCGTTGCGCACGGCGTAGCCGTCGACGGCCGAATTGGTGAAGGGCGGCAAGGGCAGCGGAGCCGCCACGTCGCGCGCCAGCACGCGCCCGTCCGCCTCGACGAGTGTCACCGTCTCCAGATCGGCGATCGCGTTGACGCGCGTCGTGATGAGACCAACGGCCTCGTCGACCGACATCATCGGGCCGCCGAAGGCAAAGCAATCGTCCGAAAGTTGTGCCATGGTGCCTCGTCAGCGTATCGCGGCGCTCTTCGCCACAGCTTCCTCGACCGGCATCGCCGCGCGCAGCAGCAATGCGGCAGCAGCCGCGATATCGTCGAGATGGACAGTCGGCAGCCCGGTGTCAATGGCCGTGTCGGTCGCGATCCCGGCAATCCCGGGATCGTCGGGAAACAGCAGCGGTTTGGCGTTCGCCGCGCGATGCACCTCGATCTTGCGGTGCGGCTCGCGCTTGAAGCCCTCGACCACGACGAGATCGACCGCGGACAGCTTGTTCAATAGTTCCGGCAGGCGCGGCTCCGCTGCGCCACGCAGCTCATGCATCAGGGCCCACCGGTTTGACGACGCAACCAGCACTTCGGCCGCGCCGGCCTCGCGATGCCGCCACGAATCCTTGCCGGGCAAATCGACGTCGAACCGGTGATGCGCATGCTTGATGACGGAGACGCGCAGGCCCTGCGCGTTGAAATGCGGGATCAGCCGCGTCAACAGCGTGGTCTTGCCCGCCCCGCTCCAGCCTGCAAGGCCGATGACTTTCATAACCGTTTGATCTCCTACGGCTCGCCAGCCGGTGGAACCAACGCTCCCTCCCCGTCATTGCGAGCGGAGCGAAGGAAATCCAGAGTGTCTCCGAGGATGCATTTCTGGATTGCTTCGCTGCGCTCGCAATGACGGGTGGAGGCATTTTTGCCCATTCGCTGCCATGCTTATATCGGCTTGACCCGAATGTCATGCTAACCTCGCGACCATGATGAAGATCGACAAAGCTCCCGTGCCCCTGATCATCCCCGACCCGGACGACCCGCGCCTGACCCAGAGCGTGACCGGGACCGACCAGACCGGCGCCAGGGTCGAGATCAAGGTGCCGATGGAGCGGCCGCTGACGCTCTACCTGAATGCCCAGGAGATCGTCACCATGATGACGATCGGCGACTACCCGGAGTATCTGGCGCTCGGCTATTTGCTGAACCAGAACATGCTGAAGTATAATGACGCGGTGACCGAGGTCGAATACGACGACGACCTCCAGGTGGTCGTGGTGCGCACCACACACCACACCAATTTCGAAGCCAAGCTGAAGAAGCGCACGCAGACCTCCGGCTGCGCGCAGGGCACCGCCTTCGGTGACCTGCTCGAGGCGGTCGAGAGCGTGGCGCTGCCGAAGGCCGAGCTGCGCACGTCCTGGCTTTATCAGATGACGCAGACCATCAACACCATGCCCTCGCTCTATCTCGAGGCCGGCGCGATCCACGGCTGTGTGCTGTGCAAGGAGGGCACGCCACTCTGCTACACCGAGGATGTCGGCCGGCACAACGCCGTCGACAAGATCGCAGGCTGGATGTACCGCCACGGCGTCGATGCATCGGACAAGATCCTCTACACCACGGGGCGTCTCACCTCGGAGATGGTGATCAAGACGGTCCGCATGGGCATTCCGATCCTGGTGTCGCGCTCCGGCTTCACCGCCTGGGGTGTCGATCTCGCCCGCCAGGTCGGGTTGACGCTGGTCGGACGCACCCGCGGCAAGCGCTTCATCGTCCTCGCGGGCGAGGAACGCATCGTCTACGACCAGGACCTCGCTTACGTCGAGGAGGAATCGGCCAAGCACAAGCGCAAGGGTGAAGGTGGTGACGACTAGGTTTCCTGCGACGCAAGGCGTGCTGCTCGCCGGCGGTCTGGCGCGGCGCATGGGCGGCGGCGACAAGCCGATGCGCACCATCGGCGGCCGCACCATTCTGGAACGCGTGATCGCGCGCCTTTCGCCCCAGTGCAGCGGACTGATTCTCAACGCCAATGGCGATCCAGCCCGCTTCGCCGCGTTCGGCCTGCAGGTCGTCCCAGACGACGTGCCCGGATTTCCCGGTCCGCTCGCGGGCATTCTCGCGGCGCTGGATTGGACTGCGGCGAACCTGCCGGAGATCGCATGGGTGCTCAGCGCCGCCGGCGACTGTCCGTTCCTGCCGCGCGATCTCGTCGCCCGCCTGCATGAAGCGCGGCAGCGTGAGAACGCAGAGCTCGCGGTCGCCGCATCAGGCGACCAGTCGCATCCGGTGATCGGCTTGTGGCGCGTCGCCTTGCGCGAGGAACTGCGCCACGCGCTGGTCGTCGAAGACCTGCGCAAGATCGACCGCTGGACCGCGCGCTATCCGCTCGCGACGGTGACCTGGCCGACGGAGCCGCTCGATCCGTTCTTCAATGCCAACACGATCGAGGACGTCGCCGAAGCCGAGCGGCTGGCAGCGCTGGATGAGACGTCCTGACGACTCACGATTTCGGAAACTCGTTGAGGAGCTGCGCCCAGATGATCGCGAATGCGATCAGGCCGCAGAGGCCGAGGGCCGTGGTGAACCGCGGCAAGCGGCCGATCGCGATCAGCAGCCAGGCCGGCAGGAAGAACGCCCCGAAGACCATGCCCAGCGGAAACACCGCGAGCCATTGAAAGCCGCTGCCGTCTCCCTGCGGGACATTCGCGATGTAATGGAAGGTGTAGAGCCAGAATAGCGTGCCGGCCGCCGCGATGAGCGCAGCGATCTTGCGGAAATTGAGGGGCGTTGGCGCGGTCATGACTTGGCTCATAGTCCTTGGTCGCGACGGCAGCCACCCAAGTTCATGACGTCTTGAACCGGACCGGGGAAGGGAGCGACCACAGCCCTGAACATTCCCCGGATGAGCCATGACCGCCCCTCTCTTGCATACCATTTTCGACTTCGTCGATTTCGTTTTCGATCTCTCCGAGGCGATCGATAGGACGAGACAGCTCGGCAAACCCGACCTCATCGAGGTGCCGCCGGATCCGAAGCCGCTGCCGCCCGCCGCACGGCGTGCGCTTGCCGAGGCCGAGGATCGCGAGCACAAGCGGGAGCGGGCCGCTCAGGCCGCCGGCGGGACCGACCGGGCGTCGTAGCCGTAGACTCCCGCAGGCGCGGCTTGAACGCCGCGTCGTCGTCTGTCGCCTATGCCGGCCGGAAGCCCGCTTGCTCGAGCGCCGCGCGCGCCACGTCCGAGCCGAGCGCGTCGAGAAAGGCCCGCACTGCCGGCCGCTCCTTGCGCGCTGTCACCAGCGCGAAGTCATAATGCTCTTCCGCGAGCGGAATGAAACCGAGGCCGACCGCACGGGCGACCGGCGCAATGGTCATGCCCCAGTCGGCGCGGTGCTGGGCCACGGCCGCTGCGACCGCGTTGTGCGAGCGCGGCTGGTTCCAATAGCCTTCTGGGCGCACTCCGCCGAGCAGCCGGTCGATCAGGATGCGGGTGCCGGCGCCCTGGTTGCGGTTCACCATGATGCAGGCGGGGTCGGTGAGCGCCGCAGCGACGGCGTCCTTCGCACCAAGACCTTCGAAACGCTTGTCGCCCTTGCGGAACACGATGCCCTGCATCCGGCGCCAGCCCGGCACGAGTTCGAGACCCTCGACGAGATAGGGCGTGTTATAGGTCTCGCTTTGATCGTCGAACAGATGGATCGGCGCGAGATCGCATTCACCGCGCTTTGCGGCCGCAAGTCCGCCGAGGCTCCCCACCGCGATCGAGCGCACGGTGAGGCCGGCATGCGCGAGCCCAGCGGTGACGAGATCGAGCCCGGTGCAATGGCTGCCGACGATGACGAGATCGGGCACGCGCACATGCGGCGTGAACAGCGTCACCTCGGCTTCGGTCCCGGCCGGCATCTGGTCGGCGAGCGCGTCGATGCGCAGGAAGCCATCGGCCTGCGCGAACGACGTGATCGCACCGGAGCCCTTGCCGGAGGGATAGGCGATCAGGCGATCTTTGCCTTCGACCAGCGAGACCATCACGAATTCGGTACGGCCGAGCTCGGAAGCGATGCGGACCGGCACGGTTGCATTCACCTTGGCATCGGAGCGTGGCGGCAGTCCGGCCATCCTGCGCAGCACCGGCACGATCATGTCATGGAAGGTGAACATCGCCGAGGTCGGAAAGCCCGGCAGGATCACCACCGGCTTGCCATCGCACACCGCAAGGCACAGCGGCTTGCCGGGCTTGAGCGCGACACCGTGCGCAATGATGCCGGGGTGGCCGAGACGGCCGATGATGCGGTGGGACAAATCGCCCGCGCCTTTCGACGTTCCGCCCGACAGCACCAGCATGTCGGCATCCGCCAGTGCAGCGCGCATGGCGGCTTCGAGCTTTGCCTCATCGTCGGGAATGGCGCCGAGGAAGACCGCCTCACCGCCATTCTCGTCGATTGCGGCCGTGACGATCGCACCATTGGTGTCGTAGATCGCGGCGGGCGCGAGCAGCTCTCCGGGCTGCACCAGTTCGTCGCCGGTGGAGATCACCGCCACACGCGGCCTGCGCGCCACACTCACCTCGGCGATGCCGCACGCTGCCAGCATGCCTATCTCGCGCGAGCCGATGAGCGTGCCGGCGCGCAGCAGCGCCTCGCCGCGCGCGATATCGGATCCGGCATAGGAGACGAACTGCCCCGGAGACGTGGCACGACGAACCTCGATCGCATCGGATCCTGCCGGCTGAGTGTGCTCGACCATGACGACGGCATCGGCGCCGCGCGGCAGCGGACCGCCGGTGGCGATCGCCGTTGCGGTTCCAGCCGCCACTTGCAGCGCCGGCGCAGTGCCGCAGTGAATGGTTTCGCCGTTGAGCCGGAGGTGAACAGGCTTGCCTTCGCCCGCCGTGACGACATCGGCCGAACGCACGGCAAAGCCGTCGACATTGGAGCGGTCGAACGGGGGAACATCGATCGGCGCCGTGACGTTTTCGGCAAGCGCCGCACCGAGCGCATCGGCGAGCTTGCGCATCTCGGCCGGAATCGGGCGCGGGAACAGCGCCGCCTCGAAGCGTGCCAGCGCTTCCTCCCGCGACAGGATCTTGAGGAACTGCTCCTGTTCGAGCGTGCTGCGCGCTTGCGATCGCGGAATCATCGTCATGCCGGAACTCATATCATTCCCGCATCAGATAGGCATCGACCGGCGTGCCCGCCGCAAACCCCTCGTGGCTGGCGGGGATGAGCAGCCATGCATCGGCACGCGCAATCGCCTGGAGCGGCCATTCCCCCACCGCAAGCGGCATCCACGCATGATGTTCCAGGGACAACAGGGCCATTTCGGCGATGCCGACACTGGATGCGATCTTACGCGCAAGCGGCAGGAGCACCTGTCGCCGCGATTGCCGCGCCGAGAGGCGATCGATGAGCGGAAGCACGAGCGCAAGCCAGACCGCAAGCGCATGATCGGGCGAGCCGGGCAAGGCGATCACGGGAATCCGCCCGAGCCGACCGACCGCGGCGGTGCGTCCGGGCTGGAGCGCAAGACCATGGACCAGCACCTCGCCACGCTGGGCCAGGGCGATGACAGCAGCATCCCGGCGGCCGACACCGCTGCCGCCGACCGTCAGCAGCAGATCGCACGAGGACACATCGAGCGCATCGGCAATCGATGCCTGGTCGCGCGCGCCGGCCGCGAACGTCTTCACATCCAGTCCCGCTGCGCGCGCGAGCCCGGCGATCATCTGCGCGGTTGCCGTTGCGCCCGGCACATTGACGATCCGCAGCCGGGGCCGCCGCACACTGAGTTTCTCCAGGCCCGCGACGCGTGCCAGCAGGAGATCAGCCGTACCGACCGGACGACCCTCGACGCCGGCAGGCGTGCCTTCTGCGACGTCGCTCCCGGCGCGCCTGACGTCCTGCCCCGGCACGCCTTCCGCGAGCACCTGCGCGAGCGGCCCCGACACCTCCACGGCGTCGGCACCGAGTACACAATCGCATCCCGCCGGCATCGCCTCGCCGGCCTCGACCCGTTGCGGCACTTTCGTCAAAGGCAGCGGCGAATAAGAGGACGCGCCGACGAGATCATTGGCGCGGAGCGCAAAGCCGTCCACGGCGGCAATGTCGTGCGGCGGATGGGCCGCAAGCAGCGGCGTGCCCGCCGCGATGCAACCGGCCGCGTCGGCCAGCGGCAACTCCACCGGTGCAAGCGGCTCGAGCCCGTTCAGCGACGCGGCGAGCGCAATCTCGAGCGGCGTGAGCGAAGACGGCAGGCGCTGGGTCATGCACCAACGTGGACCATGCATCGCCCGCTTTGGCAACCGGCGGCGATGCGGGCCTAACCGCCCGACCGGTCCGAATTCGGGAAGAACAGCTGCTGCCCGCCGACCTTGTAGCCGGCGATCGCCGTCTGCCCCTCCGGCGAGGTCAGCCAGTCGATGAAGGTCTGCGCGAGATCCTTCTTCACGTTCGGAAACTTCTCGGGGTTCACCAGCATGACGCCGTACTGATTGAGAAGCCGCCGGTCGCCTTCGACGATGATGTCGAGATCGCCGCGATTCCTCAACGCGATCCAGCTGCCGCGGTCCGACAGCACATAGGCATTCGCCGCGCGCGTGGCGTCGAGGGCCGAGGTCGTGCCCTGCCCGGCCTCGCGATACCAGGCGCCCTTGGCAGCGCCGATGTCGATGCCGGCGACGATCCAGAGCGCGAGCTCCGCTGCGTGGGTGCCCGACCGGTCGCCGCGCGTCACGAACGGAGCGCCCTTGGCTTCGATCGCCTTCAGCGCGGTCACGATGTCCTTGCCCTTCACGGCCGCGGGATCGCTCTTCGGCCCGATCAGCACATAGTCGTTGTACATCACGTCGAAACGCTTCACGCCGAATCCGTCGGCGACGAATTTCTCCTCCTGCGGCCGCGCGTGCATCAACACCACGTCGGCCTCTCCCCTCCGCGGCCCGCTCAGCACCTCATCGGCGCGCCGCGCGATCACGGTCACCTCGATGCCGGTCTTGTCGCGGAAGATCGGCAGCAGATAGTCGAGCAGGCCGGACTCCTGTGTCGCTGTGGTCGAGGCCAGCACGATCGCCCGGTCCTCCGCGGATGACGCCGCGACGCCCGCGATCAGGCCGCAGAAAAGCGCGAATGCTACGGACGGGCGGCGGACGGCCATGATCGGGTTCCCCACTGGCTAAGACGCGACCATGATGGCGAGCGATTATGCCGCACTCGTGACGCATCCGCTGCCTTGCGCTCCGCAGTCGGGATATTTCGGCAAAGCGCGCACACACTCTGAGATCGTTCACCAAAGCAGAGATCGCGTGTGAGGATGTGTTGCAAAGCAGCGAGATCATCGGGCATGGTTCCCGCGGATACGAATTGAAATGCAGAATTCCAACCTGCAAAGACATCAAAAAGAAGCAAGAATTTGCATAGGAATGCAGGATGGAATTCCTGACCACCAGCGAAGCCGCCGACTACCTTCGGCTCGGCGAGCGCAAGCTGTATGAACTGGTCACCACCGGCGCGATCCCGTGCACCAAGGTGACCGGGAAGTGGCTCTTCCCGCGGCACGAACTCGATCTCTGGGTGCTGTCGGGCCTTGCGCGTCCGGCCGGCATGCTGATCGCGGAGCCGCCGCCGGTCGTGGGCGGCAGCCAGGACGAGCTGCTGGATTGGAGCTTGCGCGAGTCCGGATCAGGCCTGGGATCGATGAGCGAGAGCAGCGTGCGCGGGCTCGAGCGCTTGCAGCGCAACGAGGTGATGGCGGCGGCGGTGCACTTCCACGGCCTGGATGCTTCCGGCGATCTCGCCGGCGATGCCAGTGTCGAAGCGCTGCGCGCAGCTCCCGACCTGCATGATGCGGTGCTGGTGGCGTTCGTGCGGCGCGAGCAGGGGCTCGTGCTGCCGCAGGGCAATCCCAAGCACCTGCACGGCCTCACCGACGTGCTCGCCCTCGGCGCCAGGATGGCGGTGCGGCAACAGGGCACGGGCGCGCAGATGCTGCTCGACGTGCTGCTGAAGCGCGCGGGCGCCTCGACACGGGATTTGCGACGGGCCGAGGCGGCCTGCGTGACCGGCCCGGACCTTGCCGAACTGGTCCGCGCCGGCCAAGCCGATTGCGGCATCGCGACGCGCGCCACCGCGCGCTCGGCTGGCCTCGATTTCGTGCCGCTGGTCTGGGAGAACTTTGACCTCGCGATGCGGCAGCGCAGCTATTTCCGTCCCGCCATGCAGGCCCTGCTCCGCTTCCTGGGCGAACGGCGGCTGCGCCAGCGCGCCGAGGAGCTGACCGGCTATGATCCCTCAGGCGCAGGGCAGATCCGCTTCGCAGCCTGACATTGACGCCCGCCCCGAAATAGTTGCAAAAGAAACCAATTCAGCCGGGCCATACCCGGCAAAAAGCAACACCGGCCAACGCGCCGGATCAGGGAGGACAAGCGTGAATCCAACCAGATTTGGACTGCCGGTCGCGGCCGCCTTGACGGCGGCGCTGATGTCGGGTGCCGCAATGGCGCAGGTGTCCGACGAAATCGTCAAGATCGGCGTGCTGACCGACATGAACGGCCCAGCCTCCGCGCCGACCGGCCAAGGCTCGGTGACGGCGGCGCAGATGGCGATCGACGATTTCGGCGGCACCGTGCTCGGCAAGCCGATCAGCATCGTGATCGGCGACCATCAGCTCAAGGCCGACATCGGCGGCACCATCGCGCGGCGCTGGTACGACGTCGACCAGGTCGATTTGATCGTCGACGTGCCGGTCTCGGCGGTCGGGCTCGCGGTGCAGAACGTCGCCAACGAGAAGAAGCGGCTGTTCATCACCCACTCCACCGGCACCGCGGACTTCCACGGCAAGTTCTGCTCGCCTTATGCGATCCAATGGGTGTTCGACACCCGCGCGCTCGCGGTCGGCACTGCGGATGCCGTGGTCAAGCGCGGCGGCGACAGCTGGTTCTTCATCACCGACGACTATGCCTTCGGCCATTCGCTGGAGCGTGACGCGTCCGCAGTCGTCACAGCAAACGGCGGCAAGGTGCTGGGCTCGGTGCGGCCGCCGCTGGCGACGCCGGACCTCTCCTCCTTCGTGCTGCAGGCGCAGGCGTCCAAGGCCAAGATCATCGGTATTGCCGCAGGGCCGCCCAACAACATGAACGAGATCAAGACCGGCTCGGAGTTCGGCGTGTTCAAGGGCGGCCAGCAGATGGCGGCGCTGCTGGCGCTGATCACCGACATTCACGGCCTCGGCCTGCAGGCCGCGCAGGGCCTGTTGCTGACGACCTCGTTCTACTGGGACATGGACGACAAGACCCGTGATTGGTCGAAGCGCTATTTCGCCAAGATGAACAAGATGCCGTCGATGTGGCAGGCCGGCGTCTATTCCAGCGTGATGCACTATCTCAATGCCATCAAGGAGGCCGGCACCGACGATCCGCTCAAGGTCGCTGCCAAGATGCGCGAGAAGCCGATCGAGGATTTCTTTTCCCGCAACGGCAAACTGCGCGAAGACAATCTGATGGTGCACGACCTCTGGCTGGTGCAGGTGAAGACGCCGGAGGAGAGCAAATATCCGTGGGACTATTACAAGATCCTCACCACGATCTCCGGCGACAAGGCGTTCGGGCCGCCGGACCCGGCGTGCCCGCTGGTGAAGAAGTGACGATGTAGCTGCGCTGACGGTGCACCCTCTCCCCTTGTGGGAGAGGGTGGCTGCGCGAAGCGCGGCCGGGTGAGGGGTTGTCTCCGCACACACAACTGCGACTCAATTCGTAGAGCGAACCCCTCATCCGGCGCTTCGCGCCACCTTCTCCCACAAGGGGAGAAGGGAAGAAGAGCGTCACTTCACCACCCCGATCTCGCGGAAATACTTCATCACACCGGGATGGATCAGCTCCGGCCTCGGCGCGGCGGCGACCGTGTTCGACGCGGTCGTCTCGCAGGCTTGTGCGAGCTTCTTGCAGAATGTCGCTTGGGCACCGTGCAGCGACTTGGCGAGGCGATAGGCGACGTCGTCGGGCAGATCCTCGCGCGTGAGGACAAAACTCCACGAGCCCAGCGAAGCGATCGGCGCGTCCTGTTTCGGATAGCTGTTCGCCGGCACCAGCAGCGGCTTCAGGAACGCATGTTTGGCGCGGATGCGCGTCATCTCTTCAACATCAGGCGCGATGAAGCGCGCGCCTGACGGGCTCGAGGCCACCGCGGCAAAGCCGGGCCAGCCGATGCCCGCGCCCCAGAGGGCGACGACGCGGCCGTCCTCGACCATCGCGGGGCCGTCGCCGGCACGGTCGAGATAGACCGCCTTGAAGTCCTCGTCCTGCTTGAGCCCGAGTCCGTCCAGCACGTAGCGCGCCAGGATCGGCAGGCCCGAGCCCTTGGCGCCGAACGCCACCGGCTGGCCGACGAGATCGCGGATCGTCCTGTAGGGACTGTCCGCACGCACCACGAACATGCCGGGATTGGAATAGATCGCGGTGAGGATCTTCAGCCGCACGGGCGCGCGGCCGATGCCGGCGAAGGCTTCATAGGCCGGCTCGCCCGCGACCAGCGCGAGATCGAGTTCGCCCTTCTCGAGCAGCGGGATGTTCTCGTTGCTGCCCTTGGTGTTGCGAGGTGCGATGGACATCTGCGGATCCGCCGCGTTCATCACCTCCGCGAAAGCGTTGCCATAGAGCGGAAAGCCGCCGCCGGGCGTGGCGGTGCCAAGACTGATTGTTTGGCTGATCGTCGTGGTCGGAATGGCGTTGCCTCCGGTTTGAGCGGCAGCGGGGCCGGCGAGCAGCACCGCGGCGAGAGCGATCGTTGCAAATCTCATGGTGGTCCCTGACGGACTGCGTCAACACCGACTTGCGGCGATGTAGGCAGCAGCCCGATTTTGTGAAAGCATGCCCCCAAACGACAATAGAACAATGGGAGGCCTCATGTTGCGAATTTTGCGTCAGGGTGTTTTCGGGCTGGTCATACTTGCAACGCTGTTCGGCGCCATCCCTCCCGCCTCCGCCGCCTATCCCGACCGCCCCGTGCACTGGCTGATCGGCTTTTCCGCCGGTGGCCCGGTCGACATCGTCGCGCGGATCATGGCGCAGTGGCTGTCGGACCGCCTCGGCCAGCAATTCATCGTCGAGAACCGCACCGGCTCCGGCGGCAACATCGCCGCGGCCGCCGCGATCAACTCGCCGCCGGACGGTTACACGCTGCTGTTCGTCGCGCCCAACAATGCGATCTCGACCTCGCTCTACAAGAAGCTGCCGTTCGACTTCTTGCGCGACACAGTTCCGGTCGCCAGCATCATGCAGCTCACCAACATGCTGGTCGTCTCCAACGCGTTCCCGGCGAAGACGGTCCAGGAGTTCGTCGACTATTGCAAGGCCAATCCCGGCAAGATCTCCTTTGCCTCGTCCGGCAACGGCACCTCGGTGCACATGTCGGCGGAGCTGTTCAAGGTGCTGACGAAGTGCGACATGGTGCACGTGCCCTATCGCGGATCTGCGATCGCCTTCCCCGACATCATCTCCAACAAGGTGCAACTGATCTTCGACAATCTGCCCTCCGCGCTCGAGCAGGTGAAGGGCGGCAATGTCCGCGCGCTGGGCGTGACCTCGCCGCAGCGCTGGCCGAGCGTGCCCGACGTGCCCGCCATCGCCGAGACCGTGCCCGGCTTCGAATCGGTCGGCTTCTACGGCATCTCCGCGCCGAAGGGCACGCCGCCCGAGGTGATCGAGACCCTCAACAAGGCCGTCGGCGAAGCGCTGAAGGACCCGAAGCTGGTGGCAAAGCTCAAGGACGTCGGCGGCCTCCCCAAGGCGATGACGCCCGCCGAGTTCGGCAAGCTGGTCGCTGATGAGACCGAGAAGTGGAAGAAGGTGGTGGAGTTCGCGGGGGTCTCGGTGGACTAGCGAGGGGCTCTGCAGCGAGCCTGCGACACGTCGACAACGCATCGGAGGGCCCGGAAGGGCCCTCCTCTCGTAAAAAGTCGCAAAACAACCCCATGCACAGTAGATGGGCCAATGATTTCAAGGGGTTAGCGGACAGAAAAAAACCCCGTTCGCGAGGCGGTTTGCGTCGTCGGGCAAAACAGTGGCATCCAGGGATCATCGCCGATTTCGGTTATTTGAAAATGACCGGCGGTGCCGCCTTTAGCGTTCCCCTCCGCCGGAGCTGGCATTGCACCCCCGCCTCCGTCCCTGTAAACGAACCGCGCACCGTTGCCGGCCGCACATCTGCGACCGCCTCGCGGCGGGGCCTGTAGCTCAATGGTTAGAGCCGGCCGCTCATAACGGTCTGGTTGCAGGTTCGAGTCCTGCCGGGCCCACCATTCGGCAGCATCGCGTTTGAAAGCATTCAGCTTCTGGCTCCATTGTCACACCCGGCCCTCTGGGGTGTGACATCCGCTCGCGCGGAGGGGCCCGCTGGTTCGGTCAGCCGATGGCCGGTGTCGCTAGCCGGCAACTGCTGAAAACGCACGGGCGGGGTGAGCGCCACCCGCGAATCGCGCCTATGATTGGCCGATGGCCGAAGAACAACTCTACTTTACTGCCCAAAAGCAGCCTCACGCGATTGAGGCGGGTGGTTTCGTACTCGATCTTTACCGGCTCATCTGCATGGTCTCAGCGTCTCAGGATGTGGCGACACTCGGGCTTACTTCGCCCGCCATCGCGATGATGCAGGGCGGCTTCTTCAGGGCCGAGGTGACGCGGATTCTGATCTCCTGTGCGGCGGGCTTGCGAATCCGTTTTGATCAGGCGCAGGGGCCACCAGAGGACCAGAATCCAGATTGTGGAAAGCTGTTTCCAAACTGGGAGACCGATCCTAACAAGGTCGAGGTACTCACCCTGCGCGAGGCCTGTAACAAGATCATCCACGCGACCGACATCAAATTCGATGTCGTGATTCCCGATGCCGAGATCAATCCGGACGAGGAAGGCGCTTACTACCTGCCGCATCTCTACCTCTATGGGAGCAAGAACCGCAACGACTGGCGCGCCGAACTGTCGCTGATCCACTTTGCCCGTCGGGGCGCGGTAGATGGCTCCAATGAGACCGGACTTCGAATGTCAATAGACGAGCCCTTGAAGTCCAACGGGGCGGTAGGCAATCGCTCAGCGGGAAACAGGTGCATGCGATTGTCACGCGGCGAGTTCGCAGAATGGACAAGCTCACTTTTTTGGAGAGCTTTGCCATGTTCATGGGCAAAGCCCAGCTTGTCAGGCGGAGCATGAGGATTTCTTATCGTTCGAATTTCCGCTCGATGATTCGAAATGCGGAAGTATTGATTTTGTTGAGTAGCGTAGCGTGATGTGAGAGCATTCCAAAAGTTCTGTTGCTGTCTCAGCGCGAGAGCAGTTCACCGATAAGACGCATGCATCGCGATTGAGATTCCGTGACCGTTAGAACCGCGACTGTCGCAGACGCCATCGCGTGCCCCTCCACTCTTGACTTCGTTCCCCTCTCAGAACAAAAATAGAACGACCGAATCCCCTCCGCTGACAAGGTCCACTTGGCCAAGCCACCGATCCTGCCCGCTTATTACTATCTCGATCATTTCGTCGAGATGCTGGCCTTCGTTCAGAAGACGTATGGCTCGGTCCTATCCGGGGAACATCGCGCCTTTATTGCGCGCTTCGAGGGTATGTCGCGGGATGCGCGATGCCTGCTGATCCGGATGGTCAATCGGCGCGGTGCGATCTTCAACCGATCCTTGTTCAGCTATCCCGAGATTGCCGACGTCGGACGCGCGGCGGCCGAACTGATGGCGGCCGGTCACGCCCGCGCGCTCGGCGAAGGCGATTACGCCGCTTTCGTGGCATGCCTTCCAAGGGACATCCTGGTCACGGGTGCACAGGCCGCTGGACGCGGCGATGTCCGGAAATCCTGGTCGAAGCCGAAGTTCGTCGACTATTACCTTGAGCAGATCCCCTTCGCCGTCGCCGCGCAGCACTGCGGCGCGCACAAGTTCATCGCGCTCGACGGCACGAGACCGATCGAATTCCTCCTCTATCTCTATTTCGGCAAGACCCAGGTTGACCTGAAGAGTTTTGCGTTGCGCGATTTGGGCGTTCTGCGCACCAACCAGGAGACGGCCTTCAGCGCGCGGTTCTCCGACGGAGATGAAGCCTTGGCTTCATTCCATTACAGCCAGATCCTCGACCGTCTTGACGTCAAATCGGAGGCCGTTTGCAGACAGGCTGCCGTCGATATCCTCGCTGGCCCCGCCTGCGGCACCGAATACGCCGAGGAACTGCGCAGCCGCGCGGCGCACCAGGCGGGATTGTTCTTCGAAAAGGCCGGCGATCACGATTTCGCCCGGCAACTCTATCGCGCCGGCGCCTCGGCCGACTGCAATGAACGCCTGGTGCGTCTGCTCTACAACGATGGTGATCGCCCCGGAGCCGAGGCGTTGCTGCAACGGATGGTCGACCAGCCGTCGAGCGATGGCGAGCATCTCTTCGCGACCGATTTCTACGCACGAAAATTCGGCGGGCGACGGACGGGTCTCTACACCGAGCTCTTGCGGTCCGGGCGGACGATCACGGTGGACGACACGCATCGCGGCAATCCCGAGGCGGGCGTGGCGGGCGTGCTGCGGCGCGACGGCGCCACCGTCTTTCATACGGAGAACGTGCTGTGGCACACCCTGTTCGGCCTGCTGTTCTGGGATGAGTTGTTCGAGAGCACGCAACTGCCGAGCGGCTTCGATTGGGTGCCGCATTGCCTGAAGGATCGGACCTTCAGCCGGCTGTTTGCGGCCTCGATCGCGGAAAAAATTGGCGCGATCGAAGGGGGGACGGCGCTGCCCATCGTTCTGAGGACGGTTGCGGCCCGGTGGGGACGCCCCAATGGCATCTTCGCCTGGGATCATTTTCAGATCGAGGCCTTGCGCGCGTTGCTGCAGGGCGCAAATCCCTCAGGCCTCGCGCGGATCGTCCGCGCCATGTGCGAGGATTTCCGCAGCATGCGCGACGGCTTTCCCGACCTGATGGTCGTCCGCGACGGACGCGTCTCGTTCATGGAGATCAAGGCTGCAGGCGACGTCATTCGACGCAATCAATTGACCAGGCTTCACCAGCTCGGCGCTGCCGGCATCACGGCCGAGATCGGCCGTGTCGACTATCGCTTCGATCCGGACCAGGACTATGTCGTCGTGGATATCGAGACGACCGGCGCGTTCTCGAACGGTGACCGCATCACCGAAATCGGCGCGGTCAAGGTCCGCAATCATCAGGTGGTCGACGAGTGGCATAGCCTGATCAATCCACAACGTCCCATCCCCTGGAAGATCACCCAGCTGACGGGGATCACGAACGAGATGGTGCGGAACGCCCCGGTGTTTGCCGAAGTGAGCGAGAGCTTCCTCGATTTCATGGCCGACGGCATCTTCGTCGCCCATAACGTCAACTTCGATTATGGTTTCATCGCCTACGAGTACCAGCGGCTGGAGCGTCGCTTCCGGTTTCCGAAGCTTTGTACGTGCGCCGGGATGCGCCGCCGCTATCCTGGACACGAATCCTACGGTTTGGGAAAGCTGTGCGATATCTATGGAATTGCGCTGCCCAATCATCATCGCGCGCTGTGCGACGCGCGGGCCTCTGCACATCTGCTGAACCTCATCAATCACAAGCGTGATGAGGACATGACCGCGGATGTCAAGGCCGCCTAGCGGGGCAAGCCGGCGTTTTGATCCGTGAAGGAAGGCTATTTCCTATCCGTCAGACACAGCACGAAGCGCCGGCCGAAGTGAGAGCTCAAATCCTCCGATAAGTCACATGCGCCGTCGCAAACGGGATCCCCGCACGCCCGGCGCTGCCGCGAACGATGCAGGCGCGATCGTCGATCGCATAGAACCAATCATCGAAGTTCAGCTTGAGCGACTTGCCGTCGCCCTGGGGCGTGTCGCGCGTGTACTTCCAATGAAACGCACAACCGGCCTGCTCGCCGGTGGCATCGCCTTCCAGGCGATTCTCGTGGCCGGTGTACTGGCCTTCGCCGAGCTTGTGAATCGTCCAGCGCAGCGTGTCGCTATGACCGTCATCGAAGGTGTAGGTTTCGGTCAGCACGACAGTGTCGGTGTCCGCCTCCAATTCGCCATGAGCCGTGATCGACGCGCGCTTCAGAAGCCCGCCGACGAGGCTTTCGACGACTGCCCATCCTTCCAGGCGGCCGACGAAGAACTGCTCCGGGAGAAACCTGGGCGTGGTGCCGGCGAACGCATCTATGGCCATGGCTTTTCCTTTCGAGACCGACGACGACATAAGCCGCCTCTCGGCCCCTGGTTCCTCGGGAGGAAACCTGTCGGCTGTTGCGACAGCAAGCCCGGTCCGCGATTTGCGCATCGTTTCAGGCGCCATCGCCCGCAGACTTGACGCCATCGATCATGAGCCGGCGCAGCCATGCCGCGCCAGGATCGTCGTGACTTCGTTCGTGCCAGAGCAAGCGATAGCCGTAGGGCGTCACCTGCGCCGGCGGCTTCAGCATCACGAGGCCGAGCCGCGGCGCAAGCTGCCGGGCCGCCCGCGAGGGCATGGTCACCAGGTAATCCGACGCTGCCGTGATGACCGCGGCCGTTGCGAAATATGGAACACGCAGCGCGACGTGCCGTTTGTAGCCGCGCGCGGCCAATGCGGTATCGATCGGCCCACCCTGCCCGCCGAAAATGCTGACCACGATGTGCGGCCAGGCCGTGAATAGCTTGATCGGCAGCACGTCCTTTGCCCCGCGCATCTCCTTGAGCAAAGGATGCCCTTGCCGGATCAGCGTCACGAAACTTTCGCGGAACAACTCGCGCGCCCGAAACGAGCCGGATACCGGATTATCGGCATACAGCACGAAATCGACCTGACCGTCTGCGAGCATACGGAATACATCACGCGAGAAGCTGACGACCTCGATCGCCGCAACGGGGGCCTCGCGCGCAAAGCGGGCGGCGACATTGGGGAGGATCGCGAGCGCTCCATAATCGGTCGTCGCGATGCGGAAGATGCGGTCGGTGGCGGAAGGATCGAATTTTGGCTTGTGGAGAAATGTCTCGACGCTGCCGAGCAGATTCGCCAGTGGCTCGCGCATGGCCTCGGCGCGGAGCGTCGGCATCATGCCGCTTGCCGCCTTCACCATCAGTTGGTCCCCGAACAGGCGCCGCAGCTTTGCCAGCGCACGGCTGATCGCCGGTTGACTGCTGCCGAGACGCTCAGCGGCGCGCGTGACGCTGCCGGTCTCGAGCAGCGCATGCAACACCACCAGGAGATTGAGGTCGACTCTCGCTAAATCCATCGAGCGCATAATGCAAATTCTATCATGATATTTGTGGATGACGCCAGATCGACGTACACAGCCTTCCATCGCCGCTATGCCGGAGAGGCCGTCATGCCATCAGATCTCAACTTCAGTCGTCGCCTCCTGCTTGCTGGCAGCACGGCCGGAGCGATGACGCCGCTGCTGGGCATGCCGGCAGCGATCGCGCAAACGCTGTCTGCCAAGGCAAATTCCGGCCACTACAGTTTTCGGATTGGCGATATCAAGGCAACCGTCGTCAGCGACGGCACGCTGAGCGGCAATCCGCGCATCTACGCCTCTACCGCGCAGGCGGACGAACTCGGCAGGACGTTGAGCGATGCGTTCCTGCCGATCGACACCTTCAGGCTCAACCTGAACACGCTTCTGCTGGAAAACGGTGACAGGAGAATCCTGATCGAAGCGGGTGCAGCGCAAACACTCGGCCCCGATGGCGGACATCTGTTCCGCAATCTTGCGGCGATCGGCGTGCAGCCCGAACACGTCGACGCCATCGTGATCACGCATACCCATCCCGATCACGTCGGCAATCTCAGCCGCTCCGACGGATCGAGCGCTTTTCCGAAGGCGGCAGTCTATATTCCCGAAGAAGATTTTGCGTTCTTTATCCGTAATGAGCCGGACCTCTCGCGGCTGCCCATGCCGGAAGACTTCCGGCGTGCCTTCATCGCCAATATCAAGCGCAGCGTGGCGCCGGTCGCCAAGTCTGCCGTGCTGTACCGGCCGGGCAGCGAATTGTTGCCCGGCATAACGACGATCGCCGCCGGCGGCCACACGCCGGGCATGTCGGCAATCCTGGTGCATTCTGGCACGCAGCAATTGCTAATCACGTCCGATGCCGCCTATAGCCCCCTGCTCAACATCGACAATGCCTGGCGGCCCGGCCCCGATCTCGATCCTGACTCCGCCTTGCAGTCGCGCAGGCGCTTGTTCGACCGCGCCGCGACGGAGCGCATCCCGGTGCTTGGGTTTCATTTTCCGTTTCCGGGCCTCGGCAACATCAGGAAAACGGACGGCGGCTATCGCTGGGTGACGGCGAACTGGCGGTTCGACGACTGAATCGAAGCAAACCGGCTTGCTTTAGAATCGATTCCCGCGTTGGCGCTACGATGCAGAAGACCCAGGCGCGATGACGCATCCCTGGTCACGCTTGAGCTCGTGCCCCGCCCAAACCTTATAGCTTCCGATAAGTCACATGCGCCGTCGCGAACGATGCAGACGCGATCATCGATCGCGTAGAACCAGTCATCGAAATTCAGCTTGAACGACTTTCCATCGCCTTGAGGCGTATCGCGCGTGTATTTCCAATGGAAGGCACAACCGGCCTGCTCGCCGGTGGCTTCACCTTCCAGGCGATTTTCATAGCCGGTGTACTGACCTTCACCTAGCTTGTGAACGGTCCAGCGCAGCGTGCGCTATGACCCTCGTCGAAGGTGTAGGTTACGGTCAGGACGACAGTGTCGGTGTCCGCGTCCAGCTCGTCATGAGCCGTGATCGTCGCGCGCTTCAGAAGCCCGTCTGCGCGCTACGGTTTCTCCGCCGGGATCCGACCGTCCAGATCCCTTTTCAGATACTCACGGTGATCGGTGGTGAAAGCCGTGGTGCTGGGCAACGCCAGGCGTTGTCTCATAAGCCCTGTTGAGTCCAAACAAGGGAGCCGCGCCGCCAGGGCGTTCCAGGCCCGTTCTGCCTGCTGGCGTCAGTTCGCAGTCATTCAACACATCCCGATCGGGATATTGCGCCTGAAACGAATCTGGATCTTGAGTCGCCCACAATGGGCACTGGGCGCTTGCAGAGCTTATCGCGCCAATCGACATAATCGATGCAATAACAAAGGTCCTGAATCCAGTCATGGTCATGCTCCTAACGGCTGTTGTTGTTGTGCGGAGCATTCGCGCTGGTTCGAATCGGCTGCTCTGTTGAGCGCGTTTCCTTCGAGTTTCTTGGATGAACATTAGGTGGGTATGCGCTCGGGAAAAACACGCTGTGAAAAATCACAGCTGCGCGAATGGCAAATCGGTATGCTCACGCTTGCGTGACGCACACCCGCATCCCCGCGTGTCTGAAGTCGCGTCACATCGGACACATTCGCCAAAGTCGCTCCAGCATCGGCTGCTGAGCAGACTCCATGCGATATCGAATATGATCACCAGAACCAGGTCATAATCCGTACGAGGGATGGGGTGGTTAACACCCCTCGCCGCCGACTTGGCGCCCTTCGAGCGCGGCGAGATTGGCCCCACCTATTCCGAGCCGCGCTAACCGCTTGCGGATCTCCGCGATTTCGCGGTGATCCGCGCGCGTGACGAAATCGATCGCAAGGCGTCCTGCGCTGCTCGGTCGGCCCGGCCGTTTTTGGTCACGACAATTCCGGTGCTTGACAGTATCCCGACGGCTTTGAAGTCGCCGGCCAGCATTGGGGCTTCGTCTGGCTCCGCGCAAGGATAGCTTGCCAATTGCATCAACGCCATTTCGGGGTCGTTTTCTTGGGAGTTTTCACGCCGCTTGTCCCGGTCTCCAGCTGAGTCAACAGTCGGGACGCACGAACAAGGTCTTGCGTACCGAACCCTTCGGTGAATTCATCGAAAATCGGAGCGAGCAATCGAACCGCCTTCATCTCGCGGTCCGTCGCCGCCCAATGAGTGGCGAGGTCGGTGGCGATCCGAAGCGCGAAGGTCAACGCGCCGATGGCGCGAGCTTCAGCCAGCGCCTGTTGTAACAGCTTCTCGGCGCGGACTGTTTCGCCGGCATGGAGAAGGATCGATGCATTGACCCGCAGGAGTTCCGAGCGGCACCAGCGCTCGCCCTGTCGTTCCTGATAGTCGATGGCTCGCCTGATGGCGTCGCGCGCTGGCGCGATCCGCCCTTGCCGCAGATATGCGCTAGCGAGGAAACCCAGATAGCTGCCGATCCGCATCAGGAAACGGCATTCGATCAGTTCGTCAATCGCGGCTCGGATATCTTCCAACGCGTGCGGATCGCCGCGCAAGTCGCGCAGGCAGGCCGAGAAATAGCGCTCGACCGCAACCCAGCGCGAGATGCGCTCGCGTTCGAGATTGCGACGCAGCCGTTCTGCGAAGATCTCAAGCGCGCCAAGATCGCCGGTTTCGAGCGAGATAGGCAGTGCGGCGAGCCCAAATGCGTTCGATTGCGACACCCAATGGCCCCCGCGGTCCGCAGCCTCAACGGCCTCGCGCGCCAGTCTGGTGGCGTAGTCGGCTTGCCCCTGCATCCACGCGACGAAGGGCAGGTTGAAGCGCACGGCGACGAAGCGGTAGACCTCGTTCGCATCCTTGCGCGAGCGGCCCTCGGCCAGCGAACGGGTTGCTGCGAGCCGATCGAGAACCGGGCGGCTCTTGCTCAATTCGCCTGCAAAGGCGCGGGCCCATGCCAGGGCCCTGTCGGCTTCGGATGTCGCCGTCGAATCGCGCGCCCGGTCGGCCAGCGAGGTGGCCTCCTCAAGATAGGTGATGGCGCGCGCGACTTCGCCGATCTGCAGCAGATAGAACGCAAAACCCACCAGCGCCCGCTGCTTATACTCGATGCTGTCGGCGCGTCTTGCGAAAGCGATCGCATCAAGCCAGGCGACCTCGTTCTCATTCGAAATCTTGCGGGCGTAGAAGAGGCTCCATCCGACCGCACAGGCGAGCTTTGCTTTCGACAGATCGTCGCAGGCGACGCTCTTGGCCAAAGCGAGCGCGCTCTCTAGCCGCGCCTGCGCCTCCGACAAGATGAAGGTTTCCGACCACAGGGGGATCGCCGCAACCGCAAGCCTGATGCCGAGGATGGCATCGCCCTGCTCGCCGAACGACCATGACAGCGCGGTTCTCAGATCGGCTATGCGGCCGAGGTAGCGCTCGGTCCAATCGGCCGGCTCGCGCCAGTTCCACTCTTCCTCGGACTGCTCGAACAGCGCAAGCATGCGCTCGGCATGGCGGCGCGGCGCCCTGCCGCACGCCGGATCGCCCTGACGCCGCTCGGCGGCATAACGGCGTGTGCTGTCGAGCAGCCGGTAGCACAGGCTCGCGCCCCGGGCCTGCGCGCTCAACAGGGATTTGGCGACGAGGCTGCCGAGTCCGGTCACGACGTCGACTGGCGTGAGCCCGGACGCTTCCGCGACGAAGACCGCATCCTCGGCCTCGAATCCGTCACTGAATACGGACAGCAGCGCGAAAAGCCTGGCTTCCCTCTGCGACAGCAGCCGGAAGCTCCACTCAATCGTCGCCATCAGGGTCTCATGGCGCGGCGGCGCGTCGTCGGTCCCGGCGGCGCTAAAGCCGAGCTTCTGATCGAGAATGACCAACAGCTCCCGCGGCGTGAACCTGCCGATCTGAGCCGCAGCCAATTCGATGGCGAGTGGGAGTCCGTCCAACGAGTGGCAGACCGCGGCGATGGCTTGGCAATCATCGTCGACAAACTCGTAGTCAGCCCATTCGGCGGCGCGGCGGACGAACAACTCCACCGCCGGGAACCTGACAGCCTGATCAACCGACAGCCCCAGCCCAGATCTCGGAGAAGCGAGAGCGCCAAGCCGCACGACATGCTCGGAGGTGTTGCCGAGCGGCTCGCGACTCGTCGCAAGCAGCCGGGACGGCGATGTGTCCGTCGTGAACTTGCTGGCGAAGATCGTGGCGGCGGGCAGCACATGCTCGCAATTGTCGAGGATGAGCAGCATCTGCCGCGGCCTCAGATAGTCGAGGACAGCAGCCAGACCAATGTCCGTATTGCCCCTGATACCGAGTGCCGTCACCAGCGCCGCGCCGAACAGAGTAGGATCTGAGATCGTAGCGAGATCGACGAAGCAGATGCCGTCGCGATACCTTGATGCAAACCCTTGGGCGACGGCCACCGCCACGGTCGTCTTCCCGATCCCTCCTGCGCCGGCCAGGGTCACGTGCCTGTCCTCAGCGAGCAGATCGGCGATTTCGACGATGTCGGCTTCGCGTCCGACGATGCCGCGCGGCAATGGCGGATGGGAATGGGGGAGCGGATCGGCCAGCGTAGGCTCCTCCTCGATCTCGCCGATGACGGCCTGGACATCGGCGATGAATTTGTACCCGCGCCGCGCCACGGTCGCGATGTAGATGGGCTCGATCTGGGTGTCTCCCAGCGAGCGCCGCAAGCTCCACATATTGACCTTAAGATTGCTGTCGTGGAGGAACGTGCCCGGCCAGGCTGCCGCCATCAGCTCGTTCTTGGTGACTAGCTCGCCACGGCGCTCCACCAGCAGCCGCAAGAGCTCGAACGCGCGTCCGCCCAGTTTGACGGGACGCCCGTCGAGAAGGAGCAATTGGCGGCGGGGTATCAGTCGAAATGGGCCGAAGCAGTAGGTGAGCTCCCGCCGGCCTGTGCCCCGTTGTCGTGCCTCCGTGGCAGCCCGCATTGATCATTGCCAATCGATCGAACGATCGACCGGTATTATCATGCACTGCAATATTATTGAAGAGAACCCTTCTGAGTTCGTACGATTTGCCGCAGGGCAATACGACCAAACGCGCGTGGGAGGACGGTCGGGCTATTTTTTGGGCTTGCCGAGAATGGCCATGCGCATGACTTCGACGCCGCCATCGGCAAGTTCCGGAAGCTTGGCGAACCACTCCTTCACATAAGGCATTGCATTGTGTGCATCGAAATCGGCCTGGCTGGCGAACACTTCGTAGAAGATGAAGTGTCCGGGCTTGGCGCGGTCTTCCTGAAGGAAATAGATCAAGTTCTTGGGATCGCTGCGGACCAGGTCGATCAGCGGCAAGGTAACGGCGCGCAGCATGTCTTCCTTTCCAGGCTTGGCACGCACCTGGGCCACCACGGAATATGCACCCTCCGGGATTTCCTGATAGTGCACGCGCGGCGCTTCCTGAGCCACAGCCGGAAGCGTTGCTGGCAGCATAGAGGCGATCAGCAGGGCGGCGAGCGAGTTGCGGACGAGAGTTTGCATCGCGAAGTCCTTGACAGGTGATTGTATCGCCGGTGACCAGCGGGGGCGCCGACAGCCGCCCGCCGCACGAGCGTCTAGCGCACGATCTTCTGTTGCCGTTTTGCCAAGGCCTCGCTGAAGCGCTTCTTGACCGGACCGAGCGCCTTGACGAATTCGAGCTGCTCGCCCTCTGGTCCCTTGCAGTAGATCAGCTCCCAGCCGTTCGATGGTTCGGCGGTCACCCGGTTCGTGTTGGTGTTGCGGGGCGCGGCCTTGCGATCCGCCTCCGTCATGACGCGGATGGTGCGGTTCGCTCTCACCTGCGTCATGCCGCGGCGCGCCGATTCCGCTTCGAGATCGGCAATGAACTTGTTGAAGTCGACATCGTCGCGAACATAGAAGCAGATGTGCATCATGCGCGGGAAAGCAGGGCTCATGTGCTCCACCGGTTCGGCGAAGCTCTTCGCGCTGCCGATGGGCTGATCAGCCTCGCGATATTGCAGCAGTTCCAGCACCATGTTGTCGAACTGGATGAAGCGGACATCGAGCCGCTGTGCCCCGCTTCGCAAGTCGGGCACGCCAATGGTTCGCGGATTGACCCCGCGTGCGTTCGCCTCGATCTCCTGGTCGGCCAGCAGCGTGTTCTGCACCCCGTCGCCCTGGAAGTCGCCGTGCCGGAACACCTCGGTGCCGCCAAGAACCTCCGTGTAGAACTGGTACGCCCGTTCCATGTTCTGGACCGTCAGCCCGAAATGCTGGACTCCCTGGAGCCGCGCGCCGAGCGGCGCCTCGTCGCGCTCGGCCTCCTGTGCCGCGGCGCGTGCGTCGATTGCCGTGCCGGTGACGAGGCCCGTGACGACGGCGGCGCCGGCGGTCTGAAGCAAGGCGCGGCGACCCATGTCGGTGGGGTTGTCGTTTTCATCTGTCATGTTGCTCTCCTTGGTCGTTCGGTGGATTGGTCTGCCTTGTCCTGCCGGCCGGAGCAGCGCCTGGCCGAGGTGACGTGCCGCCCTCGAGCTTTCAATCAGCGGCGGGAAGCGGAGCTGCGGGGCTGACCAGCCCCTCGGAGCGGAGCTCGCGCCAGAAGTCCGCCGGGATGGCCTCCTCGAACGCCGCGCGATCCTCGGCGATGCGCCCCGGACGGCTCGCTCCGGGAATGACGGCAGCCACCACCGGGTTGGCCAGCGCGAACTGCAGGCCTGCCGCCTTCATGCTGATGCCGTAGCGGTCGGCGATCGCCTTGATCCGCGCCACCTTGTTGACGATTTCCGCCGGCGCCGGGGCATATTCGAAGTTCGGACCGCCGACGAGCGCGCCAGAACTGTAGGGGCCGCCGACGACGATCGCGAGCTCGTGCTCGGCGACCATGGGCATCACCCGCTGCAGCGCCCTTGCATGGTCGAGCAGCGTGTATCGGCCCGCGAGCAGGAAGCCGTCGGGGCGCGGCTCTTCGAGCGCGAGCAGCAGCTCGATCGGCTCGACCCGGTTGACGCCGAGGCCCCACGCCTTGATCACACCTTCGTCGCGCAGCCGGTCGAGCGCCTTGAACGCGCCCGTGCGCGCGCTTTCGAAGACCGAAAGCCACTCGTCGCCGTAGAAATCCTGCGCCACGTCATGCACGAAGACGATGTCGATGTGGGACGTAGCAAGCCGCTTCAGACTGTCCTCGATCGAACGCAGCGTCGCGTCCCGGGAATAATCGTTCACGATCCTGTTCGAACGCCCGTATTTGAACACGCCCCCCTTCTCGCCGAGCTCGCGGGCGCCGACATCCTCGATCTCGTCCAGGATCAATCTTCCGACCTTGGTGCTGACGACATAATCGCTTCGCGGCCGGCCTCCGAGCGCCGCGCCCATGCGGATCTCGGCAAGGCCCGCGCCATAGAAGGGCGCGGTGTCGAAATAGCGGATGCCGTCGTCCCATGCCGCATTCACGGTCGCGAGCGCTTCCTGCTCCGGGATGTCGCGAAACATGTTGCCGAGCGGCGCCGCGCCGAAACCCAGTCTTCCCGGCAGAATATCCTTGAGGCCCACGTTGCGAGTCCTTGTGTGGCTGCTGAACAATCCGTACGCCGTCCGGCCGGTCTCAGTCGGTCGCGGATGTGTCGGCACTTCTGATGAACGCCGCGACCTCGCGGGGATGCGACAGCATCACCGCGTGGCTGCTTTTCATCTCCGTCACTTTCGCGCCCGAGCGCTTGGCCATGGTGCGTTGCGCGGTCGGCGGGATCATGTGATCCTCGCTCGTGACCATGTAATAGGTCGGCTTCGTCTTCCAGGCCACGCGGTCGACCTTGGTCTGCACCGCCTGCAATCCCCACGGCAATTGCGCGGCACCCATGAAGCGGGTCGTCGCGATGTCGACGTCGGCTGCGAAAGAGGCAGGGAATTTATCGCGGTCGACGAGGAGATAGTTGCCCTCGGCGACCAGCGGAGCCTTGTGCTCGCCGGCGGGTACCGGCGCTTCCGCCAGCGTGCTGACCGACTCTCCGGCATCGGGCGCAAACGCCGCGAGATAGACCAGGCTGCGAACCTTCGGATTGTCGCCGGCCTCCGTGATGACCATTCCACCATAGGAATGGCCGACGAGAATGACGGGATGCCGCGCCTTGGCGATCACGCGCTCGGTCTCGGCGACATCGTCGCGAAGCGAGATCGTCGGCTGCTGGACGACGAGCACTTCATAGCCGGCATTCGCGAGGACGTCGTAGGTGTCCTTCCAGCCCGAGCCATCGACGAAGGCGCCATGTACGAGGACGACGGATACGGTCTTCTCGGCCGCGATCGCGGGAAGGGCCATTGTGATCGACATTGCGGCAAGCGCAGGGACGAGCATCTTCATACCAGGCTCCGATCTTCGAGACGGCGGCATCGCCGTTGATGGATGCTTCCCTAGCGCTCGCAAGCACTGCGGTATTTCCGATTCCTGCGCGATGACCGACGCATCTTGCTCAACCGCGGCGAGACCGGCTTTTCAAAGCCGCGCGCGCCGCGCTCCAAGCCCTTGCTTTACCTGGCTTTTACCTCTTTTAACCGCGCCGCCTCTGGACTTCGCGATCGCCGCTTGTGAGAAATTCGCGATCGGCGTGGCAGCGGCCGGGGCTGCAACTCATCACCGGATGGAATGATCGCTCGATCGCGATACGGGACCGGGATTCGCCGCAACGAAGCGGAGGTCGTGATGGCGCTCGTGACGCATGGAGATCAGAAGTACAAGAACAGCGAGAAGCTCGCGGAGGCCAACGACTGGCCGGGGCTGAGCATCGAGCATCGCAAGTTCGAGGCAGGGCGCCAGGCGACGCCCGTTCCCATCTGCACCGAGCTCGTCATGCTGCTGTCGGGCGGCGGCATGGTGTGCCGCGCCGGCAACGGCACAGTCCAGAAGAGCTTCGCCCGGCCGGGCATGAGCTACCTCGTTCCGGTGGGGACGCAGGAGAGCCATCTCGAGCTTTCGGACCGGATGGAGTGTCTTCATCTCTATCTCCCGCCGGCGCTGCTGGACCAGAGCGCGCTTGCGGACTTCAATATTGATCCGGCAAAGATCGAGATCGCCTACGCCCACGGTCTGACGGACCAGGTGCTCTTCCACATCTGCTCGCCGCTTCGGGATCTGCTTCACCGTCCGCGCCAGCCGACTGACGCGCTGTTCGTGGAAGGAATTCAAGTGGCGCTCGCGGCGCATCTGCTGGGCAATTATACGATCGATCGTTGGCGCGCGCCCGACAGGTCGCCGTCACTCGACCCACGGCGCCTGCAGCGCGTACAGGACTATATCGAGGCTTCTCTGGGAGACGAAATCAGACTCGAGGACCTGGCGGCTCAGGCCTGCCTCAGCCCCTATCATTTTTCGCGGCTGTTTCGCGAGGCGACCGGACTGTCGCCGCACCGTTACGTAACTGATCGCCGCGTGCAGGCGGCGCGGCACGAGCTTGCGTGCGACCGTCTGTCCTTGGTCGAAATTGCCCTGGAGTTCGGCTTCGGCTCGCAGGCCAACTTCACGCGCGTGTTCCGCAAGGCCGCCAGTCTCACGCCGGGGCAGTATCGCGAATTGTGCTGCGGTCAGGCCGACGTGAAGAGCGATCGTTCCGATACGGCACTCCGCAGGGATTGCGCATAATTCCGCAGGAATCGGAAATGCGGCTCTTGGCTGCCCGGGTATTGTTCTCGCAACGACAGATTTAGCGCTCCTTCCTTTATGGACTTCTCCAGGAAACGCATCATGACAAAACATGTCCTGTTTATCGTCAGCAACGCAGCGGTGATCGGTCCGAAAAATCGCAAGACGGGCTTCTTCTTCGCTGAGGTCGCGCATCCGTTCGATGTTCTCGACAAGGCGGGCATCGCCGTTGAGTTCGCTTCCTTAAGAGGTGGATGGACGCCGTATGATGCTTACGACGAGAAAGATCCCGCGGAAAAAGCCTTCCTTGAAAGCAAGGCTTTTCGCCGCCTAAATCGCAGCCGCAAACTTGCAGAGGTGGATGCCGCCGATTTTGATGCCATTCTCGTGCCCGGCGGTCTGGGGCCGATGGTCGATATCCAGCGTAACCCTATCGTTCAGAATGCAATCGTGCGCGCCTGGAGCACGGGCAAGCTTGTGTCTGCCGTTTGTCATGGTCCGTGCGCGTTTCTCGGGGTGGACCTTGGCGATGGCAAGCCGTTCGTGCAGGGCAAGAAGCTGACTTCGTTCTCGAAGAAGGAAGAGTATGATTACGCGCGCGAAGACGTTCCCTACGAACTGGAAGATGCCCTGCGGGCGGAGGGCGCCGGGTATACGTCCGCAGCAAACTGGCAACCGCACGTCGTCGTCGATGGACGCCTCATCACCGGACAGAATCCGGCCTCAGCTGGGCCCATGGCAAAAGAGCTGCTGGCAGCACTGAGAGATCTGTAAAACAGGCAGGCTAGCATCGCTGGTTGAAGTCAATCCCGCAGTCACGCTGAAAAGGTTTGGTCGATCGCGATGCCGTCGAAGATCACTGCCATTCTGGTTGCTCACCCGGGCAAGAGCGTTGAGCTCAGCGAATTTCTGGTCGGTCTCGCGCCGCATTGCAGGGCAGAGCCCGGTAATCTGCGTTGGGACGTATGGCGCGACAATTCGAACGATCACCGCTACGTCATTGATGAGCTGTACCGAGATGTGATTGCGGTCGAAGCACATCGCGCCTCGCAACATTACCAGGCTTACCTATCCAGGGTTCCCGAACTGGCCGAACGTACGGCAGTCATCGCGGAAGCCGTAGACGTGAAATGATCGGCGTCGGCGACATTGGCCCGTGTCACGTGCGATTCAACTTTTGTCTTTTGACCTCGGCGCTTGACAGTATCCCGACGGCTTTGAAGTCGCCGGCCAGCATTGGGGCTTCGTCTGGTCCGGCCCGCAGTCGCACAATCAGGTCAGGCTGTTCCACGATTGGACCGACAAGTTGACGCTCTTCGCCGATGGTCGCCACACTCTCAGTGCCCCCGCTTGACCAGCGGGCATTCGCTGTCGGCCAGCGGCGCATAGACGTCGCCGCTCGAGACTTTTTCGAGCACGTTGTAATATTCCCAGTTCGACTTGACGTCGGAAGGCTCCTTCACCTGGACGAGGTAGAAGTCGTGCACGAGCTTTCCGTCGTCGCGCACCGTCGCTCCGCGGGCGTAGAAGTCGTCGACGGGAGTCGAGCGCATCCTTTCCAGCACCGGATCGGTTGCATCGCTGCCGACGTTGGCCACGGCTTTCAGATAGTGGCTTACGCCGGAATACACCGCGGCCTGCGGCGCCGTGGGCATCGTGCCGCGGAGCTTGTAGAAGCGTGCGCCGAAGGCCCGGGTCTCGTCGTTCAAGGCCCAGTACCACGCCGTGAGCGTCGTCAGGCCCTTGGCAATCTGCGGACCCATGGCATGGACGTCGCTGATGAACATCAGTTGAGCCACGGGCTTCTGGCTCCCCGTATTCATGCCGAATTCATTCCACTGCTTCATCAGGGTCACGAGCTGCTCGCCGGCATTGGCGAAGGCGATGACCTTGGCTCCGGACGCCTTCGCCTGCAGGATGAACGAGCTGTAATCGGCGTTTCCGATCGGGTGATACACGGCGCCCAGCGGCTTGCCGCCTGCCTGCGCCAGCACGCGCTGCGATTCCGACACCATGTTCTTGCCGAAGGCGTAATCGGCGGCGATGAAGTACCAGGTGTCGTAGCCCTGCGAGAGCAGCGTGCGGATCGGTCCCGATACCAGATTGTAGGAATCGTGGAGCCAGGCCAGCCCGGTGCGCGCGCATTGCTTGCCCGCAAGCTCGGTCGTCGCCACCGCCGCATAGACAGCAATCCTGTTCTTGTCGCGGGCCAGCGACTGGATCGCCAGTCCGACCGCCGAGTTCGACACGTCGGCAATCATGTCTACGCCGTCGACGTCGAACCATTTCCGGGCGATGCCGACGCCGATATCCGGCTTGTTCTGGTGGTCCGCGGCCACGATTTCGACCTTGATCGACGGGACCAGCTTCTGGAAATCCTCTGCCGCCATCCTGGCGGCTGTGACGGAGCCCGGCCCCGACAGGTCGGACAGCGGTCCGGTCTGGTCATTGATGATGCCGATCCGGACGACGCCGCCGGAGATTTCGCCCGCTGTGGCGGTGACGCACGATCCGATGAAGGCCCCAAAAATCAGAAGTGTAGCGACGCGGCAGTTCATGCGAGTACCTTTCCAATGATGGCGTTGGGGCCTTCCTCCCATTGACGAGCGAGCTTAAGCAGCTGCTCTTGATTTGAGTTTTGTAACCGCCTTTTGAACTGCCGCTGCTCGCTTGCGAAGCCAGGGCTCGGCGTCTGCGCGCATGCGCGCAATCAGTTCGGGTGGCGCATTCTGCACCGTGATATCGAACGGCGGCTGCGGCTGGTACTCGAGCATCAGCTGGAGCTTCTTCGCGACATCTTCGCCGCAGAGCTCAGCAGCGACCTGAAAACCGAAATCGATTCCCGCTGTGACGCCGCCGCCGGAAATGCGATTACGGTCGACTACGACGCGTTCATCGACCGCAATCGCGCCGAAGGCGGCAAGCTGATCGCTCATCAACCAATGGCAGGCCGACTTGTAGCCGTCGACGAGCCCTGCGGCGCCGAGGATCAGGCAACCGGCGCAGACCGACGTGATGTAGCGCGCCGATCCACCCTTGTCGCGAACGAAGGCGATCACCTCATCATCGTCCATGGTGTCGACCTGCCCCGGGCCGCCGCCGATGCAGAACACGTCGAGATCCGGGCAGTCGGCGAACGTCGTAGTCGGCAAGAGCGGCAAGCCAACGTCGCTAACGACCGGCTCTATGCGCTTCCACAGCAGATGCACCCGGACGTTCGGCAGACGGGCGAAGACTTCGAAAGGCCCGGTGACATCCAGTTGAGTCATCCCGGGATAGTACAGAATTCCGATCTCGATCCGCTTGCCGGACATGCATCGCTCTCCTCTTTGAACGAACGCATGTTGACAGGCCGGCCGGTTTGCCGAAATGTCAGAACACACGCAATTCCTGCCAAGGCTTGCTGATAGCTCGTTCTGCCGCTCGCCGCGTCGTCTTCGTCCTGTTCGAGGATTGCCTGCTGCTCGACTTCGCCGGGCCGCTGCAAGCCTTTGAGCTTGCCTGCGAAACATCGGAGGCGGAGCGCGCCCCCTATGTCTGGCAGATCTGCTCGGTGAAGGGCGGCCCGGTCAAAACCTCGTCCGGCCTGGAGGTGATGACGACTGCGCCTCTCGGACTGCGCCCGCAAGGATATCGACACCCTCATCGTGGGTGGCGGCCCCGGCGTCCATCGCGCCGCTGCCGAGGCCGGATTGGTCGACTGGTTTCGGTCAGCCGCGCCGAACGTCCGGCGAGTCTGCTCTGTTTGCACCGGCACGTTCGTCCTGGCCGCGGCCGGCCTGCTTCACGGACGAAGCGCGGTCACCCATTGGAGCTCCTGCGACCTGTTGCGCGCCCAACATCCGGACATCTCGGTCATGGTCGACCCTGTATTTGTCCACGACCGCGGAGTGTGGACGTCCGCCGGCGTGACGGCAGGCATCGATCTCGCGCTCACGCTGCTGGAAGACGATCTCGGACACCGCGAGGCCATGCGCATCGCACGGCGCATGGTCGTGTTTTTGAAACGGCCCGGCGGCCAGGCCCAGTTCAGCGTGCCGCTGTCGCTGCAGTCATCCGAAGACAGGGCGTTCGAGAATATCGCGACATGGATGCAGGACAATCTCGGCCGCGATCTGCGGGTCGAGAGCCTGGCCGAACGAGCGGGCATGAGCCCCCGCACCTTCGCGCGCGTTTTCCGGCAGAAGACCGGCCGCACGCCCGGCAAGGCGGTGGAAGAGCTGCGCGTCGAGGCCGCACGCCGGGCGTTGGAAGAGTCCGCATCGAGCATCAAGGAAATCGCCGCCCGCGCGGGCTTTCAAAGCGAGGAGCATCTGCGGCGTGCTTTTCGCCGCCGCCTGAATGTGCTGCCGCAGGATTATCGCGTCCGTTTCTCTCTGGGGCAGCGGCAGTAAGAGCGCAGGCTACCGGGGCGGAGCTGAACTCGCTCGACACGAGGTGTTTCGCACCTCAAACGACCTGAAAAGCGCTGCCGAAGATTAGCACTTCGCTCAATGATGAGCTTTTTGCACCGTCCGCAATCCGAGAGCTTTAATCCTCCTGCAAGCAACATGCGCCGTTGCGAACGGAATGCAGGCGTGGTTCTCGATCGCATAGAACCAATCATCGAAGTTCAGCTTGAACGACTTTCCATCGCCTTTCCGCGATCTTGTCGCCAAGCGAAAGCTCTTCAGCCTCCATGATTTCAAACTGGCCTCGGTTATTCCGACGACATCGGTCACGCGCGATTCAAGTTTTGTTTTTTGACCTTGGGGCAGGCAAATCTCCGCCCGTGCGGTTGCCGCCGTGCCCGGCGATGAACATGGCGACGGCCGACCGGCAATAGGATTCGATTTCGTTGTCGTCCTCTGCTCTCGCCTGATCGAAGCGTGCGATCATCAGGAGATCGGATCCTTTGAAAAGCGCGGCAAACAAGCGGGCGGACCGGAGAGGATCGGGCACGTTCAGAACCGCCTTTACGTGCAACTGACGCAACAGGGCCTCGATTTCGGCGATGACATGGGCGGCGCCGGCTTCGAAATGGAGCTTGCTCAGCGCGTTTTGACTCGTCTTGTCGGCCATGACCATGGCTTCGACACCGCGGACGTCTGATCTCAACAGCGTGCGAAGCAGCAATGATCCCACCGCCATGAGCTGATCTTCGACCGAACCGCCCTCGCCTTCAAGAAGGGGCTGTGGTGCAAACAATTGCTGGCAGCCGGCCGCCATGGCCGCGCCGAACAGTGCCTCCTTGTTCTCGAAGTGCCTGTAGATGCTGAGCTTGGATATCTTCGCTCGCTGGGCGACCTTGTCCAAGGTCGTCGCCTGAAAACCCAATTCCACAAAGAGTTCGCGCGCGACGTCGATGATCGTTTGGCCAAGCGCCTCGTTGGCGGGCCGGCCGCGCCGGCCCTGTCTGTTTTCGGTCACGACAATTCCAGTACTTGACAGTATTCTAATTCCTCTATTAAGATACCATATAGTATCTGAAATATGCAAGCCAGTGGGCAGGTTTCAACCTGTCCCCCAAACGGAGCCCAGCACCATGGATGACGTCATCATCATCGGCGGCAGCTTTGCCGGTCTCGCCGGCGCCCTGCAGCTCGGCCGCGCCCGCCGCAAGGTCACCGTTCTCGATACCGGCCTGCCGCGCAACCGCTTCGCCGGCCACTCCCACGGCCTGCTCGGCCATGATCACAAGCCGCCGCTGGAGATCCTGGCCGAGGCGCGGCGGCAGCTGGCGCGCTATCCCACGATCAGGCTGATCAGCGCCCGGGCCGATAGCATCTCCGGCGCCATCGACAATTTCTCCGTCCTCACGTCCGATGGCGAAAGCTTTGGGGCGCGCCGTCTGATCCTGAGCTATGGCATCACCGACCAGATGCCTGATGTTCCGGGCTTTGCCGAAGGCTGGGGCACGTCCATCGTTCCCTGCCCCTATTGCGACGGCTTTGAAGTCGCCGGCCAGCATTGGGGCCTCGTCTGGTCCGGCCCGCAGTCGCACAATCAGGTCAGGCTGTTCCGCGATTGGACCGACAAGTTGACGCTCTTCGCCGATGGCCACGATATTCCGCCCGATATCCGGGCCGACCTGGCGCGACGCAACATACCCGTCGTCGATGGCCGGATCACTGGGATCGCCCAACGCGGGGCCCATAACGCCACCGTCAAGCTCGATAAGGGCCCCGATGTCGCGGTCGACATCCTGTTCGCGCATCCGCGCAACAAGCCGTCCGCAAGCCTGCATGAATCACTGGGCCTCGCCACGGTCAAAACACCCCTCGGCATCATCCTGAAGGTCGACGAGCGCCGCGAAACCAGCATGCCCGGCATCTACGCCGCCGGCGACCTCGCCAACCCCATCACGCCGCCATCGGTCACCCTGGCATCATCGCACGGCGCGATGGCGGGCATCTTCGCCCAGCAGTCGATGGTGGTCTGAGAGAGCAGATTCCATTTTCCGGACCGGTGTCATCGAAAACCGACTGGCCGGCTGACCCCACAGTTCACCCGGCGCCTGAGGAGATGCACCTGTCCAAAACCAGAAACACCGAAGCCAGCATCTGCATCTCTCGTCCGACCGCTGTTGGAGAAGCCCCACACATGGAGTTCGAACACGTCACCTTCGACCTGCCACACGGCACCTTTCACGCGTTGCAGGGTGGTGATCCCGATGGCCAACCGACGATCGTCTTGCACGGCTTCCCGGACCATCCGCCGACCGCGAAGCCCTTCCTTGCCGAACTCGGCCGCCGTGGACGTCACGTCGTCGCACCCTGGCTTCGCGGTTACGCGCCGTCCCCGACGGCGGGACCGTTCGACTTCGCAGCCCTCACCGGCGACGTGCTCGCGCTGATCGACCGCTGGTCTCCGGGGCGAGCCGTGGAGCTTGTTGGCCACGACTGGGGCGCCCTGATCACATATGATGCCTGCGTCACCGCGCCGGAGCGGATCGAACGCGCAGTCACGCTCGCAATCCCGCACCCACTCACCTTCATGAGCCGGCTGATGGACCCCGCTCAGCTGCGCCGGAGTTCTTACATGGGGCTCTTTCAACTGCCGGGAAGCGGCTGGATCGCCACCGCCCGCGATCTCGCCTTCATCGACCGTCTCTGGCATCAGTGGTCGCCCGGCTTCTCGCTCGATCCTGCTCTCAAGGCGGAGCTACACGAGCACCTGCGGGCGAGCATGCCCGCGCCTCTGAAGTACTACCGAGCGATGCTGCGGCCTGGCATGCTTGGGGCGACGCGCCGTATGTCTCGGCCGATCACGGTGCCCATGTTGCAGCTTCACGGTGCCAACGACGGCTGCATCCTCCCTGCGCAAGTCGATGACCGACATCGGTTCGCCGCCCGGCGCGCGGTGGAGGTCGTCCCCAACGTCGGTCACTTCCTGCACATCGAGGCACCGGAGGCGATTGCGGATCGGATCGCGGCATGGGTCGAGTAGAGGATCACTCGTCCAGGCCGAAGTCAGGACCGTCGACAACGTCGCGAGCGGGGTTGATCACGTCACGGCCGACGCCGAGCCATCCCACGCCGCACCGACGCCGGCGGCCAGAACCAGGTTCGACGCGCCCGCGCCGCAGCCGACGTCCAGCACGCGCTCGCCCGCCGCGGGTGCTGCGGCTTCGATCGCGGCCTGGCCGAACACCCATGCGATATCCTTGTTCTGATCCGTTCTTAACTAGACTATCCGCCCGCATAGTCGTTGCCGCTGTGCGCGGCGATGAACATGGCGACGGCCGTCCGGCAATAGGATTCGATTTCGTTGTCGTTCTCTGCCTTCGCCTGATCGAAGCGTGCGATCATCAGGAGATCGGATCCTTTGAAGAGCGCGGCGAACAGGCGGGCGGACCGGCGAGGATCGGGCACGTTCAGAACCGCCTTTACGTGCAACTGACGCAACATGGCCTCGATCTGGGCGATGACATGGGCGGGGCCGGCTTCGAAATGGAGCTTGCTTAACGACTTTTGACTCGTCTTGTCGGCCATGACCATGGCTTCGACACTGCGGACGTCCGGTCTCAACGGCGTGCGAAGCAGTAATGATCCCACCGCCATGAGCTGATCTTCGACCGGACCGTCGACGCCTTCAAGAAGGATCTGTGGTGCAAACAACTGATGGCAGCCGGCCGCGATGGCCGCGCTGAACAGCGCCTCCTTGTTCTCGAAACGCCTGTAGATGCTGAGCTTGGATATCTTCGCCCGTTGGGTGAGCTTGTCCAAGGTCGTCGCCTGAAAACCCAATTCCACAAAGAGTTCGCGCGCGGCGTCGATGATCGTTTGGCCAAGCGCCTCGTTGGCGGGCCGGCCGCGCCGGCCCCGGATTTTTTCGGTCACGACAATTCCAGTACTTGACAGTATTCTAATTCTTACATTACGATACTATGGAGTATCTGAAATGTGCAAGCCCACGGTGACTTTCGATGCAACGACGAGCCCTACTGAAGTTGGCTGCGCTTTCCACCATCGGCCTCGCGCGCGCTCAGGCCACCGCCAAGCCCAACGCGTCCCCCTCCATCCCCAACACGGAGCCCAGCACCATGGATGACGTCATCATCATCGGCGGCAGCTTTGCCGGTCTCGCCGGCGCCCTGCAGCTCGGCCGCGCCCGCCGCAAGGTCACCGTTCTCGATACCGGCCTGCCGCGCAATCGCTTCGCCGGCCACTCGCATGGACTGCTCGGCCACGATCACAAGCCGCCGCTGGACATCCTGGCCGAGGCGCGGCGGCAGCTGGCGCGTTATCCCGCGATCAAGCTGGTCAGCGCCCGGGCCGACGGCGTCTCGGGCGCCCTCGACGATTTCAAGGTTCTCACGTCCGATGGTGAAAGCCTTCGGGCGCGTCGTGTGATCCTGAGCTATGGCATCGCCGACCAGATGCCTGATGTTCCGGGCTTTGCCGAAAGCTGGGGCACGTCCATCGTGCCTTGCCCCTATTGCGACGGCTTTGAAGTCGCCGGCCAGCATTGGGGCCTCGTCTGGTCCGGCCCGCAGTCGCAAAATCAAGCCAGGCTGTTCCTCGACTGGACCGACAAGTTGACGCTCTTCGCCAATAATCACGATATTCCGCCCGATATCCGGGCCAATCTGGCGCGCCGCAACATACCTGTCGTCGACGGCCGGATCACCGAGATCGCCCATCACAAGGGCCGTATCGCCACCGTCAATCTCGATACCGGCCGCAATGTCGCAGTCGACATCCTGTTCGCGCATCCGCGCAACAAGCCGTCCGCAAGCCTGCATGAATCACTGGGCCTCGCCACGGTGGATACGCCCGTCGGCATCGCCCTCAAGGTCGACGAGCGCCGCCAAACCAGCATGCCCGGCATCTACGCCGCCGGCGACCTCACCACGCCCTTCTTGCCCTCGGTCACCCAGGCATCATCGCAGGGCGCGATGGCGGGTATCTTCGCCCAGCAGTCGATGGTGGTTTGAGAGCACAGATGCAGGATGAGCATGGCCGTCGAACGAGACAGCGCGGGTGTGCGCTTCCCTCCGCCCTTCATCTATCTGGGAGCGCTGCTGTTGGGGCTGGCGGCCGAGCGGATCGTCCCCCTCCGCTCCTTCGGCATCGACTGGCGGTTGCTGGTCGCGGCGGGCGCGCTGCTGTTCGTTGCCGGCGCGGCAATGATGCTTGCGGCGGCGGGGCTGTTCTGGCGGCTCGGCACCAACGTTCCGCCGTCCCAGCCGACGACCCTCATCGCAACGACCGGTCCCTATCGGTGGACCCGCAATCCCATGTATCTCGGCATGGCGCTTATCTATGCCGGCCTTGCGATCGGCTTCGACGGGCCGATCGCCTTCGCCTTGCTCCCGTTGGTGCTGATCGCGATCCAGACGCAAGTGATCGCCCGCGAGGAGCGCTATCTCGAAGCGAAGTTTGGCGACGGCTACCGCCGCTACAAGGCCGAGGTTCGCCGATGGCTCTGACTATTGCGCCGCTGCCGTCTGCGTGGCCGCCCGTCAGCCAGCTTCCCAACAGATCGCGTCGTTACCCGGAGCAGCTTTCAGTATCTGGAAAGTATCCATCCGTGCAGAGCCGTCGGCTATCCAACAACAGGGTGCATCAATGGTCTACAGTCTCATTGTCGAAAAAGAGATCCGCAGGAGCTTCGATCATGTCAACAACCAGCGTTGGGAAGATGCTGCAAAGGGCCTAACACCAAACGCGTATCACTGGGTTGCCGGAGATCATGCGTTGGGGGGTGAGCGACATGGAAAGCCATCGGTGAAGCAGTGGTTCGAGCGCATGGGCCGTGTTTTCCCGAAACTTCACATAGATATCGAGCAGCTCGAGGTGACGGGTTGGCCATGGAACACCACGGTGTTCGTCAAGTGGCGGGCCAACGCGAGGCTACTTGATGGCCAAAGCTCGTATGTGAACAGGGGCGTCCACGTCTTCAAGTTGCGATGGGGCAAGGTTTATTCGATTGAGGAATACTTCGACTCGCAGGCTGCAGAACGAAGCCTCGCTATCCTAGCTCGTGCCGGTTTGGATGAAGCTGCGGCTGGGCCAATCGTGAGCTAACGCCGATCATTCGTGTGATGCCGCCATCGGCGCACAGATCCCCTTCTCCGGTTGCCGCGGGCGCGGTTGTCCTTCGAATTCCAGCGCCAGGCGGCACCGATCTCGACGCATGAGAAGATCACACGCAGGTCTGGCGCCTTATCACTGGTGGAGGCGGGATCGCTGGAGACGATGCGCACTTTGGCATCGGACAGCTTCGTCAAGAACGAACCAGAACAAGGATAGGTCATGGCAGAGCGAAATGCGGATCAGGTCATCGACTGGAAAGGCCAAAGCGGGGAGCGCTGGGTCGTCCACGAGGCCCGGCTCGATGCCAGGCTGGCGGTGTTCGGTCAGGCCGCGATCGAAGCCGCCGCGCCCGCGGCGGGCGAGCGCGTGCTGGACGTCGGCTGCGGCGCGGGCGCGTCGAGTCTGGCTCTGGCCGCCCGCGTCGGAGCCAGGGGCCAAGTGCTGGGCGTGGATATCTCCGAACCGCTGATCAGCCGAGCGCGCGCCCGTGCGCCACAGGATACGCAGGTCCTGTTCCGGGTGGCCGACGCCAGCAACGCCGAGCTGCCCGAGGCCGCGTTCGACCTGCTGTTCTCGCGTTTCGGAGTGATGTTCTTCGACAATCCAACAGGGGCGTTCGCGCATATGCGCCGCGCGCTCAAACCGGGCGGCCGGCTCGCATTCGTCTGCTGGCGCGGCACGGCCGAGAACGATTGGATGCGCCTGCCGATGGGCGCGATCAAGGGCATCGTCCCACCGATGGCGCTGCCCGATCCCGAAGCGCCCGGCCCATTCTCGTTCGGCGACCCGGGGCGGGTGGGCCGGATCCTGACGGGGGCCGGCTTCACCGATATCGCTATCGCGCCCTTCGATGCTTCCGTTTCGTTTGGCGAGGGCGCGACGCGGGACGCGGCGATCGACGACGCGGTGAAGATGACATTGGAGGTCGGCCCGCTGTCGCGCGCGCTCGCTGATCAGCCCGACGACATCCGTGCCCGCGCCTCGGCCGCGGTTCGCGCCGCCTTCGCGGGCCGCCCAGGCGAGCGATCGCTGATGATGAACAGCGCGACGTGGATCGTCACGGCGCGCAATCCGGCAAGCTGATGATCGCGACGATTGGACGATGACGGTGACAGTGCACTCAATCGCTACGCCAACCTCTTCACGGGTCTAACGATAGTCACAACGACAGTTAAGCGCACAGTCACCGTAATCCTGTCACTCGTCGCCTTAATCCACCGATCAACCTAACAACGAAGGATCCCATGGCAGACCTTATCAACACCGCGCCGCGGGACATTCCCACTTCCAGCGCCCTGCCGATCGCGGTCCTTTCCGTCCTAACCGCGATGGGAACGCTGGCGACCAACATCTTGCTGCCGTCTCTGCCGCACATTGCGATCTCATTGAACGTCACGACTGCGGTGGTCACGTCCGCCATCACCGTCTTTCTTGCGGTGTTCGGATTGGGCCAGCTCCTGGTCGGACCGCTTTCGGATCGCTACGGAAGACGTTGGCCGGTCCTGATCGGATTTGCCGTGTTCTTCGCGGGCAGCATCTGGTGCGGTCTGGCAACCGACCTGCCGAATCTCCTTGCCGGCCGCGTCGTGCAGGCAACAGGGGCTTGTGCGACGGCAGTGCTGTCTCGCGCCATCGCCCGCGACATGTTTAGTGGCGCAGCGCTGGCACGCGCGATGGCGCTCATCATGATCGTGATGTCCGCCGCTGCCGGGTTCTCGCCACTGCTTGGCGGCGCACTCGACCACAGTCTTGGCTGGCGCGCCGAATTCGCGCTGATCGCGGCCTTTGCTGCCGTCGGCGCCGTTGCCTACGGCATCGTTCTCGGCGAAACACACAATTCGATCCGCACGCCGCTCAACCCAGCTGCCATCGGCAGGACCTATGCCGGCTTGATTGGCGACCGTCGCTTCGCTATCCCCGCGACCACCTCGAGCCTCATCATAGGTGGCATGTTCTCAATGTTTTCCGCTGCGCCGCGCCTATTCATCGAAGCGCTGCACTTCACGCCGATCCAAGTAGGCCTCTTTTTCGTCGGCACCGCCTTCATCGTAGCCGCCGCGGGTATGCTTGCAACAAGATTGGCACCACGCTACGGGCTCGATGGCCCGATCCGGGCCGGCTTGGGCGCGACGGCCGCCAGCAACCTTGCAATCCTGCTGATCTCGATGATCAGCCCGACTTTCCTGCCTTTTCTGGGCGCGATGTGCGTTTTTCTTCTCGGCGCGGGTGTTGTCATTCCACTGGCCACTGCGCGGGCGCTTTCTCCATTCGGGGAGAAGGCCGGCGCCGCCTCGGCGCTGCTGGGTTTCTTGCAGATGATGATCGCCGCGATCGGCGTATGGCTTGCTGCTACGGTGTCACATGAAGCAATGTTGGCGCTGGGCGTCGTGATGAGCGCGTTTTCCCTGCTTGCCCTTGGCCTGTACGCGCGGGGCGCAGGACCTTGATTGGTGCATGACTCCGCGTTTCTTTTTAGTCGCTCGTCAGCTTTGCGACGTCGGCTGACGCCCTCGGGCAAACGCGCGGGATTCGCCAGTCTGACAATTGGATTACGGTGACAGTGCACTCTCTGTCCTTCTAAGTTTCTTACGAGTTACGTCGTGTGAGGAGAGTTTCGGCCTTTGTCCCTAAGCAGAGGCTGAAGCGGCGAAGCGATCCAGAATCTGCCCAGCCCCCTGGATTGCTTCGCTGCCTCGCGATGATGGTTTGAACAGAGCGGCTGTCCTTTTTAGGCAATTGGAACGTCCTTTCGGAGAGAGCGATGAAGCGCTTCAACCTTTCGGCCTGGGCCGTCAGCCACCCGACGCTGGTTCTCTTCCTTATGGTCATGCTCGGCGTCGCCGGCTACTTCTCCTATGAGAAGCTCGGCCGGGCCGAGGATCCGTTCTTCACGGTGAAGGTGGTCAACGTCTCCGTGCTGTGGCCGGGCGCGACCGCGCAGGAGATCCAGACCCAGGTCGCCGATCCCATCGAGAAGAAGATCCAGGAACTGCCCTATTTCGAGAAGGTGCAGACCTATTCCAAGCCCGGCTTCACCGCGCTCCAGGTGACCTTCCGCGACGATACGCCGCCGAAGGACGTGCCCTATCTCTTCTACCTCTTGCGCAAGAAGGTGATCGACGTCCAGGGCCAGCTGCCGCCGGGCATCCTGGGGCCCGTCGTCAATGACGAGTTCTCCGACGTCGATTCCATCCTCTACATGATCTCCGGCGACGGCGCCGACTACGCCCAGCTCAAGAAGATCTCCGAAGGCTTTCGCCAGCGCCTGCTGAAGGTGCCTGGTGTGACCAAGGTCGACGTCTACGGCAATCAGGACGAGCGCATCTTCGTCGAGTTCAGCCACGCCAAGCTCGCGACCCTCGGCATCACGCCGCAGGCGCTGTTCGATTCGCTCGCCAAGCAGAACAACGTGACGCCGGCCGGCACGGTCGAGACCTCCGCGCAGCGCGTGCCGCTGCGCGTCACCGGTGCGCTCGACGGCACCAAGGCCGTCGCCGAGACCCCGGTCGAGAGCAACGGCCGCGTGTTCCGCCTCGGCGACATCGCCACCGTCACCCATGGCTATGTCGATCCGCCGACCTTCGTCGTCCGCCAGGAAGGCAAGGCCGCGATCGGCATTGGTGTCGTCACCGCCAAGGGCGCCAACATCCTCGACCTCGGCAAGGAGGTCGAGAAGGCGACGGCCGACTTCATGAAGGCAGTCCCGCAGGGGATCGATGTCAAGCTGATCGCCGATCAGCCCAAGGTCGTCGAGCATGCCGTCGGCGAGTTCGTGCATTCCTTCATGGAAGCGCTCGTCATCGTGCTGTTCGTCTCGTTCCTGGCACTCGGCTGGCGCACCGGCATCGTGGTCGCGCTGTCGGTGCCCCTGGTGCTCGGCATCGTCTTCATCGTCATGAACATGATGTCGCTCGACCTGCACCGCATCACGCTGGGTGCGCTGATCATCGCGCTCGGCCTGCTCGTCGACGACGCCATCATCGCGGTCGAGATGATGGTGGTGAAGATGGAGCAGGGCTGGGACCGCATGCGCGCGGCATCCTTTGCCTGGGAATCTACTGCGTTTCCGATGCTCACGGGAACGCTGGTCACGGCCGCTGGCTTCCTCCCCATCGGCTTTGCCAATTCCGCGGTCGGCGAATATGCCGGCAGCATCTTCTGGATCGTGGCGATCGCGCTGGTCGCCTCCTGGTTCGTGGCGGTGATCTTCACACCCTATATCGGCGTCAAGCTGCTGCCGGAGATGAAGGCGCACCACAATCACGATCCGCACGCGGTCTATGAGACCCGCATGTACCGCGGCTTGCGCGCCATCGTGCAATGGTGCGTCAACCACCGCATCACCGTGGTGGTTGCGACCGTCGGCGTCTTCATCGCCTCGGTCGTCGGCTTCGGTCAGGTCCAGCAGCAGTTCTTCCCGCTGTCGGAGCGGCCCGAGCTGTTCCTCCAGCTGCGCCTGCCCGAAGGCACCGCCTTCAACGTCACCGAAAAGGCGGTGAAGCAGGCCGAGACGCTGCTCAAGGACGACAAGGACATCGCGACCTATACCTCCTATGTCGGCCAGGGCTCGCCGCGCTTCTGGCTCGGCCTCAATCCGCAGCTGCCGAACGAGGCCTTTGCCGAGATCGTCATCGTCGCCAAGGGCGTGGAGGCGCGCGAGCGGATCAAGGCCAAGATCGAGAGCGCGGCGGCCGAGGGCTTCCTGTCCCAGGCGCGCGTGCGCGTCGACCGCTTCAATTTCGGTCCGCCCGTTGGTTTCCCCGTCCAGTTCCGCGTGATCGGCCCCGACGCCAACAAGGTGCGCGAGATCGCCTACCAGGTCCGCGACGTCATGCGGCAGAACAAGAACGTCCAGGACGTCCAGCTCGACTGGAACGAGCAGTCGCCCTACCTCAAGCTCGTCGTCGACCAGGACCGCGCCCGCGCCATGGGCCTGACCCCGCAGGACGTCTCACAGGCGCTCGCGATGCTGATCTCGGGCGCGCAGGTCACGACCATCCGCGACGGCATCGAGAAGGTGGCCGTGGTCGCCCGTGCGGTCCCGTCCGAGCGTCTCGACCTCGGCGGCGTCGGCGATCTCACCATCACCTCGCGCAACGGCGTTGCCGTGCCGCTGCAGCAGATCGCCAAGATCGAATATGCCCACGAGGAGCCGATCATGTGGCGGCGTAACCGCGACATGGCGATCACCGTGCGCTCCGACGTCGTCGACGGCGTGCAGGCGCCCGACGTCACGGGCCAGATCACGCCGAAGCTGAAGCCGATCATGGACCACCTCGAGCCGGCCTACCGCATCGAGCCGGGCGGCGCGTTCGAGGAATCGGCCAAGGGCAACGCCTCGATCTTCGTCCTCTTCCCGCTGATGGTCATGGTGATGCTGACGCTGCTGATGATCCAGCTTCAGAGCTTCTCGCGCCTGATCCTGGTGTTCCTGACCGCACCGCTCGGCATCGTCGGCGCCTCCTTCGGCCTCAACGTCGCCAACGCCCCGTTCGGCTTCGTGGCGCTGCTCGGCCTGATCGCGCTCGCCGGCATGATCATGCGCAACACGGTCATCCTGGTCGACCAGATCGAGACCGACGTCTCCCAAGGCATGACCCGGCGCGAGGCGATCGTGGAGGCCACCGTTCGCCGCGCCCGTCCGGTAGTGCTGACGGCGCTCGCCGCGATCCTCGCCATGATCCCGCTGTCGCGCTCGGCGTTCTGGGGCCCGATGGCGATCACCATCATGGGCGGCCTGTTCGTCGCGACGTTCCTGACGCTGCTGTACCTGCCGGGCCTCTATGCACTTTGGTTCAGGAAGAGCCTGGACGAGGCGGGCACCCCCGAGCAGCCTGCCGCGCCGCAGCATGGGAGCAATGACCCGCATGCTATTCCGCTTGCTGAGAAGCAACGCTGATTGACAAGTCCTGACGGACGACACTGATTGCAGAACACATCGAAGACGATACCCGGGATCGTATTCTCGAGGCGGCCGAGCGGCCCGAGGGGGCGTTCGACATCCTGTTCTCACGTTTCGGGGGGATGTTCTTCGACGATCCGACAGGGACGTTTGCGCATGCCCGCGCCTCGGCCGCGGTTCGCGCCGCCTTCGCGGGCCGCCCAGGCGAGCGGTCGCTGATGATGAACAGCGCGACGTGGATCGTCACGGCGCGCAATCCGGCAAGCTGATATCGATTAGCAGGGGAGACGCAAATTGCGGTGCCAGTGCTGGATTGGTGCAGTCCAGCACTGGCACTGCAATTATCGGGTCTCGCTGGAGAGGTTGCAGTCCAGCGCACCCGACAGCATCGATCGCTTTCGAGGGTTCGGAGGCTAATGAATCAAATGCAATCCTACCATAACGACAGCCTTTCGATCTTCTGACAGCCAGACCGAGCTCAGCACAAGCGCATGGACCCACGGCCTGCATCAGCACATACTCCCCAGGCATCACTTTGTTCGACGAGCAAGGGAGCCGCCCGCATGTACGCCAACATTCTCTTGAGCACGGATGGATCGGACGTCGCGAGAAAAGGCGTCGAGCATGGCATCGCCTTGGCGAAGGCCTTGAACGCCAGGCTGACGATCATCACCGTGACGGAAGCGCTGCCGGTCGACTATGGCAGCGGACACGCCTCGGGATGGATCCCGACGCAGGACGAGATCGACAGTTTCGAGGCAGCCTGCAAGGACCGTGCGGGCAAGGTGCTCGATGAAGCGCGCGCGATGTCGGAGCAGATCGGCACGCCCGCAGAACTTCTGCATGTACCGAATGCGCACCCGGCGACGGCAATCATCGAAACGGCAAAGTCCCGGGGATGCGACCTGATCGTCATGGCCTCTCATGGGCGTCGCGGCCTCAGGAAGCTGTTTCTGGGCAGCCAGACATCCGAGGTCCTGGTGGACGGAAGCGTGCCGGTGCTGGTGGTGCCGAAGCCTGCATGAGTGTAGGGCTTAATTCGCACCGCCCGGCTGTTCCGCCGAGCACCCGCACAAGACCGCCGTCCAGTGGCAGGAGAATTTCATGACGAGTGAAAAAGGCCCGAACATCAAGAAGAAGCAGAAATGCAAGAATTGCGAGGGCAAAGGCCTGCTCAAAAAGGGCGACAAGGTGGTGAAGTGCCAGCGCTGCAAAGGCACGGGGGTGCGGTGACGCTGCGCCGATGACCGCTCTCGCCAGGAGGAGGCACAACGCGAACCAATGTGCTATCGTCCCCGGGGAGCAACAACGGAGGAAACCCAATGCCAACCAGCGTCAAGCAGATGCTCGAAGCCGCCAACGCGGCGGTCCCCAAGATCACGTCGGAACAGGCGGCCGAGATGATCAAGAACGGCGACACGCTGGTGGTCGACGTTCGTGATGCGCCGGAGGTCGCGGCCAGCGGCAAGATCGAAGGCGCCGTGCATGTCTCGCGGGGGATGCTGGAGTTTCGCGCGGATCCGGAATCGCCCTATCACGACAAGGCGTTCGACAAGAGCAAGTCCGTCATTCTCTATTGCGCCTCCGGCGGCAGGTCGGCGCTGGCCGGCAAGGTGCTGAAGGATATGGGCTACGACAAGGTCTACAATGTCGGCGGCTTCAAGGACTGGACGGGGGCGGTGGAGAAATAGCGGTTCGGCGGATCGTTCCCCCGAGCGAGCAAGTCGCCTGATCAGTTCCTGAACAGATTGACGCAATTCTGGCGGGGGCGTGTTGCCGCCGAACGCCGTCACCGGCGCTTCGGCGGTACAGCGGCGCTTCCACGGAGGTTCTGGGCACTCCCACCGTTGGCACTTCCTGAAGACAACGTGCGTTGCCGTCCTTTCGAGGAAGCGATCAAGCTTCATCGTCGTTGCAACAATCAGCCTTCACGCGTGTTTTTCCCGATGGGGACAGAGCGAGGCGCGCCATGGACGAGGATCGCAAGGATGCCGGGAAGGCTACCGGCAAGGATACCGGATTGACACCTGACGACTTCCCGATCGAAGCCGACAAGGACAAGCTCAGGACTCACAAGGGCGAGCCGGTGGCCTCGGCCGAGACGGAGCAGATTGCGGACCAGTTGGCTGAACGGCTCAACGAGCATGCTCACCAGGAAGAGCAGGACCGCTGGTCGGCGTGACGCCCTGGGAATAGGAACAGAGCAGTGTTGCCGGGCATTGGTCTGCGCCGGCATTTCACAATTCCGGCAAGAATGGCGGCCTCGGCTCGAAGTCCGCCCCCTGACCAGCGCCGAGGCCGCCTGTTCGCGTCATTCGAGAACTCGTTCCGTTGCCATATCCAGCGACGGAGCGCCTCTGTCGTCACAGCACATCGACGCGGACGGCGGATCAAGCGGAGCGCGGCATGGCGACGGGCGGGCTGCTTCGCTCACCCAGCAGCTTGCCGGTGGTGCTGTTGACGAAGTGCAGCGACATGCAGGCCGGGCACCTCACGGCGACGTAGCTATCCGCCGGCTCGGAACTCTCGGGCCGAGCGTCATCGATCCGATGCTGGACGTCTATGCCGGTGCGCGGGCACCTGAAGAGAATCTGGCGCTGCATATCCTGCTTCATGCGCCCAACCCGCCGCCGGCGATATTGCGGACGATTCCTTAGGGGCCTTCCCCATGTTTGCGATGGGTCAATGCGAACGGTTTGCCGGCGCCTATGCTCTGGATGGCATCGGGCGCTTTGTCGCTCCGGTGTCGAACGAAGCGGAGCCCGGACTCCTAGGCACTCCGGGCGCCGCTTCGATACAAGGCCGCGGGTCCGCACGACCCGCCGCCGGACACAGGCCACTTTCGCGCAGGCCACCTTCGCGACTCCTCGCTCAGGAGAGCAGCCATGATGCCCGCCAATTTCGATGATCTGCCCTCGCTGGTGCGCTACGCGCTCGAGACGACGCGCGCCACCACGGCCTGCCCGTTCCACGATGACGTCGTCGTCCGCGTCGGCGACGACGCCGCCGAGAGCCATGCATACGAACGCGCCAAGCGAATCCTGGGGAGCGACAGCACGGATTTCGACGGCAACGCGCTGAGGGAAGAGATCGGCCGCCAACTCGCCATCGCCGCGGACGGGCGATGCCCGAAATGCGACCGAACCGATCCGGCCGGCTAAGGCGCGTTGCGCCGGATCCGACGTTCAGGAAACCGCGCGCCTGGAGGCGTTCTTGCTTTGCTTCGACGAGGCGAGGCTCCGGGGCCGCCCGATCAAATATCCCTGCATCTCATCGCAGCCTTCCTGCACCAGGAGCGACATCTGAGCGTCGGTCTCGATGCCTTCCGCAAGCACCGGCACCCCGAGCCCGTAGGCGAGGCCGATCACCGCCCGCACGATGGCCAGCGATCGCTCGCTCTGGCCGAGCGAAGCAACGAAGGATCGATCGACCTTGATCCGGTCCAGCGGAAACGCTTCGAGATATGACAAGGACGAATATCCCGTTCCGAAATCGTCGAGCGCGATCAGGATGCCGAGCGCCTTGAGCGATTGCATCGTCGTCCTGGCGCGCGCCACGTCCTCGATCAGAACGCCTTCCGTGATTTCGAGTTCGAGGCGCCCGGCCGAAAGCCCGCTGTCCCGCAGCGCTCGGCGGACCTGCGCATCGAGGTCTTCCCGGCGAAACTGCGTCGCCGACACGTTGACGGCGATTCGGAGCGGCTGATCCCATGACGCCGCTTCCCTGCACGCCTCCATCAGAACCCAGTCGTCGATCTGCGCAATGGAGCCGCTTTGCTCCGCGATCGGAATGAACTCTCCCGGAGGAATGATACCGCGCACCGGATGCCGCCAGCGCACCAGGGCCTCGTAGGCCATGAGCGTGCCATCCCGGTGTTGCTGCGGCTGATACTCCAGATAGAGCTCGCCTCGCGCCACGGCAGTCCGCAGATCGTGCTCCAGCGCACGGCGGTCGCGCAACTGCTGGTCCATCGCGCTCGTGAACAGGCGGATCGCTCCCCTGCCCTCGTGCTTGGCGCGATAGAGCGCGGCATCCGCGTTCGCCAGCAGCGAAACCGCGTTGTCTGCGTCTCTCGGATACAGCGCGACGCCGACGCAGAGATCGATCTTCAGCGCACGGCCGTCAACCTCGATCGGTTGCTCGAATTGAGCTCTCATCCTCGTGGCGAGCAGCTCCGCGGCTGCCGGCAGCGGCAACCGATCGATGATGGCGACGAATTCGTCACCGCCGACACGCGCCACATAGGATCCTTGCGCGGCGTCCTGCAGACGTCGCGAGGCCTCGCGGAGCACGGTGTCGCCGACGGCATGGCCAAAATGGTCGTTGATCTCCTTGAAATGGTCGAGATCGATGCAGAGCACGGCAAAGCCGCCGTCGGCGATCTCTGCCCGTTCGATCGCATCGCCGAGGTGCTGGTCCAGGGCGGCCCTGTTGGGCAACTCGGTGAGCGCGTCGTGACAGGCGAGATAGCTCACCCTCTGCTGCGCCCGATTCCGCTCCGTCACGTCGAAGGCGACGCAGACATGAGCGGAGCGCTCCTCATAAACGAGGGGCCGGGATTCGATCACGACCTCGATCGCCTCGCCGTCGGCGGTCCTGTGCAATTCGCAGTCGCGTTCGGCGCCGTGTTGCGGCTCGCCATACGCGAGTTGAGATTCGGACATGGCGAGGAGGTCTTCGCGGGAATAGCCGTAATGCCGGCACATCGCGCCGTTCACGGCAATAAGAAGGCCCGTCTTCGCGTCGACCACCCACATCGGAAGCGGGTTCTCCTCGAAGAGCAGGCGGAAGGAAGCCTCCCGGCGCTTGAGGTCGGTGATGTCGACCCGGATTCCGATGCTGCCTCCGTCGCCGGTGCGTCTTTCCTCGACGCGAACCCACCGGTCACCCGCCAGATGCTGTTCGTGCGAGTGTTGCGGCAGCGCATGGTGGGCCAGGCGCTCGGCGAGCCACTCCTCCTCCCGGCCTGCGGCGTCCGGATACTGTCCGCCGGCCAACCCGGTTCGAATAATGGTTTCGAACGGCGCGCCGACCGCAAAGGCGTCCCTGCTGGCGGTGTAGAACTCGGCATACTGACGATTCCAGAGCACCAGACGATCGTCCTTGTCGAAGACGGCAAGACCTTCGGGGACCACGTCAAGGGCTTCGGTCAGGTGGGTGTGAGCGGCGCGCGCGGCGGCTTCGGCCTGCTCGGCCGCGATCTTGGCTTCCGCAAGCGCCTTCTCGGTGCGATGGCGCTCAGTAATGTCCTCGTGGGTCGCGACCCAGCCCTTCCCCTCCATCGGGCGATGCCGGATCCGCACGATCCGCCCGTTGGTCAATTCCACGGTCGTATCCGAATTTGCGGCGGTGACCGGCGTGCTGTTGCGCCAGTCGAGATAATCCTGCTTCGACATCTTCGGCGCGCTGCCGACCGAATAGCGGAGCTCGACGATGTCGTTCAGCTGCATGCCCGGCCGGACCAGTTTCGGATCCAGATCGTAGATCTCGAGATACTGCCGGTTGCAGACGATCAAGCGCTGATCGTCGTCGAAGAAACAAAGGCCGTGGGACATGTTGTTGAGCGCCCTGTCGAAGCGCTCTGCGAACGCGGTCGCGGTCTGCTCTGCGGCCCGCGCGCGATCGCCCTCCCCGGACAGCCGTCCGTGGGTCTCGACCAGCTTCACGAAGGAGCGGAAATTGGTGTTGATCATCCGGGTGAGCAGGACGAGCAGCGCCAGCAGATTGATCCCGACCGAGACCAGCATCCCGTTGCCGGAGAGCAGCAGAACCGTCGCGATGGGTGCGCCGGCTATCAGCATCGTCAGCCGGGACGACGGCGGGAAGCTGCCGAGGCAGTAGGCCGTCCCGACGCAGCCCATGAAGAGCAGCAGGGAGACCGACACGCGTAGACCGGGATCGACCACCACGAACAGTGCCAGAATCCAGATCACGAAGCTGCCGCTGAGCGCCACCGTGGCGAGGCGAACTCTCGCGAGTTCCCGGTACGCTTCCTCGGCGGTGAAATCGGCCTTCTTCAGCCGGAGCCACTGGGCCAGCCGAAAGAGACAGGCCGCCAGGAGAGCGCCCGGCAAGGCAAATCGCAGCCATGCCGAGACCGTGTTCGGAAGGAGCAGTCCCACGCTGACGCTGTTCACCAGAAGCGCGGCGTAGAGAACTGGCACCTGCTCGCGGAGCACGCGAAACTGCTCGACGAGCAGCGAACGGCCGAGCGGATCGGTCGTATCACCGATCGCGAAAGCGTCACGAAACCGCGCGAAGAAGCCCATCAAGGTTGTCCCAGCCATCTCGGAGGCTAGGATATAGAGGCGAAGGACCCGTAAAGGCGCTTGGTGTTTTCGACGTTAACGCGGCTGCTGAGAATACGAAGACGCCAATCCCGTCAACGAGTTCCGCGCGCCGCAGCCTGCCGTCGCGGGCATGAGCCGGTTCCGGCCTGTGTCGCCCTCGTCCGCAATCCCGCTCAATCCTCCACCCGGAACAGGCGCCATCGCGCCGGCACGCCCTTGAGCTGGTGCACGCCGTGATCCCTGAAGCGGATCTCCGACTGCGCCATCAGGTCCCTGACAGCGCTCGAGACCAGGACCTCGCCGGCACGCGCTTTGGCGGCGACGCGCGTGCCGATGTGAAACGCGAGACCAACCATCTCGCCCCCGCTCACCTTGTATTCGCCCGCATGCAGCCCGACCCTGATGTCGAGCCCCAGCGTGCGCACGGCCTTTTGAATCGCGGTCGCGCACGCGATGCCCGTTGCGGCCTTCTTGAAGGTGGCCAGCACGCCGTCGCCCGTGGTCACGACTTCCTTGCCGCCGCACGTCTTCAGCTCCTTGCGCACGGCGGCGTAATAGTGGCCCATCACCTTGGTCCAACGCGCATCGCCCAGCTTTGCGGCCTTTGCCGTGGAGCCGACGATGTCGACGATCAGGATCGTGGCCAGCGCCTGCTTGGGCTCGGCACTGCGTTCCGCCGATCGGCGCTGGAGCGCGATCGATCCGGCCAGCGGTTCATAGCGATGATTGCGGCGCCGGGCGATCGCGGCCTTGGCATAGTCCTGGGCGCGCTGCACCGTGCCGCAGCGAACCGTCTTCTCCTGCGGCAGACGTGTCCAATAGACCTTTCGCTTGTCGCCGGCGCCCTGAACCTCCACGGCGCCCCACTTCAGGAAAACCGCCGAGCCAACCCGCCTGACACACCACGCCTTCGACGTGTATCCCGATACATTCGACTGATGGACCCCGATGCGAAGGAATTTGGGCATGGACGTGCGGCCGATCGAAGGAACGCCTGGACTGGCTGGGGTAAAGCGTAGTCACCCAGTCGCACGTTGGCAACAAGACAAGCCCCGGTTGGGAAGCTTGCCCTTGGCCCGCCGCCGCCCAGCCTTCATGCCCGTCACCCCTGATAGGCAAACAGCTCGATCGGATCGCTGAAGCCGCGCACCTCGTGCTTGCCGACATGCTCCAGCTCGAACTTCGGCTCCACCAGCTCGGCGAAGTCGCGTGACAGCAGCACTGTTCGTCCCAACTGCTTGGTCAGGGCTTCCAGGCGGGAGGCCATGTTGACGGCAGGACCGATCACGGTGAAGTCGAGCCGACTGCTCGATCCGATATTGCCGTACATGACGTCGCCAACGTGGACGCCGATGCCGTAGTTCAGCGGTGCGCGGCTGGTCGCTTTGTTGCGCTCGTTCAGCGCGACCATGGCTTGGCGCGCTTCGGTCACGGCATGGAGCAGGTCGGCGCAGGCATTGGGCTGGCTCAGCGGAAAGATCGCGAGCAGGCCGTCCCCGATGAATTTGAGGATCTCGCCGCCATGCCGCGCGATGGGTTCGGACATCGCGTCGAAATAATCGTTGAGCAGATCAATGACGTCGTCGCGCGGCCAGTTGTCGGAGATTTTGGTGAAATCGCGCAAGTCGCAGATCATGATCGCCGCGCGCACCGTCGTGCCGGTGCCGCGCCTGGTAGCGCCGGCGAGGATCAGCTCGCCGGCATGGGACCCGACATAGGTCTCGAGCAGCGTGCGCGCCAGGCGGTTCTTGATGCGGATCTCGCTGACCAGCGCCAGCACCGGCATCACCTTCTTCAGGCTGGCGATATCCGCCTCGGCGAACCCGCCGGGCCGGTCGGTCGCGAAAGTGACGAGGTGACGCTTGCCGAGCGTGTGCAGGAGCGGCCAGGCCAGATAGTCCGTGAGGCCCAGCGATCGCATCTCATCGTAGAGCGCGTGCTTGCGCCCGAGCGAGGAGACCTGTTCGAGCCTCTCGCGCACCTCGTCGGCGCCGTCGAGGATTTCGTTGGCGGCGCTACCGATATATTCCGACCGCTCGCGGGCGTCGTAGTCGGCAAGCGTAATCTCCGCCTCTTGTTTGCCGTCGGACCACATCATGCGGGCCCCCAGCCATTGCGGATGATGGATCATCACGTGAAGCGTCGCCCGCTTGAGCGGGATGCCCGCCTGCTGCAGGCGGATGCACATTTGCGCAAAGATGTCGTCGATGAAGCGCTCGTCGCGCGTGCCGCTGGTCAACCAGTCGACGACGCCGTCGGCTTGCGTAGGGGCGTTGTTGTCTGGCGCGTTCATATCTGCCCCTTGAGCGGCGGTTTGCATCGCAGCACATATCGTGCCCCAGCTCCGCCGCGTCAACCTAGCCAGTTGCATGGATTGTGCGCACCCGCGCGACCGGCGCAGCTGCCGCCTAGCCGGTGAGCCGGATCGACGCCAGCACGGCCAGACCCGAGACGACCGCGAGCTTAGAGGCCGTGGTGAGCTCGACCTTCAGCGTGTCTTCGTGCGAAAGTGCAAAATCCTCAAGCCCGAGACGGAGGCGGCAATCGCCGCGCGCGGCGTAAACCAGGTGCGTGCCGGCAGCAAGCTGCCGCTCGCCGGGCTCGCGAAGCGCAAGGAGATCGATCTCGGCCGCCCCGCGCCGCGCCATCAGGTTCACGACCTCGACCGGCCCTGCCTCGAGCGCGGTCACGATCTCCGTCTCGCCGGTGAAGCGCACCGTCGTAAAAGGTTCACGCTCGTCGAAATCCTGCGCGGGCGACTTCAGCACCAGCCCGCGACCATTGACGACCATCTGGAGACGATCGATGCCGGGCATATGGGAGAACGGACCCGGCGCCACGATCGGTGTCGCGGCAAACCGCCAGAGCAGGCTGTTCCAATCCCTCGCCGGCGCATCTTCGCGCCAAGCTCCCGCAAGGTCGGTGAAGATGCCACCGCCGTTCTTCCAGGGCGAGCGCGTGTAGTCTTCAGGTTTGAGCAGTGTGGTCTTCATGGAGATCCTCGATACGATGGGAGTGCGGCGGAGCGTTCGCGTATGCTTCCAGAAACGGCTCAGCGGCCTTCCGCACCGTTTCAAGATGTGTGAACAGCGACACGTGGCCGCCGTCGGGAAGCGCGAGCAGCTTCGCCTGCGGGATTGCCCGACAAATGCTCTCGGCATGCGAGAACAGCACGACGTTGTCGGACGGCGCAGGCCCGACAAGCGGCACAGCGTCCGGGTTTGCGGTCATGTCGCGACCTCCGTTTCCGGGGCACCGACCTTCAGGTGACGCAGCAACGCCGTAGCGTCGCTTGGCGGCCGACGCTCGATCCGGCGATAGTCCCGCCCATCGGCTGTGCGGACGATCAGGCCGTGATCGCACAGCGCGCGGCGGAGCAAGGCATCATCGGCGAAAGCGTGTTGGCGATTCAACAATGCCTTGACCTGCGCCTCGGCAAGACTGCAGCGCGGCGGGAAGCCGGCCCACAACACCCAAAGGCTCAATTGCTGCATGCTATGCCGAGCCGGCCAGCGAAGCAGCCGGCCGTAGTCGCCGAAATGGCGCGCCGCCCGTTGCACGGGCTTCAGATCGACCGCATCGCCCTGGGATGCCGGCGCCACGCGGTCATCAACGGAACTTCCGGCCGCACATGCACGAAAATGCTGGTAATTCCTGTGTCCCGTCGCACGCGCGAGAATGTTGAGCAGCTCGACGTGCCCCGGTGGCGACGTCCGCTCCAGGAGCTGGGCGCGCACGGATTTCGCGAGCGCGGAGATGTCGCCCGCGACAAAGGCAATGGGAGTTCTGGCCATGACCAATCCTCGATGTGCCGATCCGGGTAGGATTGTCGGAGGTCACCGGCTTACGACGCGGCACGAGGTTGGTGTCGGTTCGATTGAGCCTTGCAGGTTTAGCTTCCCTCGCGGGACGGTGACGCCTGGGTGAACTGCAGACCCAAGCCCCCTTTACAACGGACGCCCGTCAAGCTCAAGAGCCTGACGTGAGATGCGCGTAAGCCGCGATCGGAGGCGCTGGGTGCCCCGGATTCCGACGCCGCTATTTCGACGCCAGTGCCGCCACAGGCCGCCAAGCAGCGTCCGGCCCGGCCGATGCGAGTTTGCGGCAGCGGTCGCGCATCAGCTCGGCTGGACGATCGTGGCCGCGCCGTTTCAATACCGTCTCGAAATCGGCTATCGCATAGGTGAACCGGCGCGCCCGATAGCTGGCAAGGCCGCGCTCGTAATCAGCGATCCAGGACGCATCGACGCTAGCGTCGTCATTCGCCATCCCGATCAGCTCGTAGACGGAGATCCCCTCTTCCCGTCCGTAGACAGCGATGCTGTCGAGCTCGCGCGTGACGACGGCGCCGCGCGCCAGACGTTCGGTCGTCTCGCCGATCAGGATCTGCGTGCCATAGGATTTATTGGCCCCTTCGAGCCGGCTGGCGACGTTCACGGCATCGCCGATCACGGTGTAGTTCAGCCGCAGCTCCGAGCCGATATTGCCGACCAGCATGCGGCCCGAATTGATTCCGATCCGGATCTGGAGCGGCTGGCCGAGATCGTCGACCAGCCCGGACTCTTCCACGGCCCTGCGGCAGGCGAGCGCGGCGCGGCAGCAGCGCGCGGCGTGATCGTCCTGCGGCTGCGGCGCGCCCCAGAAAGCCATCACGGCGTCGCCGATGAATTTGTCGATGGTGCCGCCATTGGCGACGATCATCTCCGAGGTGACGTCGAGATAGCGCGACAGCAGCGGCACGACGCGATCGCCCAGCCGTTCGGACAGCCCGGTGAAGCCGGCAATGTCGATGAACATCACGCTGAGCTCCTGGACATAGCCGCCGGGCTTCGCCTCGACGCCCTGGTGCAGCAAATCACGAACGAGATCGGCCGGGATGAATTTTCGGAATGCGGACAGCCCGGCCGCCATCTCGGCAATCGCGCCCGACAGGCTCGCAATCTCCCTTAGCCGTGACGGATGGCGACGGACCTGCTCCAGCGCAAAGGCCTCGACATGACGTAGCTCGCCGACGACGAGCGACAGCGGCGCGGCAATGACGGAGCGCGCAAGCAACGCCGAGACGAGCGCTGCGAATACGGCGCCGATCGCGAGGCCGAGGATCAGACGCCGCAGCGTCGTCTCGACCGGCCCGAGAAACTCGGCCTCGGGGATCACCGTGGCGAGCGACCAGCCGGGAAACGGCAGCGGCGTCAGCGTCACCTCGTAGGCTGCGCGGCCCGATGTGAGGCGGCTGCGCCACGCCTCTTTGCGGCCGGTCTCACCGGCCTTGTCGAGCGCCAGGCGCGCGAGCGGTAGCAGCTTCAGGTCGCCGCGCGCCGGATGGAGCTCGTCGGCCTCCTTGTCCGGCGCCGCGACGAGTTCGCCGCTGCCATCGACGATGAAGGCGGTCCCCGTGCGCCCGACCTCGAGTTGCGACAGGAAACGCGCAAGCCTCGTGTATTCGATGATGACGGCCAGAACGCCTTGCCGTTCCTGATAGACGTCGATCGGCCCGGCGAAGGCGATCGACGGCCGCTGGCCGGTCGCATGGTCCAGCACCCTGAACCATTGCGGATCGTCCGCCTTCAGCCCGGCCTTGAACCAGGCCTGATCGGCGACGCGGAACGAGGTCGGCTCGAAGCGGCGATTGGCGAATTCGATGTCGCCGGGCACGACGTCGTACTCATCGACACGGCGCTCGCCAGGATGATCCGTCAGCGAGATCTCCATCATCTCCAGGCGGCGATCACCGAGCTTGTGCGCGGCGAAGTAGGAGCCGTCGGGCCAGCCGAAGGCGACCCAGGAAATCGTCGCCTGCGACTGCAATTGCGACAGAAACACGAATTCGCGCTTGTCGGCCTCGCGGGTGTCGAGCACGTTCTGCAGGAACAAGGTGCGGATCGCGGTGTGCGCGGCGCGCGCCTCGTCGACGATGGCCAAGACCTCCTTGCGCACCGCCGCCACGATCTGCTCGTTGATGGTCGAGGCGAGTTGCCGGCTGGTCGCCTCCGCGGTGCGCCACCACAGGAGGCTGGAGAGCGCGGCCGTCAACAGGATCGCCGTCAGGACCAGCGCGGACACCGCGAGGCGGATGCTGATCGTCAGCCTTGCGATCGTATGAAGCCGTCGTTCGGGATCAACCTTCATCACTGTCTTCGCCCGCTGGTCCACCGCGCCACTGTCATGCTCTACGCCGCAGGCCCGCGCCCGTTACCTCTGGCATGAATAAGTCGTCCGCCGCCAATGCCCGGCGGCTACCGTCTCGATACGCCTTAAGCATTGGCTTTGAACGCAAGCTTGCCCGCCAATACCGGCCCAAGCGCACGCGTCGTGCGCCCAATCCAACCGGTCACGCCTTCGTGAACAGCAGTCCGTAACGCGGGCTGCGCGGGCAGCGAAGGACACCATGCGCGCATCGCCTGCTAGGCGATGCCATCTCGAACAGGAGAATCCCGATGTCTGCCAAGCATGCCGTCACTTCGCTGGTCCTCGCCGGCGCCCTATCCACCGCGCTCGCGAGCCTCGCCGCGGCCGGCCCGCTGACCAAGGCCGAGGGCGAGGCTGCCATGGCCGCCAAGAAAGAGAAGTGCTTCGGCGTCGCGCTGAAGGGCCAGAACGACTGCGCGGCGGGACCGGGCACGACCTGCCAGGGCACATCAACCGTCGATTTCCAAGGCAACGCCTGGAAATTCGTGCAGGGCGGCACCTGCACCAGTATCGAGCTGCCGGGCGGCAAGAAGGGTTCGCTGAAGCCGGTCTAGCGGCCCGCACGAAGTCGCCGACAAGCACGAACGGAGCAGCACGATGAGCACGGTGATCAAGTCGACCCGACCAGCAGCCATGCCGCTCCGCTTCGCAATTCCCATCGGCGGCGTAGCCGGGACGAGCTTCAAGCCCGAGCATCTGGCTGATATCCTCGAGGCAGGACCTCGGCGTGGCTTCTTCGAAGTCCACGCCGAGAACTACATGGGCCATGGAGGCCCGCCGCATCGCGCGCTGGAGGCGATCCGCCGCGATCATGCGCTCTCGCTGCACGGCGTCGGCATGTCGATCGGCGGACCCCGGCCGCTCGACAAGGCGCATCTGGCGCGCTTTTGCGGCCTCGTCGCGCGCTATCAGCCGACGCTGGTCTCCGAGCATCTGGCATGGTCGACCCATGAGACCAGCTTCTTCAACGATCTGTTGCCCCTGCCCTATACCGAAGCGACGTTGGCTTGCGTCTGCGATCACATCGACCAGGTGCAGGAAGCGATCCGCCGTCCGCTGCTGCTGGAGAACCCGTCAACCTATGTCACGTTTCGCGAATCCTCGATGCGCGAGACCGAGTTCATCCGCGCAATTGCCGAGCGCACCGGCTGCGGGCTGCTGCTCGACGTCAACAACGTGTTCGTCTCCGCGACGAACCATGGCTTCTCGGCACTCGAATATCTCACGGACTTCCCGCTGTCGCGGGTCGGGGAGATCCATCTTGCGGGCCATGCCGAGCAGGCGGACGACGAAGGTGATCCGCTGTTGATCGACAGTCACGACGGCCCGGTCGCTGACGCAGTCTGGAAGCTCTACGAGCTCGTCATCCAGCGCCGCGGTCCGGTGCCGACGCTGGTCGAATGGGACAGCAAGATTCCGGACTGGCCGGTGCTGCAAGCGGAAGCCGCTGCTGCCCAGGCGATTCTCGACCGTCATCAGTCCCCAGCATTGGCGGGAGACCGCCATGCGGCCTGAACCCGACTTGTCTTTCGCCGCTGCGTTCGCGCCGGCACTGCTGGATCCGGCACGCAGCACGCCCGAGACCGTGTCCGGCCCGAACGGCAAGGCCGCGAGCCGGCGCTACGACGTCTACCGCAACAACGTCACCGTCAGCCTGATCGACGCGCTGGCCGCGGTCTATCCGGCGGTGCAGCGCATCACCGGCGCCGAGTTCTTCCGCGCCATGGCGCGCTTCCATGTTCGCAGCACCCCGCCCACCTCGCCGCTGCTGTTCGAGTATGGCCGCGACTTCCCGGAGTTCATTGTGCGTTATGAGCATGCGCAGGCCATGCCGTGGCTCGCCGACGTCGCGCGCATCGAGCGGGCCTGGCTCGATGCCTATCACGCAGCCGACGCTGCGCCGCTGTCGCCGGCGCGGCTTTCGGCGATCGCCCCGGAACGGCTTGCTGACACCATCTTCATCCCGCATCCGGCAATGCGGATCGTGCGTTCGCCGTTCTCTGCGGTGACGATCTTCGCCGCCAACCGCGACAACGCGCCGGTCAAGCGCATCGACGCGTCCACGCCGGAGGACGCCCTGATCACACGGCCCGAACTCGACGTCGCGGTCCGACATCTTCCGGTTGGCGGCGCCGTCTTTGCCTCTTGCCTCGCATCTGGCCGGCCGCTCGGCGAAGCTGCCGCGTCGGCACTGGATGCAGCGCCCGAATTCGACATCGCCATGAACATCGCCGGCCTGCTCGAGGCCGGTGCATTCACCTCGCTTGCTGCTGGAGACGCATGATGATCACGGACCAACGCATAGCGTCGGGCAGCGGGCTGCCGTCGTTCTGGCTGCTCGTCGACAGGGCCAATCGGCTGGTGCAGACGATCGCCACCCCCTCGCTGGTCCAACTCGTGCTGCGCCTCGCGCTGGCGGTGCCGTTCTGGCGCTCGGGCCTGCTCAAATGGGACGGCTTCCTCAGGCTCAACGACACCGCCGTGACGTTGTTCAGCGACGAGTTCATGCTGCATCTGCCGGGCGGGCCCTATCACTTTCCGGCCCCGACGGTGATGGCGTTCCTGTCGGGCTGCGGCGAGGTCACGTTTCCGATCCTGCTGGTGCTGGGTCTCGGCACACGATTCGCAGGGCTCGGGCTGTTGTTCATGACCGTCATCGTCGAGCTCACCGTGCCCGACGGCTGGCCGATCCACCTCACCTGGGCGGCAATGGCGCTCGGCATCATGGCTTACGGACCCGGCAACATCTCGCTCGACCACCTGCTCTGTCGCGCGCGGTCGCAGGCGCGATAGATATACGTTTGTGTCTCCACCAGGTGCGCGCCCTTGCGCGCCTCAGGATGACGTCAGTGGGTGTGGCGCCCGAACGGCGGCCTCACATCCCGCTCAAGCCGCTATCCACCGCGAGCGTCTGCGCGGTGACGTAGACGCTCTCATCCGACAGGAAGAACAGCACGGCGTAGGCAATCTCCCAGGCTGTCGCCTGACGGCCGAAGGGGACGTGGCCCTTGCCGCGCGAGGGGCGGCCCGCGCCGGCTTCGCGGCCGTTGGGGGTATCGACGAGGCCGGGATAGACCAGGTTGGCGCGGATGCCGCGGCGGGAGCCGAGATGGGCGATGTTGCGCATCAGGCCGCCGAGCGCGGCCTTTGAGGAATCATACACCGCCATCTGCGAGCCCGCTTTCAGCGCGGCAATGGAGGAGATGAAGACGATGGCGCCGCCATCGTCAAGCTTCGGCAGAGCCGCGCGGCAACACAGCATGGGGCCGCGGACGTTGACGTCGTAGATCGCATTCCACTCCTCGGCACTGACGGCATCGAGCCCGACCTTGCCGAAGGTGCCGATATTCAGCACCATGCCGTCGAGGCCGCCCATCGCGCGATGGGCTTGCTCGATCATGCCTTGGACGTCGGCTTCAGACGTAACGTCGGCAGCGATCGCAACAGCCTCGCCACCCTCATCGGTGATGCGCTTGACGGTCTGCTCGGCAGAGGCGCGGTTGAGATCGGCGACCGCGACCTTCGCACCTTCACGTGCGCATAGAATGCTCATGGCACGGCCGTTGCCGATCGGGTCGGAGGCGGCATCGAACACACGCTGTCCGCCGCCGACGATCAGGATGCGGCGGCCCTTCAGGCGCCCCCTGCCCGGCGCCTCTCCCAACGATTCCGAGCTGTGCGGACGTACGTAGCGCTCCGGCTTGCTCTCGGCTTCCGACATCTCAGCCGCCCTATTTCTTGCCGCCGTCGTAGACCTTCATGCCTGCGGCGGGATCGAGATCGGTTTCGGTCGCCTCGGTAAGGCGTGCCATCATCATGTAGAAGCCGAGCGCGACGATGGATTCGACGATCTCCTGGTCGCTGAAATGCTTTCGCGCGGCGGCAAAGGTCGCTTCGGTCACGCGGACGTTCTCGACTACCTCACGGCCGAATTTCAGCAGCGCGCGCTCGGCATCGCTTAAGCCGGTGGCATCGTAGTCAGCGCGCTCGACTGCATCGACCTGCGCTTGCGTGCAGCCGACGCCGAGCGCGATCGGCACGTGCTGGCGCCATTCATAGGCACCGCCTTCGAGCTGGGCCGCCTGGAGGATCAGCAGTTCCCGGTTGACCGCCGAGAGCTTCTGCTTGTGCAGGATCGAATTGCCGAGCCGCATCGCCGGGATCATGTTGGCTTCGGCATGGGCCATCATGCGGAAGATGTTGAGCTTGACCGGCATGCGGTCGAACGAGGCGCGGATGTCGCCGCTCGTCGTCTCCGGATCAATCAGGGGCAGCCTTGCCACGTTTCTCTCCCTTGGGCTTCCGTTTCTTGTTGTCGATATCGTTGCCTGCCGCGATCAGCGACAGGAAGAAGGCGAGATAGCGGTCGATCGCCTCGATCACCCTCGCTCGCGGCGAGGGTGCCGCGCCCATCACATAGTGCTCGAGGCGGATATAGATCAGGCCTGCCGCGAACAGCCGCGCGGTCTCGCGCGGGTCCGGCGTCGACACGAGGCCCGCCAGCGCGAAGCCGCGGAAGTAGTCCGTCATCAGGCTCTGCTCGCGCGCGTAGAAATGATCGGCGAATTTGGCGCGGATGCCGGGCACACGGTTGCGCTCGGCGGTGATGACTTTCTGGAACTGATGTTCGCGCGGGTCGGACCATTGCTCGACGAGGTCGAGTGCGAACTGGCGGCAGAACGCGGCGGGCTGGCGCGCGAGCTGCTTGTAGCGCGGCTCTTCCAGCCGGCTCGCCGAACTCGCCGGACCGTGCTCGCTGACGATCGCCTCCAGGATCGCGGCCTTGCCGGGAAAGTGATTGTAAAGGCTGCTCTCGCGGATGCCGACGCGGCGCGCCAGCTCGCGCATCGAGGTGCCGCCATAGCCGCTCTGCGCAAACAGGCTGAGCGCCTCGGTGAGGATGCGCTCTCGTGTCGAAGGCGCAGCCGCTTCCGCCGCGCTGGAGGTGTGGACAGCCATGATCACTTGACTAGCGAACGATCGTTCGCTAGTCAACCGCACGAACGATCGTTCGTTTTATCTCGCGTTTCAACTCCGCCCGAAGAACAAGCGGAGAGCAATTTTTGGGAGAATGGTTCATGGCGCGCTTCGCCGGCCTTCGCTTGCTTCGGGCCGTAACATGGTCGTTGGTCGCAACGTTGCCCGCGATGTTGCCGGCGCACGCCGAGGATCCAGCCGCCTACCCCACGCACAAGATCAAGATGCTGCTGCCTTATGCGGCCGGCGGCGGCGGCGACGTGGTCGGCCGGCTGCTTGCCGAGAGGATGGGCAGGACGCTCGGACAGAGCATCTATATCGAGAACCACACGGGCGCGGCCGGCACGCTCGGCACGCAGATGGTCGCGACGTCGCCCAATGACGGCTACACCATCACCGTCGGCGGCATGACCACGCATGTACTGGCACCGGCGATCTATCCAAAGCTGCCCTACGATTCGATCAGGGATTTCACGACCATCGGGCGTGTCGGGACGTCCTCGATCATGCTGGTCGCGACCAAGAATTTCCCGGCCAACGACATCAAAGGTCTGATCGCGCTCGCCAGGAAGGGCGAGCCGATCCAGTACGGCAGCTGGGGCGTCGGCTCGACCGGGCAATTCTGTGCCGAAATCCTGATGCAGCAGACCGGCATTAAGATGGACCACGTGCCGTTCAACGGCATCGCGAAGCTGGCCGGCGACCTGCTCGGCGGCCACATCTCGCTGGCGACCCTCGACGTCGCGACCGCGACGCCACTGGTGAAGGAGGGATCGATCAAGGCGCTGGCCGCCTGCGGCGAGCGTTCGCCGAGCCTGCCCGACGTCGCCAGCTACAAGGAGCAGGGCGTGCCGTTCGACCGCAGCCTGTCCTGGGCGATGTATGCGCCCGCGGGGCTCGCGCCGCCCATCGCCACGAAGCTGTCGGCGGCGCTGAAGGATGCGCTCGGCGACGCCGTCGTGAAGGAGAAGCTGCTGGCGCTCGGCATCACGCCGCAATTCATCCCCGGCGAAGAGCAGCGCGACATCAACGCCCGCGACATCGCGGCCTGGAAGCAGGTTGCCAAGGACGCAGGCATTGAGGTCAAGTGATCGAGTGACGAGAGGAGCGCGAGCATGAGCCGCATCTTCGGCGCGGTGCGCCAGAACGGCTACGTCGTGCGGGACATCCAGGCTGCGATGAAGCATTGGATCGAGGTGATGCGCGTCGGCCCCTGGTACTACATGGACCGCGTCAAGACCGACTGGTTCCGTCATCGCGGCCAGGATTCAGCCGTCGAGATGAGCATTGCGCTCGCCAATTCCGGCGACCTCCAGATCGAGCTGATCCAGCAGCGCAACGATGCGCCTTCGCTGTACAAGGAGTTCCTCGACGCCGGCCACGAGGGCCTGCAGCACATGTCCTATTGGAGCCTCGACTATCAGGCGCTCTACGACAAGGCCCTCGGGCTCGGCTACAGGATCGGCCACGAGGGCCAGATCGGCGGCGACAAGGGCCGCTTTGCCTATTTCGACACCCAGGCCCATCCGGGCACGGTGATCGAGATCTCCGACATCAGCGGCACCAAGGGGCCGTTCTTCGAGCGTGTCCGTCAGGCGGCGTTGAACTGGGACGGCACGCGGCCGATCCGTGAGGTCGGGGCAAAATCGTAAGGCCCCGTCATGGACCTCGCCAATGCCCTTCGAGGGCGCGCAAGACGATGCAGGAGCCGGCCGGGTTCACGTCATTGCTGGCGCGGTAGACGGCTATCCATGGTAGGATGAGCCCCGCATTCGAACCTGCAGCGAGGCAACATGTCCGACACTGACAAGGTTTTCGCCGGCTCGATTCCGAAAATCTACGACGAGTATCTCGTCCCAATGATCTTCTCGGTCTACGCGGAAGACATCGCAAGACGCGTCGCGGCCCGCTCTCCTGCGGTGCTGCTCGAGATCGCCGCGGGCACCGGCGCAGTGACGCGCGCCGTGGCAGCGGCGCTGCCGCGCGGCATCCGCTATGTCGCGACCGACCTCAACGAGCCCATGCTCGCGGTCGCCGCGCAACGCCAGGGGGATGACGACCGCATCACCTGGCGCCAGGCCGACGCAATGGCCCTCCCCTTTGGCGACGGCGAGTTCGACGTGGTCTGCTGCCAATTCGGCGCCATGTTCTTTCCGGACCGTGTCAAGGCTTACAAAGAGGTGAAGCGAGTCCTGAAGCGCGACGGCACGTTCGTGTTCAACGTCTGGGATCGGATCGAGGACAATGTGCTGTCGCATGAAGCAACGCTGGCGCTTGCAAAGCTGTTTCCCGACGACCCGCCGCGATTCATGGTTCGCACGCCGCACGGCTATTGCGGCAAGACCGTCATCAGGACCGACCTCGAACGCGCAGGCTTCCGCGACATCTCGATCGAGACGCGATCCGAGATCAGCCGTGCGCCATCGCCCGAATACGTCGCGCTCGCCCTCTGTCAGGGCACGCCGCTGCGCAGCGAGATCGAGACAAGGGATGCCAGCAAGCTTCAGGCTGCGACCGACATCGTCGCCGAGACGATCCGGACGCGTCATGGCGCCGGAGCGGTGGAAGGCAAGATTCAGGCTGTGGTGATCGAAGCGCGCACGTAGCTGCAGGCCTCCGCCAGGGCGCCGTCCTGCCTCCTACCACCAGCTTCGCTGCATCGGCTGCGTCGACTGATAGTATTGATACTGGCCGCGCTGCCGGCGTGGAGCCGGCTGTACGTAGGGATCACGCTGGTAGAAGAAGCCGAAGCCGTTGCCGCCATTGTCCCAACCGTCGTCGCTGGCGATCATGTCGGGGGCGGTCGGCTTGCGGGTGATGAAGCCGCCCTGCGGCTCGTTTTTCAGCACCGCGACGAACTCCGTCCGGTAGTTGGTCTCGCTGCTCAGCGGCTCGTCCGAGATGACGATCGAGGAGCGCGGCAATGCGGTCGGCCCGATGCGATCCCAAACGTCCTGCGGGATCGTGATGCGGTCGAGGGCATTGCGAGCCTCGTCGCCGTTTTCGATCGTGACCACGCTCCAGCGCAGGCCCGTGTCGGTCTTCGCCATCGCCGTGAAGATATGCGTGCCGAGCGGCCGCTCGGGATTGCGGATCGTGACGGGGACCTCGATGCTGGTGTCGAACACCTCGCCGCCGCCGTCGGGCGCCGGCTTGTGCGTGTTTCGCCGCACATAGAGCTTCTGCGTCTCGCGGCTGATATAGACCGAGACCGGCTCGCCCGCGAGTTTCGCGTCGGTCGCGGCCTTCACCGCCTCGGCCCTTCTGGCGGCAGTGGCCTTGGCGGCGTCCTTCGTTGCAGCAACGGCATCGCGCTTCGGCTGCGCGGCCGCCCTGGCGGCGTCGAGCTGCGTCGCCGCGTCGGCGGCCTTGGCTGCCGCCTTCTGCTTCAACTCCTCAGCCTTGGCGCGGGCCTGATCGTTCTTGACGTTTGCGAGCGTCTTGTCGGCGAAAGCGAGCTCGGCATCGGCGCGGGCCTTCTGCTGTTCCAGCTTGCGCAGCGCGGCAGGGAGCGAAGCAGCTTCCTTCGCGGCAGCAGATGCAGCCTTCTTGGCCTCGTCGGCGGCCCTTGTCGCCTCTTCGGCCTCGGCGGAGAGCTTGTTCGCCCGGCCGGGGACGGCAGCGATGGCCTCCGGCTTCGGCACGAACAGCGAGGGATGAGAGATATCGGTCGGGACCGTGTCGTGAGGCGAGACGATCACGCGCATGCCGATATAGGTCTTGTCGAACACGTTCTCGGCAAAGCCGAACGGCATCCGCACGCAGCCGTGCGAGGCGGCATAACCGGGCAGCGGTCCGCCATGCAGGGCGATGCCGTTCCAGGTGATGCGCTGCATATGCGGCATCCAGGCATCGTCATACAGGCTCGAGCGATGCTCCCGGTTCTTCTCGAGGATGGCGAACACGCCGGCCGGCGTCTCGCGTCCCGTAGTGCCGGTCGACACCGGCGCGCGCACGATCCAACCGTCGGCGTCGTAGAAGGTGACCTGCTGGCTCTTGATCGACACGATCGCCATGATCGGATCACCCGCCTGCCGCTGCGCCACCGCCTCCGCCGGCTGGCGCGCCTGCTTGGCCGCCCCGGCCGGGGGCAGGGCGCCAAACGCGACCATCGCCGCCAGCGTCACAATTCCGGGAGGGCCCCAACGCCGCGTTGCCAGGGTGGATTGCGCCGTCGTCGGTCGGTCTCTCATGCCATGCCCCGGTCGGAATGCCAGTCCGCGCTCATGTCGATTACGTTTCAGATTGCGATCTTTGGATTAAGAAATCGCAGCCGCCATACGTTCCGTCTGTGGCGATATTCGGCCCGCTTCGGCAACAAATCTCTCATATACGACGGCTTACGCAGGCGGAAGGGTGGCTTGAGCCTGAGGCTGGTCCGAGGCTGGGTCTCTCGCTGCGGCGAAACGTCCGCCTGGAGGGTCGGATCCGCCGGTTCTTGGACCTCACCGGGAATGGACGGCCCCAGCGATCACAATCCGGATCACGCGATGCGGCAAGAACGCATATGTGCTTTGGACGGACAGCGTTTCAGGAGGTCGCCAGCACCTTCCGACCGAACCTCGGCAATCACTGCAACCGCGGTGCGGACATTCACGCCTTCAGCGGCTTGGCCGCAGGCGTGCCGCCAGCGGCGAGGCGGCTGAGGTCAAGGTTGCCTCTCCAAAGGAGACGAGTTGCAGCCGCTCCTCGTCCCATAAGGTCAGCCGCACGGTTCGCAAGCTCTGGACCAGCGTAATCCGTCCGACGGCGGCGAGCTGTGGATGGTCCCGCAACACCTCCGGCAGGCGATAGCAGGGAATTCGACTGCACAAATGATGGACGTGGTGGACGCCGATATTTGCCGTAAACCACCGCAAGACACGCGGTAATTGGTAGTGCGAGCTGCCGTGCAGTGCGGCATCGTGAAAATTCCAGGTCTCGTCATGTGACCAGTAGGTATGCTCGAACTGGTGCTGGACGTAGAACAGCCAGACACCGATGGACGCCGCCAGAACGACGATCGGCACGTGTACCAGCAGGAATGGCCCATAGCCGACCAGCCAAATCATCGCGGCGACCAGAATCGCGATGGCGGCGTTCGTGCCCATCGTACTCAGCCAAGGGGTCCAGCCGCCGCGCATCAACCCAATCGGCACTCGATGCTTGAAGATGAACAAATAGGTGGGACCGACGCCAAACATCACGATGGGATGCCGATACAGCCGGTATAGCACCCGACGCCATCGCGGCTGGTCGCGAAACTCGCGCACGGTCAACGTATCAATGTCGCCCAAGCCCCGGTGATCGAGATTGCCGGAGTTCGCATGATGGCGGGCATGGTTATGCCGCCAATAATCGTATGGTGTCAGTGTCACCACACCGATGGCTCGGCCGACCCAATCGTTCACAGCCCGGCCGCGGAAGAAAGAGCCATGTCCGCAATCATGCTGGATCATGAACAGACGGACCAGCAAGCCCGCAGCAGGGACCTCGAACAGCACGGCGAACCAATAGCCCTGGTCAAGAGCGGCCCAGATCAGCGCCCAGATGAAGCAGAGCGGAACTGCCGTGATCGCCAATTCGAGAACACCGCGTACACTGTCGGGCTCGCGATAGCGAACGAGCGACTGCACGGATGCGCGCATCTCCGGCATTCCTTGCGGCATTTCCGCCTGCTCCAAAAAAGTACTGCGATCGCCCGGACGCCTTCGGCAGCGGTTCGGAAATCGTGCCCCGCACGCGCCCATACTGGTCAGGGCTTGGATATCCTGCTGAGCAATATTGCTCACATCAGGCGCGCCGCAAACGGATCGGGGCCAGATTAGACGCGTTCGCGGCCGGCGATTCCCGCAATGTGAGCAATATTGAACAGTGGCTGACGGACGGGCGCGGCATGCTCATCGTTACGCGGCCGGCGAATCGGCTATCATCGGCGGCGGCTTCGGGTCCGGCATACGCCGCCATATGAGGAGTAGCTTCATATGTCCGAGGTCTATAGTCGTCCAGAACCGACCTTGATCCCGATACCACGACCACACTGCCCGGCCTGCCAGAGCCGCATGATGCTGATTCAGGTCGGGGCAAGTCGCGACGGCCTCAATCTGCGCATCTTCAAATGCTCCAAGTGCGGGAACGTCCATGAATCTCTGGCCGATCCGATGAGATCAACCGAATAGCAGCTGAAGGAGCGCGCGCAAGAAAGCGGCCCTGGCACGGGGGTAGGAACCAGGACCGCCCTTCATCAGATATGATGAGTGGGCATCACATCCGGTCGTCATCACCAAGTCACCCCGACGACGTTCGTTCCAGGCATATTCTCACGACGCGGCTACCAGCGCTTGCGCCAAGCGCCGCCCCAGCTGCTTCGTCCGCGGACGAGCCCGATGATCAAGAGCAGCAGGACCGCACCCACCACAGCGTTGACAATCTGCGAGACGACACCCGAACCGGGATGAATCCCCAGCTGCGGAATGATCAAGCTCGCAATGAAGGCCCCTGTTATTCCCACGACGAGATCACCAACCAAGCCCAGGCCGGTGCCCATGACGATCTGGCACGCGAGCCAACCGGCCGCGATGCCCACAGCCAATATGACGAAAAGGCCCTCACCAGATATGTTCATTTCACATCCTCAGCATCGGACAACCGAGCAGCATTCCGCCCAATGGTCAGGTTAGACCTGGGCAGGAGCGGATGATGTGCAAAACTGCTCAAATGACGGTCGTATGATCGGCGCGGGGGTTCATCATCAATTGCGAACCATTCCTTCAAAGATGAGCAATTCTGCTCTGCAGCCGGGCGACCCAACCGTTAGAGTCTCGAACGTCTCTCCCGCGACCCGGCGCGATGAGCCGCGTCGGCAAATGGCGCGGCCGGCGCCCTGCAGGCTCGACCAGGAGATCTCATCTTGACCATCAGAACAACGCGGACCATCGTATCGTTCGCCAATCCCTTCGTCCTTCAGGGGCTGGAGGGCGCTCAGCCCGCCGGCGAATATGTCATCCTCACTGACGACGAGCGGATCGAAGGATTGTCGAGAATCGCCTATCGGCGCGTGGCGACGTTGTTGCAAACGCCCGCGAGGTCTGCCTCCCAATCGCGGACCCGGTCCTACGCGATCAGCCAGACGGAACTGGACGCCGCACTCATGAAGGATCGGCATCAGACGGTCGTAAGGCATTGAGCGCGGGCAATCCGCTTAACGAGCCTGCCCTAAGCCGCAGGCAGATTGCCTGCTCCAAATCACAGACCGGAGGCGAAGCAAGATTTGCCTAACGTGCCCGGCAAGGTCTTGCTAGACTGAAGCTCTCTCCATTTAGGTTGTGCGACGTCATGCCAAAAGCGCCGAAAAGCGCGTTCGATCCAAAACTCTTTCTCGCCAAGGTCGGCGAGGGCAAAACCATATTGAAGTTCGACAAGAACCAGGTGGTGTTCTCGCAAGGCGACGCCGCGGATAACGTTTTTTACATCCAGAAGGGGAGGATCAAGGTTCTCGTCGTCTCGGAGCAGGGCAAGGAGGCGGTGGTCGGAATCATGGAGCCCGGACAATTCTTCGGTGAGGGCTGCCTGAACGGCCATCCCTTGCGGATTTCGACGACCGTGGCGATGGAGCAAAGCGTGATCACGTCCATCACGAAGCCAGCAATGCTCGTCGCACTCAAGGCCGAACCGAAGTTCTCCGAGTTGTTCATGGGGTATCTGCTGAGCCGAAACAGCCGCATAGAAGAAGACCTGATCGACCAGTTGTTTAATTCGAGCGAGAAGCGGCTTGCGCGTCTTCTGCTGCTGTTGGCCAATTTCGGCAAGGACGGCGCCACTCAGCCCATCTCGGCGAAGGTTAGTCAGGAGACACTTGCGGAGATGATCGGGACAACCCGATCCCGCGTCAGCTTTTTCATGAACAAATTTCGCAAGCTCGGCTTTATCACCTACAACGGCAAGATCGAGGTTCACACTTCCCTCCTGAACGCGGTCTTGTATGACAAGCCTGAGATCGCGAGGGACGACTGAGACGGTTGGAAGCAAGCGCGCCCCAAGCCCTCTCCTGCAACGATCGAAGGTACCCCATGAAGAAGCCGACCGTGCAAGTCGAAGAGATCGAGCCGAGAACAATTCAAAGGGCTGACGTGGCACCAGCCAGTGGCTTCTCGCTAATCGTCGATGGCCACTTCAAGACCCGCTACGAAAGCGAGACGGCTGCCCGGGCAGCCGGCACCGAGTTGCTCGGCCGGTTCCCGATGCTGCAAATCCTGGTCTACGATGCTGAAACGAGGGTGCGGTCGCCGCTGCAATAGATTTTCCAATTGATCGGCCTCCGCATCGGGCATCGTCGCCTGCCGCTTCGCGCGTTGTTCGTGAAAACCTCGGGAGTGCACGATCACCCTTTTTTGGAACGATCGGCCGGGGCGTCGGAGATGATTCGGCGCAGCCGTATTGCTTCCGCAAAATTGGCAGATGGCTGCCTTTGCGGTGCAGAACGGTTCTCGGGCTCGTCAAGCTCCGGCGCTTCCCCAACGGAAAGCAGCGCTTCGCTGCCGCGGTCCAGGCGCTTGTCGGAGCCCGACGCGTCGAGCATATGACCGACCAACTCGCCCGAGAGACGGTAGATGTTGTTTCCCCGAAGATCGTAAACTCTCTTGCCAGTGAGATCGAAAATCGATGCACCGTTCACGACGCCGGCGCGGACGCCCCTATTATTGAATATGTATCCGCTCACCCGCATCTCCCATCCACGCCTCTTTGAAGGTCCCGGCGCTCGCCTATCAGCTCGTGACCCGGCCTTTCGCCTCTTCGTCGGCCAGACGCTCCAGGAGCCATTGCCGCCGGACAGCGTCTTTTTCCAGATCGATGCCCCGTTTGAAGATTCTGAGGTTTTCGCGCCGGATGAACTCGTCCAGCTCGCTCAAGTCGGTGGCCGCAGGTCATGACTGTCGAGCCAGACCATCGTGGCCAACGTCATCGGATCGCTTTCGATTGCGGCGGCGGAACCTTGGTGGCACCCGGCGCACGCGAACGTTCCGATCTCCAATGCTGCCAGGCCCGGAATCCTCACCAAGCTCGTGCATTCGCCACACCAACGACATCGCGGCCCTTCGCCTGATGCAGGTGAGGGACTGTGTGCCTGGGAATACTGCAAGTACATGCGGTGCACCGCGGGGATCCGGCGAGAGCGTTACAGCATCCTCAATCACCGATAGATTGCCGATAAGGGGCGGTGATGAGGCCAGCATAGAAGGCTGGCCCCCCGGTTACTGATCAATATTGCTCGCTCCGGCGAAGGTCTTTCCTGGAACCGGGCCGGCTCCTTGCTACACCCCCAGCACGTTCCGGGTGGAGGCCCGCAAGACGCGCAACGACAGCGTCTGCACCTGGGCGACATTGAGAAGCCACGCTGCGGCGGCATAAGCGAAGCCGCCTGCAAGGCTCACGACGATCAGCGCCACGAGGCCGGTGCCGCCGACTTGCGAACGCGCAACGAGGATGGCGGCCGCCATCGCCGCGGCCGAAACCGCGACCCCGGCGAGCCGGTTGAGATCGAACGGGACCGGGTGGGCGCGATGCATCAGGACGACGGCAACGAGGAATCCGATCGCCTCGGTCGCCAGCGTCGCCAGCGCCGCGCCGTAGATGCCGTAACCGGCAACCAGCACGACCATCAGGACCACGCTGACCACCAGCGTAACAAAGGATTGCGCCGCCAGCATGAAGGGCCGCTCGGCGAGCTGGAAGCTAATCTGGACGTAGAACTGATTGGCGATACCGAAGAAGCGGGCAAGCACCAGGGTCGGCAGCAGCGCCGACACACCGGCGCGAAAGTCGATGCCGACGAGCGTCCCCGCGACCTGATCTGCGGCCAGCGCGAGCCAGATCGCAACGGGGGTCACGACGACGAGCAGCAGCTCGAGGCTCTCGGTCAGCCGCTCCCGCGTCGTCTCCTTGTTATTCTCGGACAATGAGCGAAACACCAGCGGCACGGTCGCTGCGGCGACGCTGGATGCAATCATGACCATGAACTGGCGCGGCAGGTCGGCGGCGACGCCGAAGATGCCGGCGGCATCCTTGCCGAGCAGATAAGCGACGATGAGGCGGTCGCAGGCCGAGTAGATCGCGACGGACAATCCGGCCAGCGTCAACGGCAGGCCGTAGCGCGCAAGCTGCATGAACTGGCTGCGCTGGAAGGACGCGATCCTGGTGCGGTCGCCGACCAGATTCAGGATGATTCCGGTGAGCGAGCCCAGGCCGAACGCGGCAAGCAGCCCCAATCCACCCCAACCGAGCCAGACGGCGGCGAGGCCGAAGCCGACGCTCGCCACGCTGCGCACGATCGAGATTGCGGCAAACCGGTAGGGCCGCAATTTGGCGCGTTCGAACTCCTGGCCGACATCGACGGCATTGGCCATGATGGCGACGAACATGCTGGCAAGCAGCAGCTCGACGCTGACGTCGCTGCGGAACAGGAACACCAGCGGCGTCATGGCGCAGAGCACCGCGGCGGTGAGGGCGAAGGCGACCATCGCCGTGCCGCGAAAATCCACCTCCGACGACATCGCCTGATAGCGGGACACGGACAGCTTGATCCAGGCGAAGTAGATCGCGCCCAGAATGCCGGCGAGGCTGATACCTACGACATAAACGCCGTACTCCGCCGGGCTCAGCAGGCGCGTATAGGCCGTGACGGCGAAGAAGCCCACCGCCGCGGGCAGGATGTAGGCGACGAGATAAATCGAGAAATGGCTGTTCAGCATGCGAGCACGGGACCGGCGGCGGTCTTGCGAGTGTGGCGGCCGTTCATCAATGGGACCATGGCGGGGCGGACGAACCGCGCCGCAGCATCGCTCAAGAGTGTCACATTAGTCTGCAGATCGGGCGGCGAATGAAGCTTCGAAGCCGCTTTCGCGCGTTAGCGTTAAATTTGCCCTTCCTGGAACGGCCCTGACGGCAAGGCGACCATGGCCGGAACTCGTGTCTTGCAGATGGCAGAGGTTAACCCAACAAGGCAAAACCCCGGCATCGCAAGGCACCGCTTGGTACGATGGTGCGTTGGTTCGAAAAAGGACTGCCGTGACGAGGCTCGACAGACGCGAATTTCTTCTTGGCGGCGCCGCAGCACTCGCGGCGGGCGCATCGGCATCGGCCGTGCCGGCATCGAAGCTCGCCCGACGCCATCAGGGTTTTGGCGCGGCCGCCACGCTCTGGGACCTGCAAGCCGATCCAAGGCTCGGCGAAGCCATCAGCACCTATTGCACGCAGGTGGTGCCGGTGCTCGAACTGAAATGGCCGATGCTGCGGCCGAACGCGCACACGTTCAACTTCGAGCGCGCCGACGCCATCCTGGATTTTGCGCGGGAGAACGATCTGACGATGCGCGGCCACGCGCTCGCCTGGTATCACGACATTCCGGACTGGACCAAGCAGATCAAGGCGACCCGCGGCGTCGAGCGCGCCTATCTCGACCACATCGGCACCGTCGTCTCTTACTACAAGGACAAGCTGACGTCGTGGGACGTCGTCAACGAGCCGATCCCGGACAATCCCCGCAGTCCAAAGGACCGGCGCGACACGTTCTGGACGCAGCATCTGGGTCAAGGCTCGATTCCGCTGGCCTTCCGCACGGCGGCCGCCGCCGATCCCCTCGTCAAGCTCGCGATCAACGAATATGACATCGAATCGGCCAAGGATTCGTTCATCGCGAAGCGCGCGGCCTACCGCAATCTGATCATGGACCTCCTCGACCAGGGTGTTCCGCTCCACGCCGTGGGCCTGCAATCGCATCTGCATGCCGAGCTCGAGATCGACACCCATGGGCTCGCCGAATTCGTCACCGAACTGCGCTCCTGGGGCCTCGAGGTGCTCGTCACCGAGCTCGACGTCGACGACCAGAAGCTGACGGGCAATCCGGCCGAACGCGACGCCATCGTCGCCAAGCGCGTGGACGATCTGCTCACGGCGATCTCGACCAGCGGCCCGGTTCGCTCGATCCTGACCTGGGGCCTCTCCGATCGCTATAGCTGGATCAACGGCACCTTTGCGCGCGCGGACAAGCAGCCGAACCGGCCCCTGCCCCTCGACGGCGAGTTCAAGCCGAAGCCGTTCATGGACGTGATCAGCAAGTTCACGAAAGACGCTTGAGCGCGCAAGCTTAGCTGCGCGTCTTTACCTCGAACCCGGCCGCATCTCCCATATCTTCGGGAGACAGGCTCGGAGCCCGGCGATCACGCGAGCTGAGGCGGAACACGTCGCGGATATCCTCGACCGAGGTCGACGAATAGGACTGGATGCAGAGCGCGACCTGTTCGGGAGAGGCGCTGCGGATCAGCGCTTCGATCGACAGGCGATCGAGCGGCGTGTCGTCCCAATGCGAGACTGCGATGCTGTCTTCCGTAACCCGATGGGTCGCCAGATGCTTCGGTGAGTTCGCGACGAAATTGCCGTAAAGCAGGTATTCGGAGAATTTCTTCTTGCGGCACAAGGCCAGCGCCCAGCTCAGGCCGGTCGCCGACTTGATGGCGCCGGTCATCGCACGCGCGGTGTCCCTGTCCCAGACCAGCGCATTACCGACATAGTCGTCAGCGGGGAAGGAGCGGTCCTTGATGCCGAGAAGCTGATCGACCGTCCGCAGCCACAAACCATGCAACGGATGGTCGGCGCCGATCGCCTTGCGCGTAACGAAGAGCGGCGTCTGCTCTCCACCGGCATATTGACCGACATCGAACTCGCGGAAGAACAGATTGTCCGAATCCAGGATGCAGACGCGCTGCTCGGACGCATTGAGGACGCCGGCGATCTTCAGGATCTGCTGGATGTGCCAGCCGTGCACAGGTGACGACAGCAGCGACAGCCAGACGCGCCGCTTGCTGATGAACTGGAGCGCCGGCGGCAACGCGAACAGCCATTTCGGCAAATAGCGCGAGGCCGGAACGATGACCCGCTTGTCGGACGCAAAGCGCGCGAACAGCGGCACATCCTCATCGTTAACGAGAACATAATGCCGCGTATATCCCGTCAGCCAGGTGTCGATGCTTTCGCTGAGCAGCGAAAAGCGTTCGATATCCTTGGCATAGCTGGCAGTCAGCAGGGCAACGGAATGCATGATGCGTGCTCAAATGGCCATCGATCCTCAGTCATAGCCGTGCCGGAAGGCGTTGGATACCTGCATCCGCAATCAAGGTAAAATGAAATGAAGAATTAGCTATCCGACGGCAGCCCCCGCTCGATGCCGCGAAAGCGCAGTGGCGCCAGCGCCGACGCGCGCTGCCACCAGTCGGCGACGCGGTCGTCGAGCCCGGTGGTGCCGCGGCCCTGGCCGGGGAAGATCCGGATCTGCTGGACCGCTTCGGCTTGAAAGCCCCTGCCCTTGCGCGTGATCTTGATGACCGCGCCTTCACGGTCCCGCTGCGTCAGCGGCACCAGCAGGCGGCCGCGCGGGCGCAGCGCCTCGAGCCAGAGCGGATGCGGGTACGAAAAGCCGGCGTGTATGATGATCACGTCGGCGGGTTCGGGAATCTCCTCACATCCATCGCCGTGACATACGATGACGTTGCGATAGGGGCGAAGATAGTTCGCAGCGCGGAACGCCAGACGCTCGTCACAATCGACCGCCACCACGCGTCCTTTCGGGCCGACCATCCTGGACAGGATCGCCGTGAAATAACCGAGCCCGCAACCGATCTGGACCACGCGGTCCTTCTCCTTGATGTCGAGCACGTCGATGAAATGCGCCCACAGGCTCGGCAGCCCGGTGTCGAGCCTGCGGCGCGCGTCGATCGCGACCAGCACATTGTCGTAGAGATGGACGGGATCGGCATCCGGCGTCAGCCGGTAGCTGCGGGCCGTCTCGCTCTTGATACGCCACCGGCCTCTGGGCAGAAAATCCTCACGCGGGACGGCAGCAAGCGCTTCGAGCAGGCGCGGTGAGGAAATCCGCTCGCGCTTCGCAATCAGCTCGACGTAACGCGCACGCGCGGCGGCCAGATCGCTCATCTCACCGCATCGGCCCGTTCGCGACGAGCGCGTCTGCGCCGAGTTCGTTGACGAGCTCCATCGCCTGCTTGAGGTCCGGCGTGTCGAAACCCTCGCTGAACTTGCCGACGATCGGCACAAGCAGCAGGCTGGCATGCTCACGCTTGCCGGCGTCGAGCGACAGTCGCGCCAGGCTGACGGCAGTGCGAAGCTCCCAGGACAGCGCGCCCTGCTTGCGCGCGACCTCCAGCGACAGGGTAAAAAGATCCACAGCCTCCTGCATCGATGCCGGGTCGCCGTCCGACAGCGTGATCTCGCCTTGGAGGCGATAGACTTCGGCGAGATAGGAGTGATCGCCGGTGCGTCTGGCGGTCGCGAGTGCACCGTCAAGCGCGCGCAGGGCCGCCTCGCGCATCCCGACCTTGGCATAGGCTTCGGCGAGCAGACAGCGGAACCAGCAACCGGCGAGCCAGGAATCCATCGCCTCGTACTCGTCGAGGCCGAAGCGCATCTGGCTGAGACCTTCATCGGCCTCGCCGAGCTGGGCCAGCGCCCAGCCGCGCAGGATCGCGGCCTGCTGCTTCCAATGCAGGAAGCTGTGTTCGGTGGCGATGATCATGGCGCGGTTGGCGTAGTCGCGCGTACCCTCGACGTCACGCAGATGCTGGCAGAGATAGGCGCCGAACACGAGCGCGAAGGCGAGCGTGAAGGGATGGCGGATCTTCTCGGCATTCGCGATCGCCTGCTCGCTGTGCTGGCGCGCCGCGTCAGGCCGGCCGAGGAACCACAGGAGGTAGCCGAGATAGGACAGCGAGACGACGCCGGGATCGGTGCCGTGCCGCTCCATCAGGTCGGCGTGCAAATCGGGGCTATAGAGGTTGATGCAGCGGTGCAAATGATGCTGGGAAGCAGCGAAGCGTCCGCGATAGAGCATGGTCATCGCGATCGAGCGATGCGCCTCCATCAGATAGCCGGTCTGCTGGGCCGGCTGCGCCCGTTCGTTCAGCCGCTCGCGCTTGGCGAATTTCAACAGCTCGACGCTGAGATCGTGCGCGCGGGAGAGATCGGCTCGGATGAAATGGCAGACCCACAGGCCGCGGGTGGCGGCAAAGGCCTTTTCGTCGTCGTCGAGCTGCTGACCGAGCTCGAGCGCGCGGATGTAGTTCTCCTCGACCTCCTGCACCGCGTAGCCCTTGGCGGAGATCAGCGCGTTGCCGAGCGCGATGCGCAGCTCGAGCTCCATCTCGTCCGCGCCCTGCATGCGCGCATTGGCGTGCACGACGCTCAAGCCCCGGCGCAGGTGACCGATTGCCTCCAGATTGCCGCCGCTCCTTGCCGCCTGCTTGCCGGCCTTGAGCCAGAAGCTTGCCGCGCCCTCGCTCTGGCCGGACTCGGTCAGGTGATGGGCGAGCAGCTCCGGTTCGCGCTCGGTCCTCTCCGGATACATCTCGGCGAGCACCTGGGCGATCCGCGAATGCAGCTTGCGCCGCTCGCTGTGCAAGAGGCTGTCATGCGCGGCGTTCTGGATCATCACGTGCTTGAACGAATAGAGCGCGTCCGGCGGATGGCCGCGGCGCATGATCAGCCCCGCCTGCTCCAGATGATTGAGCGCGGCCTCGATCTGCTCGGCCGGCGTGTTGGCGACGGCATGCAGCGTCTCGTAGGAGAACTCACGGCCGATGGTGGCGCCGATCTGGGCGATCCGCTTGAACGGGCCCATGCGGTCCAGCCGCGCCATCAGCGAGTCGGTCAGGGTTGCCGGGATTGCAAGCTGCCGCCACGGGCCCGACAGGACGTAGCGCCCGTGCCGCTCGGTCAAGAGGTTGGATTCCAGGACGGTCTTCGTGAGCTCTTCCAAGAACAACGGCACGCCGTCGGTCTTGACGATGATCTCCTCGACGACCTCCTTGGGCATCTCTCTGCCGGCGACGCGCTCCACCAGCGTCGTGCGCAACTGCCGGCTCAGGCGGTTGAGCACCAGCGTCGTGATGTGCGAATGCGCGTTCCAGCTCGGCTGGAATTCGGACCGCGCGGTAATGATGACCAGGATCGGCCGGTTCTGCGCCCGATCGACCAGAAGGTCGATCACCTCACGGGAGGTCGGATCGATCCAGTGCAGATCCTCGAATGCGATCACGAGCGGCATCTCGCGCGCAAGGCCCAGGAAGTGATTGACCAGTGCCGCGACGGTGGCGTCCTTCTGCTGCTGCGGTGACAGCTCGAGCGGCGGATAGCGGTCTGCGGTCGGTATCGACAGCAGCGCGGCAAACAGCGGCGTAATCTGCTCGATGTCGCCATGAGCGGCGGCGATCGCGGTCTCGAGGCTCGTCAGCGACAGTGCGGACGGATCATCGCGGTCGAGGCCGAGGGAGAATCTGAGCTGCTCGGCGAACGGATAGAGCGCCGTGGACGTGTAGTAGGGCGAGCACTGGAAAGAGACCTGTCCGTGACGGTCGCCCGAGATCCGCTCGAAGATTTCCTGGATGATGCGCGACTTGCCGATGCCAGGTTCGCCGAACTTGACGACGACCTGGCCGTCGCCGTCCTTGGCCTGCTGCCAGCGGCCCATCAGCAGCGCGATCTCCTCCTCGCGGTTGACGAGCGGCGTCAGCCGCGTGCCCATGGCGGCCGCGAAACGTGTTTCCACCCGCGAGGCGCGCATCACGTGCCAGGCCTGGGCCTTCTCGGAGATTCCCTTCAGATCATGGACGCCGAGATTGCGGAACTCGAACTTCCCTTTCAGCAGCGAGTGGGTCGAGGCGGAGATCACCACGCCATTGGGCGGCGCCAGGCCTTGCAGGCGCGCGGCGAGGTTGACGGTCTCGCCGACCGCGGAGTCGCGCTCTTCGGTCCCCTGCCCGATGAGGTCGCCGACCACGACGAGGCCGGTCGCGATCCCGATGCGAACGGCGGGTGAGTGGCTGAGCGCGCCGCGCGGCTCGATCGCGCGTGCGGTCGACAGCACCCGCACGATCTCGAGCCCGGCACGCACCGCGCGCTCGGCATCGTCCTCATGCGCGGTCGGGTAGCCGAAATAGACCAGAATGCCGTCGCCGACGAAACGGGCGGCAAAACCCTCGTAATGCTTCACCACGCGGACGCAGGTTTCGCGGAAGCTCGCGATCATGTCGCGGACGTCTTCCGGATCGAACTGCACGGAGAGCGAGGTGGAATCCACCATGTCACAGAACATGGTGGTGAGCTGACGCCGCTCGGCGCCGACCTCTGTGCGGATTTGCGGCCGCACCGTCGCCGCGGGCGCCTGCGCCGTTTCCGCCTCGAACAGCGCCGCCATCGCCCGTTGCAGCCGCTTGCGATCGCCAAGCGGCAATCCGAGCTCGACCAGATCGGATTCGGTCAGGTCACCCATGACGTCGAGATCAAGGCGGTGCTGTGCGAAGAGATCGGAGTAATGGCCGAGGCCGATGCCCTCGAGCCAGCGCTTCAGCCCGCCTTCCGTTCCCGTGTCCGGCTCGTTCTCCAGCATGGTGATTTCTGCCCGACCCTCATTCCGTCGAAGGGCTTCAGGGCGCCTCAACCACAGATTTTGGGCCCAAAACGTCACCTCAGACTGGACGCGTTCCCCAACTTCTTGGAAGAATAGCTCAATCGCATCAAAAGGGAACGGAATTGTCGGACGTCACACTCCCGGCCCTGGAGGAATCAGGCAGCATGGCGGCCGAAACGAAGATGTTCGCCGATATCGGTGGCCTTCTCGATTTCTACGCCCGAAAGACGCCGACGGCGCCCGCCCTGCTCGCCCCGGGCCGTCCGGCCCTCAACTACGGCGCGCTTGGCGCGGCCACGCAGGATCTCGTCCGCGCGCTGCGCCGGCTCGGCATGACCCCTGCCGACCGCATCGCGGTCGCGCTGCCGCGCGGCGCCGACAGCGCGCTGGCGCTGATCGCGGTCGCATCGAGCTGCGCCTGCGTCCCCGTCAACCCCGATCTGACGGCTGACGAATTGCAGCGCTATTTCAGCGAACTGAAGCTGTCGGCGCTCGTGACGCAGACCGACATGAGCCCTGCGAGCCGCGAGGCCGCCAAGGCGCTCGGCATCGCGATCATCGATTTCGTGCCGGGGCCGCAGGACAATCTCGCCGGCTGCGCATTCGTTGGGCCGACAGTCCGGCCAGCGGCGAACGGCGGCGCCTCGCGCGGCGACGACGATGCGTTCATCCTGTTGACGTCCGGCACGGCGGCGCGGCCGAAAATGGTACCGCTGACACATCGCAACGTGTGCCTGTCCGCCGCCAATGCCGGCCGCGTGCTGTCGCTCACGTCCCACGATCGTCTGCTCAACGTCCTGCCGCTGTTTCACGCCCATGGTTTGATCTCCGGCCTGCTGACGGCGCTGGCTGCGGGCTCCAGCGTGATCTGCACCGACGGCTTCGACGCCCTTTCCTTCTTCGGCTGGATGCGGGAGCTGCAGCCGACCTGGTACACCGCCGTGCCGACCATTCATCGCGCGCTGCTGACGGCGGCGGAATCCGACCCGGACAGCGCCCGATCGTCGTCGCTGCGCGTGATCCGTTCGGCCTCGGCCTCGCTCGCGCCCACAATCCTCCAGGGGCTGGAGGCGACGTTCGGCGTTCCGGTGCTCGAAACCTACGGCATGACCGAAGCCGCCTCGCAGATCGCGGCCAATCCGTTCGAGCTGCGCAAGGTCGGATCGGTCGGTCGCGCCGCCGGCCCCGAGATCGCGATCATGGACGAGACCGGCCGCGGGCTTGCGAGCGGCGCGCAGGGCGAGATCATGCTGCGCGGACCGAACATGACCCGCGGCTACTATAATGACGAAGCGGCAACGCAGGCCGCGTTCCGCGACGGCTGGTTCCGGACTGGCGACCTCGGCTATCTCGATGGCGACGGCTATCTTTTCATCGTCGGGCGCATCAAGGACGTCATCAACCGCGGGGGGCAGAAGATCTCGCCTCTCGAAGTGGAAGAGGCCCTGCTCAGCCATCCGGCGGTGCTGGAGGCCGGCGTGTTCGCCGTCCCGCACGACAAGCTTGGCGAGAACGTTGCCGCCGTCGTGGTGCTGCGATCGGATGCCGAGGCGACCTCGGACCAGTTGCGCCAGTTCGTGCGAAGGCGGCTCGCAGCCTACAAGGTGCCTAGCCTGATCCGCAGCGTGGCAGCCCTGCCGAAGGGCGGCAGCGGCAAGGTCAAGCGTAACGCGCTCGCGGGGCTGATCAAGGCGGAGCACGCGGACGATGCGCGGTTGCCACGCAACCCGCTGGAGACCCAGCTCGCCGCGATCTGGGCCGGTCTCCTGGAGCTGCCGCGGGTCGGCGTCGACCAGGACGTCTTCGCGCTCGGTGCTGATTCGCTCGCGGTGACACAGATGCGCTCGCGCCTGCGCGAACGCTTCAACGTCGACTTCTCGTTCGAGGACATTTTCGATTGCGCCACCGTCGCCGCGCTTGCGGCCCGGCTCGGGACTGCGGCGAGCCGTCGCGAGACGGCACTGCCGGCCTGGCGGCGAGTGACGGCCGCAGAGGCGCCGCTCTCGTTCCAGCAGCAGCGCATGTACGTGCTCTCGCGGCTCGATCCGACGCGCTACAATTACAATGTGGTCGAGGTCGCAGCGTTCAGAGGCCTGATCGACGTCGCCGCGCTTCAGGCCAGTCTTGCCGCGGTCTGTGCGCGCCACGAGGCGCTGCGCTCGGTCATCGTCGAACGCCAGGGCGAGCCGTCGCAGCTCGTGCTGCAATCGGCGCCGCGGCTCGAGCGCGTCAAGCTCAAGCCCTGTGCTGCCGACAAACGGGCCGCAACGATCAGGCGCGAGGCACTCAAGCTCGCGCAATACCCTTTCGACCTGGCGCGCGAGCCGCTGCTGAAAGTCACGCTGCTGTCATTCGACAAGACGAGCCACGCGCTGGTGGTCAACGTCCATCACCTCGTTACCGACGGCTGGTCGCAGCGCCTGTTCTGGGAGGAGCTTGCAGCCCATTACGCCGCCGCACACAAAAGGAGCGTGGCGGCAGAGCCTTCGCCGGCTTTCCAATATCGCGACTTTGCGCTCTGGCAACAGAGCTGGGCGCAGACGCCGGCCGCAAAGGACCAGCTCGACTATTGGCGGACCCAGCTCGACGGCGTCACGACGCTGCCGCTGCGGACCGACCGTCCAAGGCCTGAGGTCTGGAGCGGTCACGGCGCCCGCCACTATCTCGAATTCTCCAGGACGCAGTCGGCCGAACTGCGCGCGTTCAGCCAGAACCAGGGCGTCACGCCTTTCATGACGCTGCTCGCCGCCTTCCAGTGCCTGCTATTCCGCCACACCGGGCATGAGGATGTCGCAACGGGATCGCTGATTGCCAACCGCAACCAGATCGAGAGCGAGCGCCTGATCGGGCTGTTCGCCAACACCCTGATCCTGCGCAACGATTTTGGCGGCGATCCGAGCTTCAGCGAATTGCTGCGGCGGGTCCGGCAGGTCACCCTCGATGCCTACCGCAACCAGGACCTTGCGATCGAGGAGGTGCTGCGGGCGCTGCAGGTCGCGCGGCGGAGCGACGGCAATCCGGTGTTCCGGATCATGTTCATCCTCCAGAACGCCTCGATCGAGGCGGCACGCTTCCCGGGCCTGTCGGCACGGCGGCTGGAAGTCGATCCCGAGGTGGCACGCTTCGACATCACGCTCGAGCTGGTCGAGGCCGACGGCCGCTTCACCGGCTTCTTCGAATACGCCACCGATCTGTTCGACGCCGCGACGATCGAGGCCATGGCGACCCAGCTCAAGTCCGTGCTGAAGGCCGCCATCGTCAATCCGGAGCAGCGCATCTCGCGCCTGCCGCTCCTCAACGAGACCGAACGCCGGCAATTGCTGGCGGCAGGCCGCGGCGTGCCGGCCAATTTCACCACAAGCGGCAATTTGAGCGAGCGCTTCGATCGTCAGGCCAGGAAGACGCCGAACGCGATTGCGGTGTCGGACGGGCGCACATCCCTGAGCTATCGCGAACTGGCCCGCCGCAGCCAGGCGATCGCGCGCTGGCTGGCGCGCGAAGGCGTCGGCGCTGAGAGCGTGGTGGCCTTGCTTGCGGATCGCGGGCCCGACCTGCTCGCCGCGATGATCGGCGTGCAGCGCGCGGGCGCGGCCTTCCTCAATCTCGACCCCGATCAGCCGCCAGCGCGGCTCGCGACCATTCTGGGATCGAGCTGCGCCCGCATGCTGCTGACCGGGCGGGCCCGGTCCGCCATGGTCGAGACGCTGCTCGCTCCGCTGGTCGAGCGCATTCCGGTGGCCGAGCTCGAAGACACGATCGCGTCGGCAGCGGCCAAGCCGGCCCGCGCCGCGCGGCGCGCGGCCTCCAGCCTTGTTTATCTCATTTATACATCGGGCTCCTCCGGAGCGCCGAAGGGCGTCATGATCGAGCAGCGCGGCCTGTCGAACCATCTTGCCTCGCTCGTCTCCGAGCTCGGCCTCTGCTCCAGGGACGTGATTGCGCAGACCGCGCCGCAGAGCTTTGTCATATCGGTCTGGCAGTTCCTGGCGGGGCCGATGGTCGGCGCGCGCGTGCATGTCTGCGACAATACGATCGTGCAGGACCCGATCCTGCTGGCGCGGGAGATCGAGCGCGAAGGCATCACCGTGCTTGAGATTGTCCCATCGCTCTTGCGCGTCATGGTCGATCGGATGAACGAGGGACAGGTCCGGCGCGCCTTCGCCGGATTGCGGCTGCTGATTTCGACCGGCGAGCCGTTGCCCGTCGACCTCTGCCGGGCCTGGTTCGCCGAGTGCCCGAAAGTACCGCTGATCAACGCCTATGGCGCTTCGGAATGTTCCGACGACGTCTCCCTGCATCGCCTGACCAGGGCGCCGGCGATCACGACCGGCATCGTCCCGGTCGGTGCAGCGCTGCCGAACACCCAGCTCTACGTGCTCGATGCGAATCTCCAGCCGCAGCCGGTCGGCGTGACCGGCGAGCTCTGCATCGGCGGCGCGGGTGTCGGCCGCGGCTATATCAACGATCCCGCGCAGAGCCGGCAGCGATTCCTGCCCGATCCGTTCTCGCGCCAGACAGGCAGCCGGCTTTACCGCACCGGCGACCTCGCGCGCCGCCGCGCCGACGGCACGATCGAATGCCTCGGCCGCGCCGACCATCAGGTCAAGGTCCGCGGCTACCGCATCGAGCTCAAGGAGATCGAGAACGCGCTCGCCGATCATCCCGGCGTGCGGGCCGGCATCGTCGAGCCGCGCCGCGAGGCGAGCGGCGACATCCGGCTGATCGCCCATATCGTCGCAAGCCCCGACAGCCGGAGCAGCGCCAGCGAGCTGCGCGATTTCCTCAAGAGCCGGCTGCCGGGCCACGCCATCCCGTCCGCATTCCTGTTCCTGGATCACGTTCCGCTGAGCGCCCACGGCAAGATCGACCGGTCCGCGCTGCTGGCGCCGGCGCAGCAGGAATCGTCCGAACCGGATGCGACCGTGCCGGCGCGGCGCTTCACCGAAAAGGTGCTCGCCGACATCTGGATCGACCTGCTCAGGGTGGACAGCGTCGGCGTCACCGACAATTTCTTCGACCTCGGCGGCCATTCGCTGCTGGCGGGCCAGACGATGGCGCGTGTCGCGCGGGCGCTCGGGGTGTCGCTGCCGATCAAGACCATCTTCGAAGCACCGACGATCGAAGGACTTGCCCGGCGGGTCGACCAGGCCATGACGGAGACGCCGCGCAAGCCTGGCGCCATGTCGGGGCTGGCTGATGCGAGGCCGACCGACGGCGGCGGGCCGACGCTCTCGATTGCGCAGGACCAGATGCTGCGGATCGAGCAGAACCTCCCGGGGTTGCCGCTGTTCAACCTGCCCTTCGCCTTCCGTCTCCAGGGTCCGCTCGATGCGACCGCCCTGGCGCAGGCGATCGACGATGTGGTCAATCGCCACGAAGCGCTGCGGACCGCGTTCGGCTGGAACGGCGAGGAGCCTGTCCGTCACGTCGCCGCACCCGGCACCCTCGGCCGTGTCCTGACCATCGAGACGATCGGCGACGGCCAACCCCACAACAACAAGCGGCGCAGAGCCCTGGAGCAGAGGAAGGTCGATCTCCTGATCCAGCACGAGACCTATGGCCCAATCGACCCCACGCGCGCGCCCCTGCTGCGTGTCAGGCTGTTGCGGATCCACGACGCCGATCATGTCCTGTTGCTGACGCTGCATCACGCCATTGTCGACGGCTGGTCGATCGGTGTGCTGTTCGAGGAGGTGTCGAGCCGCTATGCAGCGCTGTCCGGACATCCGTCGGCGCCGCTACCAAAGCCGCCTCCGGCCTTCTCGGACGTCTCTCGCTGGCAGCGCTGGTGGTGCGGCACCGACGCTGCCCGCCGCCAGGCTGCCGACTGGACGGAGAATTTGCGCGGCGCGACCCCCGTCTTCGACGGCAAATCAACCCCAGGCGCGTCCAGCGGGCACCATCCGGTCAGCCTCGAGCCCGAGTTGATCGGGCGGCTCAAGACGTTCGCCAGCCAGCACAACGGCACGCTCTTCATGGGCCTGCTCACCGGCCTGAAGACCCTGCTGCTCGCCCGGACGGGCCGCACCGACATCGCGGTCGCCACCGCCATGGCCAATCGCGCCCAGCCGGACACCGACCGGATCGTCGGCCCGTTCGAGAACACGGTGATCATCCGCACCACAATCACGCCCGAGCTGTCGTTCGCGCAAGCGTTGACACGGGTGCGCCAGAGTGTGCTCGACGCCCATGCGCGGCAAGAGCTGCCGTTCAACCTCCTCGCCGACCATCTGGAGCGGGAAGGGATCGATCCGGCCTCGCTGCTCCAGGTCTATTTCACGCTGCAAAATCCACTGCGTCAGCCGCTCGATTTGCCGGATCTCGCGACCCAATCGATCGGCAACATCACGCGCGAAGGCCAGCCGGTGCTGCCGATCAACCAGACCTGGCTGTCGCTGATGCTCAAGGAGCGCCCGACCGGAATCACCGGCTCGTGCAATTACAAGCGCGAATTGCTGGACGGCCATTTGGTCGGCGCGTGGATGAAGGATCTCGTCGTGCTCCTGGCGACTGCCATCGCCCAACCCAACTTGCCGCTCGGCCGATTGCTCGCTCGCAAGGCGGCATGACGACCGCGCCATGACGGCTCACTCGTCAAAGCTGTGCATGACCAAGTTGCATCTTGATTATTTGACGCCACCGCGCAAGATTATTCCTGCGTTTCCATTTGGACGATTATTTTCAACCGGGGGAGTGTTATGGGTTTCATCAAATTTACCAAAGGTACCGCGTTGAGCGACAAGGACCGCAAGGCCCTCCTGAAGCTGCTGAGTGCCGAGAAGAAGAAGCTGCAGTCCGCCCTGAAGGACGTCGATGCCAGCCTGTCGGTGCTGAGCGGCGCGAAGAAAGCCAAGAAGAAGAAGTAAGATTCGTCGGCCGGGACGCCGCACGACTCTTCAGGCTTCACTTTCGGACATGGGCCGCTCGTGTATCGAGCCGGGGTCTCGCACAAGCTTGCGCCTGTAAACCGGCCTGCAAATCGACAAGAAATCGCCCGGGTGGACCGCTAGAAGCGGTCTGCTTGGATGATTCTTGCTCAGTTGTTTCTTCCGTCGGGGCCGGGGATTTTCCCTCGGCCTGACGCAATAGGCCCCAATTGATGGCGGACGACAGAATTGAACTCTTTGTCGGACTGATCGAGTCCATTGACGTGCCGGGCGCGGTCGATACGTGCCGGCGGCTGCTTTCGGTGGACGAACGGGCGCGGGCCGATCGCTTCATGTTCGAGCGGCATCGACGGCAGTATATTTTCGCGCACGCCATGCTGCGCCTGGCGCTGTCGCAGGTCGCCTCCAACGTCGCTCCCTCCGACTGGTCCTTTGGAGCCGGGCGCTACGGGCGGCCGTTTGTCGCAGCGCCCGCGACCTCGACCGCGCTGCATTTCAGCCTGTCCCACGCCGACGGCTGCGTCGCCTGCGTCGTGTCGAGGCATGAGACCGTCGGCGTCGACGTCGAAACCGTGTCGCGGCGGGTGGCGCCGCTGTCCACTGCGCTTCGCTTCTTTGCGCCGGAGGAGGTCGAAACGCTGCGCGGACTGCCGGAGCCGGCCGCGATCGAGCGCTTCTTCGACTATTGGACGCTCAAGGAGGCCTATCTGAAGGCCAGGGGCTTTGGGCTCAATTTGCCGCTCGACGCCTTCGCGATGCAGGTGTCGCGCGAGGGCATCGAGATCAGCTTCAAGCCCGATATCGCCGACGATCCCGACGGCTGGCGCTTTTCGCTGTGCTCGCCGTCGCCCTCTCATCGCCTCGCGATCGCCGACGGCTCCCGCGCGAACGGCGGCCTTCCCATCAGCCGCAATGCCTGGCCGCTCCAGGAAGCGGCTGAATGACGTCGCCGCGGCTGCGCGTCTTTCCGGCGATTTCGCGCAACCGCGACCCCGGGACATATGTCGGCGAGCTGATGCGGGTCGCGCAGTTCGCCGACCGCAACGGTTTCGAGGGCGTTCTGCTGTTCGAAGGCAACGACGTATTCGTCGAGCCCTGGGCGATGGCCCAGCACATCATGGCAGGGACGGCGCGATCTTCGCCGCTGATCGCCGTCAATCCGGTCTACATGCACCCGTTCACGGCGGCGAAATTCGTCTCGTCCCTTGCGCAGCTCCACGGCCGCAAGGTCTATCTCAACATGATCACGGGGACGGCGGTCAGCGACTTGCAGGGCCTCGGCGACGACCAGTCGCATGCGGATCGCTATGTCAGGCTCGGCGAATTCGTGGAGCTGATGCGCCAGTTGCTGGCAAGTCCGCGGCCGGTCAATTTCGAGGGGCGTTTCTACCGTACGCACCATCTGCAACTGCGACCGCGCCTGCCGCCGGAGCTGATGCCGGAATTCCTGATCGCAGGCCAATCCGAGGCAGCCCAGCGGGCGGCGGAGCAAGCGGGCTGCATCAAGATGCAGATGCTGCCGCCCGAGCTCGATCGCGAGCTCCACTCGCCCGGCATGAATTTCGGCATCTTCGCCCGCGAGGGACGCGAGGAGGCGCGGCAGGCCGCCAAGCTGCGTTTCCGCGACAACCCCGACGATCGCGAGCTGCTCGTGCTGACCATGGAGAACACTGATTCCGTGTGGAAGCGGCACCTCTATGACGGCCAGAGCGGCGAGCTCCGGGATAATGGCTACTGGCTGCTGCCATTCCTGACCTTCCAGGCCGATTGCCCCTATCTCGTCGGCAGCTACGAGGAGATCGGCGCGAGGCTGAAGGCGTTTGCGGCAAAAGGCCTGACCACGATCATGCTCGACATGGTCGCCGACGAATCCGAGATGCAGCACGTCTGCAAGGCGCTCGCGGCGAGCGGGATGTTCTAGCTATCACACTCGCCGTCATGGCCGGGCAACGCGGGGAGAGGTGAAGACCCCTCACCGCGCCTCTTCGAATCCCGCCAGTACCGAGGTCAGGTTCGCGCCCAGAATATCCGAGAGGTAGCCGCCCTCCTGCACGAACACGGTCGGCAGGCCCATCCTCGCGATGGCCTGGCCGATACGGCGGAAGCCCGGCGTGGTGACGGCCAATCCCTTGAGCGGATCGTGCTCGGAGGCGTCTAGGCCGAGCGCGATGACGAGGGCGCCGGGAGCAAAGGACTCGATTGCCTTGCGCGCAACGTCCAGCGACTGCATGTAGCCGTCGTCGCCGGTGCCGATGGCCAGCGGGATGTTGAGATTGGTGCCAAGGCCGGGTCCTTCGCCGCGTTCATGGGCATAGCCCCACACGTATGGATAATAAGCGATCGGATCGGCATGAATCGAGATCGTGTAGACGTCGGGCCGGGCGTAGAAGATGCCTTGCGTGCCGTTGCCGTGATGGACGTCGACGTCGAGGATCACGACCCGCTCGTGCTTCTGCCGCAGATGCGCTGCGGCAATCGCGCTGTTGTTGAGGAAGCAGAAGCCGCCGGCCATGTCGCGATAGGCGTGGTGACCGGGCGGACGGCAGAGCGCATAGGTCGCGTCCTCGCCATCCATCACCATCTGCGCAGCGGTGACCGCAACGTCCGTCGCGGCACAGGCCGCGGCCCAGGTGCCCGGACCGATCGGCGCCGCGGTGTCGGCGGTGTGCCAGCCGAGCTTGCCGACGATGTGGGTGGGATAGGTCCCGGCATGCCGCACCGGATGGATGTTGCCGATCATCTCCGGGCCGGAATCGCCGAGCGCGGTCCAGGCGTCCCAGGCTTCGCTCAGGAACGACAGATATTCCGGACTGTGAATGCGCGCGCGCGGCCCCTGCCCGAATTTGGTCGGCTCAACCAGTTGGTGCTTGCCGTCCTTCAATCCATTGAGCAGGCGGTCGGCGCGCTCGGGTTGCTCGGTGGTGCGCTTGACGACGCCGCGGACCAGGAAGAATTGCGGATCGTGGCTGCGGTGCAGTTCGGTATGGACGGCCTTCACTCAAACACTCCGTGCTCGCATGCTCTTAAGGGGCGCCGTAGATGTCTTGATCCCCACGGCGGCAAGATGCAAGCAAGAAGAATGCCGCATCAGCCGCGCGGCTCTGCGCCTGAAGCAGATCGTCCTCTAGCAGCGCCCGCGCTGGAGACAGTGCTCGCGGCCCTGCTGATCGGTGCGGAAGGACTCGATGAAGCCGCCTTGACGCTGGGTGACGAAGACGGTCTTGCCGTCGCTGCCGCCGAAGGCGAGGTTGGTCGGCTCCTTGGCTTTGAGCGCGATCTCTCGCTCGACCGCGCCATTGGGCTTCACCAGCGCAACCGTCCCTTTGAGAATACGCGCGACATAGAGACGACCGGCAATGTCGGTGCGCAAGCCATCGACGGTGTCGGGCTGAAACGCCTTGACCAGCTTCGCAGCCGTCAGCTCGTTGCCGTTGATCGCATAGGACCAGATCTGGCCGCTGCTGGATTCCCCGACATAGAGCGTCTTGCCGTCCGGGCTAAGATCGATGCCGTTGGTGGTACCCATCGCGCGCGGCGCCGACATCACTTGTCCCCGCACTGTGCCGTCGGCCGCTTTCGCGATCCGCCAGATGTGGCCTTCTCTGCCCTTCCAGTTCGGGTCGCTCGCATAGATCGTGCCATCGCGGGCGATCGTGATGTCGTTGGGCTGGTTCATCTCGTCGGAGTGAAACCAGATGCCCGGCTGGGTCGCCCCCTTTGGAATCGCGAAGATGTTGTGCTTCTTGTAGTCGGCGATGAACATGGTGCCGCTCGCATCGAAGCGGATGGCGTTGCCGACACTGCCCTCGGGAAGCTGCGTGAACGGCTCCGACGCCGCACCGCCCGCAGGCAGCCTGCCGATGGTGCCGGCCTTGCCGAGATTGACCACGAACAGATTGCCCTCGAGGTCGGCTGCGGGTCCCTCGATGCCGAAGGTGTATTCACCGGGTGGCGTCACCTGCACGCTTTCGAACAATCTCGTCTCCGCTTGCGCGGATCCCGCCGCAACGACGAGGAGAACGCTACTGCACAGGCACCAGAAATTCCTGCCGGATGTAATAGCCATCGCCGTCGGTGCACTCGCCATTCAGATAGGGATCGGCCGGCCGGAAGAATCGGCTGAAGCCGGGTTTGTCTACAGCGCTCCTTTGTGTCACGACCACGACCTTTGCGGCCGGTATTTCGCCGCATTCCCTGCTGGTTTTGCCAAAGAACTTGCGCTGCGGCGGGCCGGGCCTGATCCTCATCCGCGTGCCCGGAACCATCTTCGCAACGAGCAAGTCCATCGTGTCGAGCAGGCGCGTGTAGCCGGGCTCGGTCTTTGGCAGGCTCTCGCCGCCCGGCGGCATGAGCTTCTCCGCGCCAATGCCGCGCAGGCGCGTGCGCAGCCTGCCGGCATCGGGATCGCCCGGATAGATCCAGCCGTCCTGGCTGAGCATGAAGCGGAGCACGGCCCCGTCCTTTTCCGCGTCCGACTGGCCCGGCTTCAAACCGAAATCGGAGTGGCAGCCGACGCAATGCTTCTCGACGAGGCCTTTGCGCAGCGTGGTCAGCCGGCTGCTGTTCTGCGCATCCCTGGCGACGAAGGTCGCGAGCTGGTCGATCATCGCCTGGCTGCGCATGTCGCAGGGCAGCGGCGGTGGCGGATCACCCGCTGCACGATCGATGCGGATCACGGTCTGGTTCTTGTCCTCGACCAGCCAGATGGCGCCGTCATCCGCGACCGTCATGCCGACCGGCGCGCCTTGCGGCCGCGCGCCGTTGACGCGGTGCCAGCCCGCGATCAACTCATCGAACGGCGCGGCAGCCACCTCGCCGGCAGCCGTCTGAAAGTTGCGCGTCGGCTCCGCCGCGCAACTGACGTGATAGCGCACCGGCGCGGTGACGGGCCTCGGAAAGCCGTGGTCGTCGACGTCGTAGACCAGCAGACGGCTGCCGGTCGGACGATAGCCGTGCAGGCCGACCAGCAGCTTGCCCTCCAGCTCCGGGAATTTCGTGCCGCGATAATAGAGCATCGCGAGCGGCGCCCCGTGCGGCGGCAGCAGCGAGAGCGGCGGCTTGTAGAGCGCGCTGGCCGTGCAGAGCGACTTGTAGATCCCGCTTTGCAGCACGTTTTTGAACTCGGGGCTCGGCGTCGACACATCGTAGCAATAGGGCCAGCCATAATGCCTGCCCTGCTCGATCGCGTTGATCTCCTCGTTCGGCTTGAAGATATCCGGCAAGTCGCGGCTGTTCTCGCCCTGCAGGAAGGCGTAGCCGGCGTCGGGAAAACCGGGATGCAGGGCCAGGGCCATCGAGTTGCGCAAGCCGCGCGCATGGACCGTGTGCGGCGGATCGGCATCGCCTGGTTTCAGCGCCGGGAAGACGCCGCCCGCAGGCGGCACGAACAGCCAGATCGATGCGAAGGCGGACGCGCCCTCGGCCGCCGCGCAAGGCCTCGTGATCGGCGCCGGCGTGATGCAGTCGTCGCTGTGCGAGCCGACATTGACGAATAGCCGCCCGGTCCTGTCGAAGACGAACTGCTTGAGCGGATGCGCGCTCTCCTCGATCCGGGTGCCGTCGGGCAGCGCGATCCGGCGTCCGGGCATGTGACGGATGATGGTCTCGACGGTGCCGCGCGGATTGTCGGCGAGCGGATCGAACCGGAAGATCGTCTCGGCGGTCGAGGCGTAGAGCTTCTTGTCCGGACCGCCCGCGAGGCCGAACGGATATTCGATTCCCGCGAGAAGCTCCTTGAGCCGCCCGCCCTGTGGCGCGCGCGGATCGAGCAGCAGCAGCCGTCCGTCGGTGCGGCCCCAGCCTCCCATGTCGGCCACCACGAACAGGTCGCGGCCCGGCACCTGGACGATCGCGCGTGGAAACTTGAGGTGATCCGCTTCGCTGGCGACGAGGCCGGCGCAAAAGCCAGCCTTCATGTCGATCTTGATCCTGGGAAATGCGAGATCACCGTTGCCGCAGGTGTCCGCGCTGATCGCATAGCCGCTCCGGAGCGGCTCCGATGACGCCACCGAGATGTGCCCAAGCAGGGCGCCGAAAGCCCACGCCGAGGCACACGCCAAGGCCCCCGCACATGCGCGCAGCCTTCGGCATTCGCGCTTGGATGTGAAATGGCTCACGGCGGCCCCCAAAACTTCCCGCGAATGGTGTTCCATGACGGGAAAACGCCGTCCAGCTCAAGATCACCCGCCTGTGATTAAACCTCTAACGACCTTGGGACCGACCAATATCCGTAAATTCCCTTACCGGGTTCGACCCGAATGTTTCGCGAAGGCCTCGGGTGGTATCGGTTTGCCACCCCAGTTGCTCCCCCAGGAGGCGGATATGGTCCAGGTCTATTTCCACTGCTCCAACACCGAGGGCACCCTGATCGACCGCTACGGCGCCGCCGTGTCCAATCTCACTGAGGCGCGCGACCGTGCCTCTCAGATCATGCGGTCGATGATCCTGACGCCGAGCAGCGAAGACTGGCGCGACTGGGTGATCCATGTCAGCGACGATGACGGCGAAGAGATTTTCGATCTGCCCTTCACCGCCATGCTCGGCAAGCCCCATTGAGGTGATGCCATGCTGATCGCTTCCTTGAGCCTGCTCCGCCAGCCTCTGAACTTCGTCGCCGCCAGATGGCAGACCTTGATGAAGGTCGCAGGCAATCCGTACCGCCCCGAGCTTCACTACATGCGCGGACCTGGCCCGAAATGGCGCGCCAAGTACCAGGCCAGCCGAGTGAACCGCGCGCTCTGACGGACTGCGGCTGCGCTGCTTCCTCGTTAATCTCAGTCTCTCCTTCGTCATGGCCGGGCTTGTCCCGGCCATTCACGTTTTTGGAGCGATTCAAAGACGTGGATGCCCGGGCCTTCGCTGGCTTCGGCTACGCAGGCGGGACAAGCCCGGGCGAGATGAGTGGGGCGAGTGTGCCGCCCCTCACCGCCCGGTAAACCTGGCCTTGCGCTTCTCGACGAAGGCATTGCGGCCTTCGATCGCATCGGCGGTCTTGCGAACCACGGCCTGCAGTTCGATCTCGCGGCGGAACTGCGCTTCGTAGGTCGCATGCTCGCTCTCATCGACGAGCAGGCGCGTTGCCACCAAAGCGCGCGTTGGGCCGTCGGCGAGGCGGCGCGCCAGGGCGAGCGCCTCCTCCATCAGCATGGCATCGTCGACCACCTGCCGCACCAGGCCGATCTCCTCGGCACGTTCGGCCGTGAGCGGCTCGTTCAGCAGCATCAGCTCGAGCGCGCGCTGCCGGCCGATCAACCGTGGCAGCAGCCAGGTCGAGCCGAGATCCGGCACCAGAGCGATGCGGCTGAACACCTGGATGAAGCTCGCCGACCGGGCCGCGACGATCATGTCGCCGGCCATCGCAAGACTGAAGCCGCCGCCGGCAGCGACGCCATTGACGGCGACGACGACGGGCACCCGGCATTCGCGCAGCGCCCTGAAGGCCGGCCAGTAGAAGCGCATGACGCCGGCCGCGATGTCTTCGCCGAGCGCCTCCGATGCTTTCAAATTCTGTCCCGAGCAAAAACCGCGCCCGGCGCCGGTGAGGATCAGGGCGCGGATGCCTTCGTCCTGCGTCATCTCGCCGATGGCCGCGGCGAGTGCGCCGAGCAGGTCCGGCGTCATCGCGTTCAGGCTGGCCGGTTCGTCGAGCGTCAGGATTCCGACCGCGCCATCCCGCGCCTGTTTCACACCTGCCATGTCGCGTCTCCCTTTCGATGTTCTCGTTGTCCGCAATGTGCCATTGTCCGCGCGCTCCGCCAATGCAGAGCCCCGACGTCAACGCAGCACACAAGACGACATCATGCCTCATCAGTTCAGCCTCAACCAAATCGTCCGCAAACCCGCAGTCACGTCCAAAGGCGGCATTGTCGCCTCGCAATCGCGGCGGGCGGCCGAAGTCGGGGCGCAGGTGCTCGCCGCAGGCGGCGACTGCGTGGACGCGATCGTGGCAACGACCATGGCGCTGAACGTTCTGGAGCCCTGGAACAGCGGTATCGGCGGCGGCGGTGCGATGGTGCTCTACCGCGCCAAGGAAAATCGCACCGAGGTGATCGACTATGGCATGTGCGCGCCGCAAAGCCTCCGCTTGGCCGACTATCCGCTTAGCGGCGAAGGCGCTGCTTCCGATCTCTTCCCCTGGCCGCGGGTGAAGGATGATCGCAACATCCATGGCCCCGGCTCGATTGCCGTGCCCGGCGTCGTCGCCGGGATGGAGGAGGCGCATCGCCGCTACGCCAAGATGCCGTGGAAGGATCTGGTCGCGCCGGCAGCCAGGCTCGCCGGTGAAGGCCTGCTGGTCGATTGGTGGACCACGGTGACGATCTCGGGCTCGGCCGCCGATCTCAGGCGCTACCCCGCCAGCGCGGCGGCATTCCTGAAAGACGGGCTGCCGCCGACCGCGCCATGGGGCATCAAGGCCGAGACGCGCCTGCCGCAGGACACGCTGAAAGCGACGCTGTCGCATCTTGCCGAGGCCGGGCCGCGCGATTTCTACCAGGGTGACCTCGCCAGGAGCATCGCCTCCGACATCAAGGCCGATGGCGGGTCGCTGTCGGTCGAGGACCTCGCCGCCTTCCGCGCGCATGTGCGCGAGCCGCTGGCGATCCCGTATCGCGACGGCAAGGTATATGCGACGCCCGAGCTCACGGCCGGGCCCACCATGGCGCACGCGCTGCGGCTGTTGCAGCAGAGCCTGAATCCGGCAAGCGCGCCGGACGCGGCCGCCTATGTCGAATACGCTCTTGCTCTGCAGGCCGCCTTCCGCGAGCGGCTCAAGGACATGGGCGATGCCGACGGCAAGCGCTCGCTCGGTGCCGAATACCTGGCGCCCGCCTGCACCACGCATTTCTCCGTGGTCGACAGGCACGGCAACATCGCCGCGGTGACGCAGACGCTGCTCTCGTCCTTCGGCTCGAGATATGTGACGCCGCACACCGGCGTCGCCATGAACAACGGCATCATGTGGTTCGACCCGACGCCCGGCACGACCAACTCGCTCGCGCCCGGCAAGCGCTGCCTTTGCAACTACACGCCTGTCATCGTCGAGACGAAGGATGGCAAGCGTCTCGCCGTCGGCGCATCCGGCGGACGCCGCATCCTGCCCTCCGTGATGCAGCTCGTCTCCTTCGCGATGGATTTCGGCATGGATCTCGACGCGGCCATTCACCAGCCGCGTATCGACGCCAGCGAGGGTGCGGTCGTGATCGGCGATGCTCGACTGCCGGAGGACGTGCGCAAGACACTCGCCGCGCGCTTCGACTATGAAGAGACCCGCGTGCAGGCCTTGCCGCAGAAATTCGCCTGCCCGAGCGTGGTGATGCGCGAGGGCGATACGAATTTTGGCGCGGTCGAGATCTTTCAACCTTGGGCTGACGCGGTCGCAGAAGGCTGAGTCCACATCCGAGTTGTTGCCAGCGCGCGTTGAGCACTCGCGCGACTACGCATCCAGGCGAGCGTCACGACTCCTCCACATTCGCAGGGAACTTAGCTGCGCATAGTTCGTTCGCTCAACGGACAAATGCGCTCGCCCCAGTGGAGGACATGATGAAGAAACTTGCGCTCGCCGCGTCGCTGATCATTGCAGCCGGCTTTACATTGACCAGCCCTGCATTGGCCAAGGGCGGCCATGGCGGCGGTCACGGACACGGTCATGGTCACGGTCATAAGATAGGCCATCATTATCATGGCACGCCGCCCGGATGGTCGCGCGGACGCAAGGTCGGCTGGCGCGGTTACAGCTGCCCGCCGGGCCTATGGAAGCAGGGCCGCTGCTGAGGCTCTATCCGAATCGCATGCAAGGCGTCGCCCCCTGACGGGGCGGCGCCTTCTCATATGCCGAGCCGGTCGCGCACGCGGCCCGCGATCACCGCGGTCGTCACCCCGACCGGCCAGAATGCGTGCATCGGGATCGGCTTGATGCCGGTGACGGGCATATCGATCTCGGCCTTGGGGCCGCCGATCAGCCGGCGCGCGAGCTGCGCTCCCATCGCGGTCGAGAGCGCGACGCCACGGCCATTGCAGCCGAGCGAGATCAGGATGTTCTCTGCGGGCTCGTGCACGTGGGGATAATGATCCCCGGTGATGGCGAGCCGGCTGTTCCAACCATGCGTCCAGGCCACGCCCTTGAGCTGCGGCCACAGCCGCTCGGCATAGCGCATGAGATAGGCGACGTCGGACGGCGAGTTGATCCAGCGCATCGGGCCTCGGCCGCCCATCAACAGACGATTGTGCTGATCGATGCGATAATAGACCGTGATGTGGCCGCTCTCGTAGAGCACCGGACGCGTCGGCATGATCGAACGAGCCACCTCGTCCGACAACGGCGCGGTGGCGGCGATCGAGGAAAACACCGGCACGATGGTGCGGCGGAGCGCGGGCCAGAGATCGTCGGTGAAACCGTTGGTCGCGAGCAGGACCTTGTCCGCATGGACCACGGCGCGCGGCGTCTCGATGCGCCAGCGCGAGCCGTCGCGGCGCAGTGACAATGCCGGTGTCTCGCCAAAGACCTTCGCGCCTGCCGAAATCGCGGCGCGCGCAAGGCCGCGGGCATAGCTGAGCGGATGCAGATCGCCGCCGCGGGTATCCAGCATGGCACCGATGTAGCGGTCGGTGCCGGTCATCTCGCGCAGTTGCTCGCGGTTCAGGTAGGTCACCGGCATGCCGCGGCGGATGCATTGCTGCGCGGTCTGTTCGATCGCCGCAGCGCTGGCCTCGTGATAGGCCGCGCGCAGCGTGCCGTTCTGCCGTGCCTCGCACGGAATCTGGTAACGTCGGATCAGATCGTGGGTGAAATTCGTGGTGCCATAGGAGAAGTCGATCATGCGGCGGCCGAGTTCCGCGCCGAAATCCGCCTCGATTTGATCAGGGTCGTGCTTCAGCCCGGGGTTGGTGTGGCCGCCATTGTTGCCGGACGCGCCCCAGCCGGGCTCCTGCGCCTCCAGCACAAGCGCCTCGACGCCCTGCTCTGCCAGATGCAATGCCGTGGAGAGGCCGGTGTAGCCGCCGCCGACGATCGCGACGGAGACATTCTTGTCGACGTCGAGCGGCGGCGCGGTGACCGGCGCGACGGCGGTGTCGGCATAGACAGAAGGCGGCAGAGGGAGGCGCGCAGGCATGGCAAGGACCGGTCAGAGCGGATGCAGCACACGCCGCAAAAAATCCTGCGTGCGCGGATGCTGGGGTTGGTTGAGCAGCGCCTTGGCCGGCCCCTGCTCGACGATGATTCCGCCATCGATGAACAGCACACGGTCGGCGACATCGCGGGCAAATCCCATCTCGTGGGTGACGACGACCATCGTCATGCCGTCGTCGGCGAGCTTGCGCATCACGCCAAGAACGTCGCCGACCAGTTCAGGATCGAGCGCCGAGGTCGGCTCGTCGAACAGGATGGCTTTTGGCTGCATCGCCAGCGCCCGCGCGATCGCGACGCGCTGCTGCTGGCCGCCGGAGAGCTGCGGCGGATGTGCATCGGCCTTCTCTGCAAGCCCGACCTGGGCAAGCAGGGCGCGGCCGCGCTCCAGCACTTGCGCACGGGGCTCCTTCTTCACATAGAGCGGCCCTTCGACGACGTTCTCAAGGACCGTGCGATGCGGGAACAGGTTGAAGCGCTGGAACACCATCGAGACCTGGGTTCGGATGGCCACGATCGACGGCGCATCGCGGTCGACCTTCAATCCCTCGACGCTGATCTCGCCGCGATCGTAGCTCTCGAGCCCGTTGATACAGCGCAGGATGGTGGACTTGCCGGAGCCGGAAGGACCGACGATACAGACCACCTCGCCCTTTTCGACCTTCGCATTGATGCCCTTGAGCACCTCGACCTTGCCAAAGCTCTTGTGGATGTCCTTCAGCTCGATCATCGCTTGCCGGCCCGCTTCTCGAAGTGACGGACCAGCAGGATCAGGGGAATGCTCATGGTGAGATACATCAGCGCCACCAGCGTAAACACGCTGGTGTTCTTGAAGGTCGAGGACGCGATCAACTTGCCCTGCAGCGCGAGCTCGGCGACCGTGATGGTGGAAGCCTGCGAGGAATCCTTCAGCATCATGATCATGACGTTGCCGTAAGGCGGCAGCACGATGCGCACCGCCTGCGGCAGCACCACGCGGCGCATGGTCAGCCACCAGCCCATGCCGATCGACTGCGCCGCCTCGATTTGCCCCTTGTCGATCGCCTCGATGCCGGCGCGGAAATTTTCGGCCTGATAGGCCGAATAGGCGATGCCGAGCCCGAGTATCGCGGCCTGCAGGGCCGACAAGGTGACGCCGAGATCGGGCATCACGAAGTAAAGGTAGAACAACAGCACGATGATGGGGATGCCGCGGATCACGTTGATCAGGCTGGCGCTGAGCATCGACAGCGCCTTGATGCCGGAGACCCGCATCATCGCCCAGACGAGGCCCAGCACCGTGGACAGCAGCAGCGAGCCGATGGTGACGACGATCGTCAGCGCGACGCCGTTCAGCAGAATCGGGAAGAACTCGGCGGCGTCGCGCCAAAAGCCTTTCATCTGATAGCCTGGCCTCTGGCGATCAACCTTGCGCCTTCAGGCCCCATTTATCGAGGATCTTGTCGATGGTGCCGTTGGCCTTCAGCTTCGCGAGCGAGGCATTGATCTTGCCGAGCAGCGCCGTCTCGCCCTTGCGCACGCCGATGCCGACCGAGCCGACGGTGACGGGCTTGTAGCCGTCGACGAGGCGCACCTCGGGGAAGCCGCCCTGCTTCAGATTGTAGGCGAGGATCGGATAATCGGCGTAGCCGGCCTTGAGACGGCCGGTGTTCACGTCGCGCAGGATGTCGGGAATGGTGTCGTAGGCCTTGACGTCCGCGAACAGGCCGGACTTCTTCAGCGCATCGACGAAGGCGGTGCCGACCTGAGCGCCGACCGTCTCGCCCTTCAAATCGTCTTGCGTGGCGTAAGCCTTGGTGTCGCCCTTGGGCACCACCAGCCCTTCGCCGTAGGTATAGATCGGATCGGAGAAGTCGACGACCTCTTTCCGCGGCGGCGTGATGAACATCGCAGCCGCGATGATGTCGATCTTGCTCGAGGTCAGCGACGGGATCAGCGCCGAGAACTGCATCGGCTCGATCTGGACGTTGAAGCCGGCGTCCTTGCCGATCTCGGTGATGAGATCGACCATGATGCCCTGGATGGTGTTGGTCTTGGTGTCCAGGAAGGTGAAGGGAATGCCTGTCGGCGTCGAGCCGACCTTCAGCGCCTGCTGCGCCGAAGCCGGCACCACGGCCAGAGCAAGCGCCGCGATCGCGGCCAGACCAAAACGCTTCATCGCATCCCCCTTTGGGTCTGGCCGGTGACGGCGTTTCGCGCATGTCGTGATCAGACATTGCGGGCCAAGCCGTTTCGGCCTATTTTCACCAATATGAAAATTTGGTCACACTTTCGCGAACGATGCAAGTAGTTTTCATGCACATGAAGGAAGCGGTTTGACGTGAGCGGTGGCAAAAGAATGCGCAAACCGGTCGCCGCAAAGCCGGCGAAGCGGGTGAGGGCCAAGGCCGTGATCAATAAGGCCGAGCCCGCGATGGACGTCGAAGTCGGCCGCCGCATCCGGGATCTCCGGCGCGCCAGGCAGTTCTCGCTGGAGACGGTCGCGGCGCGCACGGAGCTTTCGATCGGCTTCCTCAGCCAGATCGAGCGCGGCCTGTCGTCACCGTCCCTGCGGGTCCTGGCCACGCTGGCCGACGTGCTCGGCGTCGGCATCGCCGCCCTGTTCGGTGCAAGTCCGAGCGCCGATGGAGCATCCGATCAGGTCGTGACGCGGGGATCGCAACGCCCCGAGCTGAAGCTCTGGCGCACCGGCGTGTCCAAGCAGCTGCTGAGCCCGGCGAGCACCGACAACAAGCTCAACCTCTTCCTGGTGCATCTGGAGCCGGGCGGCTCCACGGGCGACGAGCTCTACACCCATGACGGCGAGGAAGCCGGGCTCGTGCTCGAGGGCGAGATGATGCTGACGGTGGACAGCGAGACCTGGTCGCTGAAGACCGGCGACAGCTTCCGGTTTGCGAGCCGCAGACCCCACCGGTTTTCAAACCCGGCCGAGGATGCGAAGGCCGTGGTGCTCTGGGTGAATTGCGTGACGGGGGCGGGGTAGATTGCCGACGCTGCACCCGCTGGCATAATGTGAGAGCCGCGAGGCAAGGGAAAACCGCCGATGGATGACCTCATCATCGCTGCGATCCGACAGCGGCTGAAGACGAAAGTCACCGATCTGGGCCGACCTCCGAGCCAAGAGCTGATTCCCAGCAATCCCAGCGATATAGCCTCCGACGAAGAGTACCTTCGCTTCCGGCTGCCGCCTCTCTTGAAGCGAATCTATGCCGAGATCGGGAATGGCGGCTTCGGCCCCGGATACGGATTCATCGGATTAACAAACGGCGTTGCCGACGATACCGGCAAGACCGTTGTTGAGATCTATGACGCGTTTCGCAGTGCGCCTGAGCTGGCGTGGCCGGATGGCCTACTGCCGATCAGCCATTGGGGATGCGCGATCTATTCTTGCATCGAATGTCTCGATCCGGATTTCCGGATGCGGATTTTTGATCCCAACGATCACGATGGCGACGACTGGACCGACGCATTCTTCGAGGATTCGCCCAGTTTCGAAGACTGGATCAGATCGTGGGCATCCGGCATCAATGTGTGGGACGCGATGTACGGCGATGACGGCCACGTCGCTCGGATTATGTCCGCGCGCCGCAAGCGGCATTGACGCGCGGACCGCTGCGCCGAGGGTACGGTGATGGATTTGGACGCGCGCTGCCTCCACCTCGTCATTGCGAGGAGCCCTTGCGACGAAGCAATCCAGGCTGTCTCCGCGGAAAGATCCTGGATTGCTTCGCTTCGCTCGCAATGACGCGGAGAGAGTCTTACCCGAACCGGTGCTTATACCGCTCCACCGACAGCGCACTCACGTCGATGTCCGGCTTCTTGCCGGACAGCGTATCCGCGAGCACGCGTCCCGAACCGCAGGACATGGTCCAGCCGAGCGTGCCGTGGCCGGTGTTGAGGTGGAGGTTGCCGTACTGCGTCGGACCGATCACCGGTGGGCCGTCCGGCGTCATCGGACGCAGGCCGCTCCAGAACGTCGCCTTGGAAAGATCGCCGCCGCGCGGGAACAGATCGGTCAAGGAATGGTCCAGCGTGGCACGGCGCGCATCGTAGAGCTTGTCCGAATAGCCGGAGATTTCCGCGGTGCCGCCGACGCGGATGCGATTGCCGAGGCGCGTGATCGCGACCTTGTAGCTCTCGTCCATCACGGTGGATTCCGGCGCGCCGGAGGCGTCCTTGATCGGCACCGTGATCGAATAGCCCTTCACCGGATAGACCGGCAGCGAAATGCCGAGCGGGGCCACCAGCCGCGACGACCAGCTGCCGAGCGCGAGCACATAGCTATCGGCCTGCAACGTGCCGGCACCGGTCATCACGCCGCTGACGCGCGCACCGTCGGTGACGATGCGGTCGATCGAGGTGTTGAACATGAAGCGCACGCCGAGCGCCTCGGCATGCTTGGCCAGTGCCTGCGTGAACATGTGGCAGTCGCCGGTCTCGTCCTGCGGCAGTCGAAGCCCGCCGACGAATTTTTCCTTCACGCCCGATAGCGCCGGCTCCACCGCAATGCAGCCCTCGCGGCTCAGCACTTCGAACGGAACGCCGTACTGCTTGAGCACGGCGATGTCCTCGGCCGTGCCGTCGAGCTGCGCCTGGTAGCGGAACAGCTGCAGCGTGCCTTGCGCGCGCTCGTCATATTGAAAGCCGATGTCGCGTCGCAGGTCGCGCAAGGAGTCGCGGCTGTATTCCGCGATCGGGATCATCCGGCTCTTGTTGACTGCGTACCGCGCGCTGGTGCAGTTGCGCAGCATCTTGAGCAGCCAGACCCACATGACGGGGTCGAGCTTCGGCCGGATCACCAGCGGGCCGTGCTTCATCAGCAGCCACTTCACCGCCTTCACCGGCACGCCGGGGCCGGCCCAGGGCGAGGAATAGCCGGGCGACACCTCGCCGGCATTGGCGAAGGAGGTCTCGAGCGCCGGCTCCGGCTGACGGTCGACGACCGTCACCTCGTGGCCGGCACGTGCGAGGTAGTAGGCAGAGGTGACACCGATGACACCGCTGCCGAGGATCAGAACTTTCACGCTTGGTCCAACTCCCGCGGCATCACGCTCGCCGCTGCAAGGAAACAACTCGCAACGGCGAGAGCAATTATCAGGCCACCCGCTTGATGGCGTCGCCGAGAATCGAGACGATGTCGTCGATGTGGCTCTTTTCGACGATCAGCGGCGGCGACAGCGCGAAGCTATCGCCACTCATGCGGAAGTACAGTCCGCGATTGAAGCAGTCGACCATGACGTCGTAGCCGCGCGCACCGACAGCACCGTCGCGCGGCGACAGCTCGACTGCGCCCATCAGGCCGCAATTGCGGATGTCGATGACGTTCGGCAGGCCCTTGAGCGAATGCAGCGCATCGCGCCAGTATTCGGCGATCGACGCACCGCGCGTCAGCAGGCCTTCGTCCTTGTAGATGTCGAGCGTCGCGATGCCGGCGGCGCAGGCGGTCGGATGCGCGGAATAAGTGTATCCGTGAAACAGCTCCATGACATTTTCCGGGCCGATCATCATGGCGTCGTGCACCTTGCGGTGCGCGAAAACCGCGCCGCAGGGGATGGTGCCGTTGGTGATGCCCTTGGCGGTGGTCATCATGTCCGGCGTGACGCCGAAGAAATTGGCGGCGAACGGCGTGCCGAGGCGGCCGAAGCCGGTTATGACCTCGTCGAAGATCAGGAGGATGCCGTGCTTGTCGCAGATCTCGCGCAGGCGCTGCAGGTAGCCCTTCGGCGGCGGCAGCACGGCGGTCGACCCCGGGACCGGCTCGACGATGACGGCGGCGATGGTCTCGGCGCCATGCAAGGCCACGAGGCGTTCGAGATCGTCGGCAAGCTCGGCGCCGTGCTCGGGCTGATCCTTGGCGAAGGCGTTGCGGGTGAGATCGTGGGTGTGTCGGATGTGATCGACGCCCGGCAGCAGGGTTGCGAAGGCGCGGCGGTTGGCGACCATGCCGCCGACCGAGGTGCCGCCGAAGCCGACGCCGTGATAGCCGCGCTCGCGACCGATCAGGCGGGTGCGGCTGGCCTGGCCGTTGGCGCGGTGATAGGCGAGCGCGATCTTCAGTGCGGTGTCGACCGACTCGGAGCCGGAGTTGGTGAAGAAGATGCGGTCGAGGCCCTTCGGCGCGATCTCGGCGAGCCGCTCGGCGAAGTCGAATGCGAGCGGATGGCCCATCTGGAACGACGGCGCAAAGTCCAGCGTCATGAGCTGACGCTCGACCGCGGCGGCGATCTGCTTGCGGCCGTGGCCGGCATTGACGCACCAGAGGCCGGCGGAGCCGTCGATCACCTTGCGGCCGTCGACGGTGGTGTAGTGCATGCCCTCGGCCGAGGAGAACAGGCGCGGCGCCTTCTTGAACTGCCGGTTGGCCGTGAACGGCATCCAGAACGAGTCGGTCTTGATAGTGTTCGGAATCTGATGAAGGGTCACGGCCGCGCTCCTTTGCTGACCTGCTAGCAGAGCCACGGCTTGGAAAGCGCAACAAGTCCTTTTCTGCCTCGCCGCAACCCATTGATTTCACTGGGGCGATTAGACCATATTTGCGCGATCCGCATCACCTGCAACACAGGACCAGGGCAAGGACCGGAACATGAGCGTCGACATCGGTGGACGGCTGCGATTCATCCGGGCGCGCCACAAGCTGTCGCAGCGCGAGCTGGCCAGGCGTGCCGGCGTCACCAATTCGACGATCTCGCTGATCGAATCCAACCAGATGAACCCCTCGGTCGGCGCCCTCAAGCGCATCCTCGACGGCATCCCGATGGGGCTCGCCGAGTTCTTCGCGCTGGAGCCGGAGTCGCGGCGCAAGATCTTCTACCGCGCGGACGAGCTGACGGAGGTTGGCAAGAAGCCGATCTCGTATCGCCAGGTCGGCGACAATCTGTTCGGCCGCAGCCTCCAGATTCTGAAGGAGCGTTACGAGCCCGGCAGCGACACCGGGCGCGTGCACCTCGTCCATGACGGCGAGGAAGGCGGCATCGTGATCTCGGGCAAGCTCGAGGTCACCGTCGAGGACGAGCGCCGCATCCTCAATCCGGGCGACGCCTATTATTTCGAGAGCCGCCGCCCGCACCGTTTCCGCTGCGTCGGCGGCAAGCCGTGCGAAGTGATCTCGGCCTGCACGCCGCCGACGTTCTAGAGCATGATCCGGAAAAGTGCGAAGCGGTTCTCGGAAAAGATCATGCGCAAACAACAACCTAAAGCGCGATGATGGTTCATCCAAATCTCATCGCGCTTTAGACCTACGCAGCGGAGCGAGAAGATCTCGCCCCGCCCGCCGTCTCAACGCTGCGTCAACAACTCCTCGATTCGAATCGGAAAACGGCGCACACGCACGCCGGTCGCGTGCCAGACCGCGTTGGCGACCGCGCCGGCGCTGCCGGTGATGCCGATTTCGCCGACGCCCTTGATGCCGAGCGCATTGACGTGCGGATCGTGCTCCTCGACCGTGATGACGTCGAGCGGCGGCACGTCGGCATTCACGGGAACGTGGTACTCGCCGAGATTGGCATTCATGATGCGGCCGGTGCGCCGGTCGGTGATCGCTTCCTCGTGCAGCGCAAAGGACAGGCCCCAGATCATGCCGCCGAACAGCTGGCTTTGCACCATGCGCGGGTTGACGATGCGGCCGGCTGCGAAGGCGCCGACCATGCGGCTGACGCGGATTTGGCCGAGATCGGGATCGACCTTCACCTCAGCGAACACCGCGCCATGTGAATGCATCGCGTATTGCTCCATCGCCGCGGGATTCGGCGCACCGGTGCCGCGCGCCTCGACCTCGGCAACGCCGGCGCGCGCCAGGATCTCGGAATAGCTCTCGCTGCGGCTCTCATCGTCGCGTCGGACCAGCCTTCCCTCGCGCGCGATCACGCCGGCATTGCCGGCGCCGAACAGCGGCGAATGCTCGTCAGTGGTAGCGAGATCGGCGAGCTTTGCGATCACGGCCGCGCCCGCGCTGTGGATCGCGGCACCCGCGGTTGCCGTATGCGCGGAGCCGCCGGCAATGCCGGCATCGGGCAAATCGGACGTACCGGCCTTGAACGCGACGCGGTCGATATCGAGCCCGAGTTCGTCGGCCGCGATCTGGGCCAGCGCGGTCCAGGCGCCCTGCCCCATGTCGTGCGCACCGATCTCCATCACGCCTGAACCGTCGCGGCGGATCGCTGCGCGCGCTTCCGCCTGGAACATCAGCGCCGGAAAGGTCGCCGTGCCCATGCCCCAACCGACCAGCAGCCCGGCATCGTCGCGCATCTGCCGCGGCTGCAGCGAACGCTTCGCCCAGCCGAAGCGCGCCGCGCCCTGCTCGTAACAGGCGCGCAACGCCTTTGAGGAGAACGGCTTGCCGCTGATCGGCTCGACCTCGGCATAGTTCTTCTTCTGGCGGAAGGCGAGCGGATCCATGCCGCAGGCCCAGGCCATCTCGTCGATCGCGCTCTCCAGCGCAATCGAGCCGGTCGCCTCGCCGGGCGCGCGCATGAACAGCGGCGTGCCGGTATTGACGCGCACGGCGTCATGCGAGGTGCGGATCGCAGGCGCCGCATAGAGTGTGTGCGAGGCGTCGGCTGCGGGCTCGTAGAAATCGTCGAACGTGCTCGACACGGTCCTCGCATGATGATCGAGCGCGGTCAAACGCCCCTCTCCATCCGCGCCGATGCGCAGGCGCTGGCGCGTCGGTGCGCGATGGCCGACCGGCCCATACATCTGCTCGCGGCGCAGCACGAGCTTGACCGGCTTGCCGACCAGCTTGGCGGCCATGACGCCGAGCACCTGCGGCCCGGCCATCAACCCCTTGGAGCCGAAGCCGCCCCCGAGAAACGGGCTGCGAATATGAATCTTGTCATGCGCGATGCCGAACAACTCGGCGATCCGCGCCAGCGAGAGCATCAGACCCTGGGTTGGCATGTCCACCGACAGCCTGTCGCCGTCCCAATGCGCCACGATCCCATGCGGCTCCATCGCGTTGTGATATTGCGGCGGCGTCTCATAGACGACGTCGATCCGCTTCTCGGCCGAAGCAAGCCCTGCCTCGATGTCCCCATGATGATGCTCGGACGGATTGCCAACGCCGACGACGGGCGGCACAAAGCTCTCGCCGGCATCGAGGCCGACCAGCGCAGGCAGCGCCTCGTAACGCGGCGCCAGCAGCGCGGCGCCTTCGGTTGCAGCCTCCAACGTCTCCGCGATCACCACCGCAATCGGCTGGTTGGCGTAGCGGACCTCGTTGGTCTGCAACACCTCCATCCGGAAGACGAACGGATTTGTCTTGATCTCGGGATCGATCGCGAGAGCCGGTTTGTGGTCCGACGTCATGACGTCGACCACACCGGGATGGCGCTTGGCGGCATCGACATCAAGCGAAGTCACACGACCGCGCGCGATGCTGGACACGGCCATCACCGCAAACAGCATGCCAGGCGGGTGATTGTCGGCAGCGTAGGTCGCCTGCCCCTTGACCTTGAGAATGCCGTCGCGACGGGTCAGCGGCTGGCCGATATTCGAGCCGTGGCGCAGATGGGCGGGCGCACTGGTCAGGTTGAGCTCAGGCATGGATAACTCCGGGGATCGCGGCAAAGGGAGAAGCCGGCAGCGCCGGCAGGCGCGCGGGCGTGCCGGCCGCGGCGAGGGTCAGCGCGCGCACCACGATGCGGCGTGCGAGCTCGATCTTGAAGGCGTTGTCGCCGGACGGCTTGGCGTCGGTAAGAGCGCGCCAGGCGGCTTCCTGGAAGGCGTCGGCCGTCGGCGCAACGTTCCTGAGAACGTCCTCCGCGGCGCGGGCACGCCAGGACTTCGCGGCGACGCCGCCGAGCGCGAGCCGCGCTTCCACGATCTTGCCTTTCTCGATCCGCAATGCGGCTGCAGCCGATACGACGGCGAAAGCGTAGGAGGTGCGCTCGCGGACCTTGAGGTAGCGCGCATGCGCAGCAAAGCCGCGCGCCGCCGGCGGCAGGCGCACTGCGACGATGAGATCGCCGGGCTCGAGCACGGATTCGCGATCGGGCGTGTCGCCGGGCAGGCGGTGCAGCTCGTCGAGCGCGATCTCGCGCCGGCCATTTTTGCCCTCGATCTCGACGATGGCATCGAGCGCGACCAGCGGCACGCAGAAATCAGAAGGGTGCGTCGCGATGCAGCTCTCGCTCCAGCCGAGCACGGCATGGCCGCGGTTCTCGCCGTCGCGGGCGTCGCAGCCGCTGCCGGCCTCGCGCTTGTTGCACCGGCTGGCGGTGTCGTAGAAATAGGCGCAGCGCGTCCGTTGCAGGAGATTGCCGCCGACGGTCGCGGCGTTGCGCAGCTGCGCGGACGCACCGGAGAGCAGCGCTTCGGCAACGGCCGGATAGGACCTCGCGAATTCCGCATCGTGCGCAAGATCGGCGTTGCCCACCAAGGCGCCGATGCGTATGCCGCCGTCGGCGAGGCGCTCGATGCCGTCGAGCCCTTCGAGATGGGTGACGTCGACGAGACGATCCGGACGGCTGATATTGCCCTTCATCAGATCGAGCAGATTGGTGCCGGCGGCAAGATAGACGGCGCCCGGCTGGGCCGCCGCGGCAACGGCTTCAGCAACCGTCGCGGGCCTGACATAATCGAACTGTTTCATGCCGAACGCCTCTGGTTGGTTTCGTCCATCTGTCCTTGCGCGTCGAGCACGGCATCGACAATGCCGGCATAGGCGCCGCAGCGGCAGAGATTGCCGCTCATGCATTCGCGGATGCGCTCGGGATCGTTGCCGGCCTGCGCCTCGCTCATCATGCCGATCGCGCTCATGATCTGGCCGGGCGTGCAGAAGCCGCACTGGAAGCCGTCATGGGCAATGAAGGCGGCCTGCACGGGATGAAGCTGGTCGCCGCGCGCCACGCCCTCGATGGTGAGGATGTCGGCGCCGTCATGGCTGATGGCGAGCGCGAGGCAGGAGTTGATGCGCTTGCCGTCGACCAGAATGGTGCAGGCACCGCACTGACCGCGGTCGCATCCCTTCTTGGTTCCGGTGAGATGGACGCGCTCACGCAGGAGATCGAGCAGCGTGACGCGCGGATCGTCGAGGACGAAGTCGCGCCGCGCACCGTTCACGGTGAGGCTGATGGAGTGGTTCATACAAGGCTCCGATCAGATATGGACATGAGTGATCGCGCAGCGCGCCATCGCCATGGCCGCCGTCGATTGCGTGCCGCCCCCGACATGAAGCGGGTCGGGCACATGAACGAAAATACGGAGGCACCCTCCGCTTAACAAGGGTCACGGGAAAATATTTGGAATTCGTCAAAAGCCCGTGCGTCACCAACGCGATGCAGCCGCTTCCGGGTTCAACGAGGGTTCAATCTAACCAATTCGTGATCTACATTGCCTGACATGGACGACCACGCCGACCAGACCCGAAAGCCCCGCGCCGACGCCGTGCGCAATCGCGAGCGCGTGCTCGAAGCGGCGAAAGCCGTGTTCAGCGCGGGCGGGCCAGAGGCGAGCCTCGAGGCTGTGGCGAAACGCGCCGGCGTCGGTATCGGCACGCTCTATCGGCACTTCCCGACGCGCGAGGATCTGTTCGAGGCGGTGTACCGGCGCGAGGTCGAGCAGCTCAGCGAGCTTGCCGAGCAGTTGAAGACTGCGAAGGACCCGGTCGATGCGCTCAGGCGCTGGCTGCGTTCAGGTGTCGAGTTCGTTGCCACCAAGAAGGGGATGATGGCTGCCCTGGCGCTCGCGGTGCAGAGTTCATCGGAGCTCGCGGCGTTCTCGATGGATCGCCTGACCAAGGCGATCGGCTCGCTGCTCGACCGCGCGGTCGTGGCAGGCGAGATGCGCGGCGATGTCAGCCCGGAGGATTTGCTGCGGGCATTTTTTGGGATGTGCTACATGCACGACCAGCCCGGCTGGCAAGCGTCGGTGCTGCGCCTGCTCGATGTGTTCGTCGATGGCCTGCGCATGCAGCCTGTTAGGACAGCGAAGACGCGCACCGTCGCCAAGCCTGCGAAGCCTGCCCTGAAGCGCAAGCGCTAGCGGGCGGCGGCCACAGGATCATGGCTACTGCGTGATAGCGACCTAAGTGGCAAAACCCGGCCCGGCCTTCACCGCGCTCATCCGCGAGCGGATCAAGAGCAGCACGACAATGCCGATATTGAGCGCGTTCCACGCCACGCCGTTGGCGAACGCCGCTGCATAGGAGCCGGTCGCATCGAAGATGAGGCCCGACACCCAGCCGCCAAACGACATGCCGAACACCGAGGCGAAGATCACGATGCCGACGCGGGTTGCGGCTTCGCTCGCCGGCATCGCCTCGCGCACGATGATCGCGTAGCTCGGCACGATGCCGCCCTGGAACAGGCCGAACATCGCGGAAATCAGATAGAGCGAGGTGAGGCTGTCGAAGAAAAGATAGAACACCAGCGCAAAGCCCTGCGCCAGCGATCCCACCAGCAGCGTCCAGATGCCGCCGATCTTGTCGGCGAGATAACCGGAGCCGATGCGGCTGACGATGCCGCAGCCCATCATCAGCGAGAGCATCTCCGCGCCGCGCGCCACGCCATAGCCGAGGTCGCCGCAATAGGCGACGATATGCACCTGCGGCATCGCCATGGCGACGCAGCAAGAGATGCTGGCGATCGAGAGCAGCACCGTCAGCGCATTGGTCGAGAGCTTGAGATCGACCCGCGGCGGCGGTGCATTGGCGTGATCGTGGACCTTGTCGTCGCCCATCTGCGCACGCAGGACGAGAACCAGAAGCGCCATCGTGCTGGCGCAGACGATGGCGATGCCGATATGGGTGTAGCGCCAGCCGATCTCCTGGGTGCCCCAGCTCACGATCGGCGGCCACATCGTGCCGGCCACGTAATTGCCGCTCGCGACGATGGTCACGGCCAGTCCGCGATAGCGCTCGAACCAGTGCGAAGCTTCCGCCATCAACGGCGCGAAGGTCGCGGACGTGCCGAGCCCGATCAGGAAATAGGCCGCCACGAACTGCCAGAGCTGGGTCGACAGCCCCGCAAGCACATTGGCGACACCGAGGAAGGCGATGCTGATCGCCATCGCCCACACGATGCCGAACCGGTCGGTGATCTTGCCGGCGATCACGCCGCCGAGCCCGAAACCGAACATCATCAGCGTGAAGGCCAGCGACACGGCGCCACGTGTGGCACCGAATTCCGCCTGCACCACGGGAATCACGACCACGACCGCCCACATGCCGACGGCGCCGATCGAGCCGATCACGAGCGCAACGAGCAGCCGCATCCAGGCCTGACGGGAATCAGGGCTGAAGGAATCAGGGCTTTGTCCTGGATGACTGGGCGCGTGCACGCGCGGAACATGTTCGCGGAACGCTCCGCGGTCAAGCAGCGTGCCGCGATATTGGGCATGCGCGGTGCGCTGCGGTAATAAGTTCTTGGCGAATGCGCGTTTTGCCATTAGTTTGCATTCAGCGTGTGCAACATTGCCGCGCGGAACGCATGTGGCGGAATGTTGCTGCGATTGACACGATCGATGCGGATCAGGGTGGGGCGGATCGTCGCCCTCGCCTATCTGTTCTGCGTGCTCGCGCCAGCGGCAAGCCTGGCCTGGGGCAGCGGCCCGGCGCCCTGCCTCGATGGGGCCCCGCAGGCATATGCCGCACCGGTCCATCATCAGATGGCGGCCGGCCATGCGCACAATGGCGCCTCGCACAACCACGCCGGGCCACACGAGCATCACCAAGCCAAGCAGGACGCGCCCGCGTCGCATCATCAGGACGGCAAGGGAACAGTCGGTCCCTGCTGCGCGATGATGTGCGTCAGCGCGTTGCCGGCCGACCTGCCGGTCGTCGCAACACCGCTCCGACCGATGTCCACCTGCTCGCCCGAGCTCGTGGCCAGCCTGCACAGCACGGCACCGCCCCAGCACTACCGCCCCCCCATCACCTGATCTGACACGACGATTTCGGGCCGAGCGCGCTTTGCCGCGCGCGCGAACCTGTAGTCTTTCAGATCAGGGATGAATCATGCTTGCGCTTTCCGGAGCGAAATCCGCCGCAGCCGTGGTGGCTGGACGACACCTTCTATTCCATTGGCCGCTTCTGGCCCTCGCTGCGCTGGCGATGTCCGGCTGCATGCCGGCCACGACCACAGTCGCCAGCGCCGATCCTGCCGATCCCGCGGCGAAGGTGGCGCCTGTCGGCTATCGCTCGACCATTGCGCCCTATACCAGCCTGCGGCCTGCGACACCGGCACCCTGGCGCGGCCGCAACGAGGCGGTGACGCCGCAGCCGAAGCAAGAGCGGTAGGAGCGCGCCATGACACCCCATCTTGCGCGAGGCCTGCTCGTCATCGCAGCGCTCAGCATGTCCGGTTGCGCCGCGTTCTCGCCCGACGGCGGCATGACCGACGTCTCGGATCTGACGAGCCGGACCATCAACAAGGACGTCGCCTTCGTGCGCTCGGCCGAGGGCGCCGCCGCGGTCGATTCCCGCGTCCGCCAGCTGCTCTCGCGCACGCTCAGCGTTGACGCCGCCGTGCAGATCGCGCTGCTCAACAACAAGGGACTGCAGGCCGCCTACAACGAGCTGGCGCTGGCGGAGACCGAGCTGGTCGAGCAGAGCCTGCCGGCCAATCCGGTGTTCGCAGTCTCTCGCATCACCGGCAATGGCGCCAGCGAGATCGAGCGCCAGGTGGTCGGCGACATCCTCGCGCTCGCCACCCTGCCGTTCCGGTCCGAGATCGCTCGGGAACGCTTCCGCGGAGCGCAGCTGCGCGCCGCGCTGGCGACGCTGCGGCACGCCTCGGACGTGCGCCGCGCCTATGTCCGTGCGGTTGCCGCCAACGAGATGGTGGGGCTGCTGACCGACGCGAAGGCGACGGCGGAATCGACCGCACAGCTCGCGCTCAAGCTCGGCGAGACCGGCTCGCTCAACAAGCTCGATCAGGCCCGCGAGCAGGTGTTCTATGCCGAGACCACCGCCGACCTCGCCAGTGCGCGACAGGCGGCGGGAAGCGCGCGCGAAAAGCTGGCGCGCCAGATGGGGCTGTGGGACGACGGTCTCGACTTCCGCCTGCCCAATCAACTGCCGCCATTGCCGCGCCGGCCGCTGGCCCTCCCCACGATCGAGGCCGATGCGGTGGCACATCGCCTCGACCTGCAGATCGCGCGGCTTGAGCTGGCCGCGCTGGCGAAGGCGCTGAACCTCACCGAGGCGACGCGCTTCGTGACGCTGCTCGATATCGCCGGCATCTCCCGTCGCACCCAGGATCCGGAAGGGCCGCCGTTCCGCGAGCGCGGCTTCGACCTGCAGTTCCAGATTCCGATCTTCGACGGCGGTGAGGTACGCGTGCGTCAGGCGGCGGAGACCTACAACCTCGCCTTCAACCGCCTGACCGAGCGGGCCGTGAATGTGCGGTCCGAGGCGCGCGATGCCTATCGCGTCTATCGCTCCACTTACGACATCGCCGGCCACTACCAGCGCGAGATCATCCCGTTGCGAAAGATCATCACCGAGGAGATGCAGCTGCGCTTCTCCAGCATGCAGGTCGACATCTTCGCGCTGCTCACCGAAGCGCGGCAGCGCCTCGCGGCGCTGCGCGGCGCGATCGATGCCAGGCAGAGATTCTTCCTCGCCCAGGCCGATCTGCAGACCGCCGTCAACGGCGGCGGTCTGCCCGCCGCCGTTGGCGACAATCCAACCACCGTTGCCGCGGCAGCTCCTGCCGAAGGCGGCGGCCACTGAGACGGAGGCCAAGATGTTTTCCCGCCGAGAATTTTTAGGCACCGCCGCGCTTGTCGGCGCATCCGCCATTCAAGGCCGCGTCCAGGCCGCGTCGATTCCGGAAGCACCCACCATGGACAAGGTGGTGATGCAGCCGCCGCTGCATCCGAGCAGCGGGCCTGACTATCGCCCCGTGGTCACGCTGAACGGCTGGTCGCTGCCGTTCCGGATGAACGGCGACTGGAAGGAATTCCATCTCGTCGCCGAGCCCGTGGTGCGCGAATTCGCCGAGGGCATGAAGGTGAATTTGTGGGGCTACAACGGCCAGTCGCCGGGACCGACGATCGAGGCGGTCGAAGGCGACAAGGTCCGGATCTTCGTCACCAACCGGCTGCCCGAATACACCACGGTGCACTGGCACGGCATGATCATCCCGAGCGGCATGGACGGCGTCGGCGGATTGAACCAGCCGCACATCGAACCGGGCAAGACCTTCGTCTACGAATTCGAGATGAAGAAGAGCGGAACCTTCATGTACCACCCGCATTCCGACGAGATGGTGCAGATGGCGATGGGTATGATGGGCATGTTCATCGTGCACCCGCGCGACCCGAGTTTCCGCGCCGTCGACCGCGACTTCGTGTTCGTGATGAGCACCTATCGCGTCGACCCCGGCACCTATCTGCCGCACGTCAACGAGATGACGGACTTCAACATGTGGACCTGGAACGCGCGGGTCTTTCCCGGAATCGATCCGCTGCCGGTCAGGCTCGGCGACAAGGTGCGCGTGCGCATCGGCAATCTCAGTATGACCAACCATCCGATTCATTTGCATGGCCACAGCTTCGCGGTGACCTGCACCGATGGCGGCTGGATTCAGGAGAGCGCGCAGATCCCGGAGACGACCACCGACGTCCCGGTCGGCGCCATCAGGGTGTTCGATGTGCTCGCCGACAATCCCGGGGACTGGGCATTCCATTGCCACAAGTCGCACCACACCATGAATTCGATGGGACACGACGTGCGCAACCTGATCGGCGTGTCGCGCAAGGACCTCGCCAAGGCCGTCGGCAAGCTCGCGCCCGACGGCATGGCCATGGGCTCGACCGGCATGGCGATGGGCAACATGGAGATGCCCGCGCCCGACAACACGCTGCCGATGATGACCGGCACCGGCCAGTTCGGGCCGATCGAGATGGGCGGCATGTTCACCGTGATGAAGATACGCGAAGACCTCGCGCGCGACGATTACCGCGATCCTGGTCCCTACAAATTCCCGCCAGGCACCGTCGCCTACGAAGTCGCCGCACCTGCCCCGGAGCCGGCGCGGCACAAACCCGGCAGTCCGCCGATGAAGCACAAGATGTGAGCGTTTCGATGAACCACCAACCGGAGACCACGATGAAGACCACGATCAAGCTCGCCCTCGCGCTGGCCGCGCTTTTGGCCGCACCCGCCTTTGCCCACGACAAGCATGGGCACGGCAAATTTTCGGCCGGCGAGCCCGGCGATCCGAAGAAGCCGGCACGGACCATCGAGATCGCCATGAGCGAGATGGATTACGCACCGTCCAGGATCGAGGTCAAACGCGGCGAGCAAGTCCGCTTCGTGCTGCGCAATGTCGGCAAGGAGGACCATGAATTCCTGCTCGCCACCACCAAAGAGAATCTCGCGCATGCCGTGGAAATGAAGAAGCATCCGCACATGGAGCATGACGAACCCAATGGCGTGCGCCTCGCGCCGAGCAAGACCGCCGAGATCCTCTGGAAGTTCAGCAAGGCCGGCACGTTCGAATTTTCCTGCCTGATCCCCGACCATCGCGACTACGGCATGGTCGGCCAGGTCACCGTCAAGTAACGATAGGGAGCCTCTCATGAACCGCATCATCCGTATCACTGCCGCGCTGGCGCTGTCGTTCGGCCTTGCCACCGCGGCCCTGGCCGCTTCGATCAGCGGCGAGGTCAAGAAGATCGACGAGGGCGCCGGCAAGATCACGCTCAAGCACGGACCGGCCAAGAGCCTCGGCATGGAGGAGCCCATGACCATGGTCTACCGCGTCAAGGACCCCGCGATGCTGAAGCAGGTGAAGGTCGGCGACAAGGTGACCTTCGAGGCCGAGGAGGCGGCGTCGGGGTATACAGTGACGAAGATGGAGAAGGCGAAGTAGGACGGCCCTCCCCGACCATCGTTGCGGGCGACTCGCCCGGCCGCCTGGAAACTCCAATGCGCCTCAGCGCATTGGGAGCTCCGGCGAAGGTCCGGCCCAACCGTATGGGTACCAAGCCTGCAGCCACGCATTGGGGACTGCGGTGACTTGCCTACAACCCTAAACCTTTTCCACAACCTTAAATAATGGCACCATGATGCTCATTGGCGTCATGGAGCTCATTATGGAACAAGATCATATCGACAAGGCAATCGTTGAGAACTACCGGAAACTGCGGACACGAATGGGCGTGCTGACCGCAGCTTTCCCAGTCGTCGTGATCGTGATCGGCCTGCTCTGGGGAATTCGCCCGCAGCCCTCGCTGAGTGATTACTATTTCGCCCAAACCCCTGCTCAAGGCGTGGCAGACCTCTATCCCGTCCGGCTCTGGTTCTGCGGCCTGCTCTTCGCGGTCGGCGTGTTCCTGTACCGCTACAAGGGCTTCTCGAAGAATGAAGACCGCTGGCTCAGCCTGACGGGCGCATTTACCTTGGGCGTCGCGATTTTTCCGATGGGCATCCCCGACAAGACGAGTCCCTTCACATTGGCATCGTTCGGCTATCCAAACGTCACGCTGCACGGCATCAGCGCCGTTCTGGCGTTCGTGTGTATCGGCGTTATCATATTCTGGTACTCGGACCAGACGCTGTCGCAAATCAAGAACGATCCAACAGCACGCAAGCGGTTTAGGACGTTCTACTTCCTGATCGGCGCTTACATGCTCCTGGCGATGGGAGGCTCGGTCATTATGCATATGCTGCATACGGATCGGGCGAACGATTCCTACATCCTGTACGTGGAATGGTCCGGCCTCTGGGCGTTTGCGGCCTATTGGTTCGTCAAGAACTGGGAGCTTCGCTTCGTAGCCGAATCGATCAGGAAAGACTCGAGCAGCCCTTTGCCGATGGGCAATGCCGATGTGGTGCAGGCGCTCTAGGGCGCGCGATCCCGAGCAGTTCGGCCCGGCCTTCCCTCGGCCGCAGCCTGGCGGCCATCGTCCGGATTCGAAATCCGGGGGCCTAGCGCCCCCGGGTTCTGACCTTCATCGCCCCCGCGTTAACCGTTTGCTAACCATACACCCGGCAAGAATTGCCGGGTGAAGTCGAGTGTCGTCGGCCGCGTAGAACGGGAGGAACCCCGTGGACGCCAGTGCGGTGCCTCACTTTCGGAACGGCGGCCCATCGGCCGCCGCGCAGACGTTCGGGGCGCGCGGACGGCAGTCGCGCGGGGAGGCAGCTACCATGGTCGACGTCACCGCGGGACAGGGCGTAGGCGCCGCAAGGCCCGGCATCCCCTCCGTCAACGAGATCGTCACCATCCTCAAGCGCGGCGATATCGCGCTGGCGCTCGGCGTCCTCACCATCCTGGTGGTGCTGATCCTGCCCCTGCCCGCGATCGTGCTGGACCTGTTCCTGGCGATCTCGATCACGCTCTCGATCCTGATCCTGATGACGTCGCTGTTCATCCAGGCCCCGCTCGAATTCTCTTCCTTTCCGACCGTCCTCCTGATCTCGACCATGCTGCGCCTGTCGCTCAACATGGCCTCGACCCGCCTGATCCTGTCGCACGGGCACGAGGGCACGGCTGCCGCCGGTCACGTCATCGAAGCCTTCGGCAACTTCGTGATGGGCGGCAATTTCGTCATCGGCATCATCGTTTTCGCCATCCTGATCATCGTCAATTTCGTCGTCATCACCAAGGGTTCGGGCCGCATCGCCGAAGTCGCCGCCCGCTTCCACCTCGACGCCATGCCCGGCAAGCAGATGGCGATCGACGCCGACCTCGGCGCCGGCCTGATCGACGAGAAGGTCGCCAAGGAGCGGCGCAAGGAGCTGGAGGACGAGAGCGGCTTCTTCGGCGCCATGGACGGTGCCTCCAAATTCGTCCGGGGCGACGCCATCGCCGGCCTTCTGGTCGTCTTCATCAACGTCGTCGGCGGCATCATCATCGGCGTGGCGCAGCAGGGCATGTCCTTCGCCGACGCCGGCCGCACCTACACGCTGCTGACCGTCGGTGACGGCCTCGTCACCCAGGTGCCGGCGCTGATCGTCTCGACCGCGGCCGGCCTGCTCGTCTCCAAGGCCGGCGTCTCCGGCGCCGCCGACAAGGCGCTGATGAAGCAGTTCTCCGGCTATCCGCAGGCGCTCGCGATGTCCTCCGCCGTGATGCTGGTGCTGGCGGCGCTGCCGGGCATTCCGACCCTTCCCTTTCTCGCCCTGGGCGGCGGCGCCGGCGCGTTGGCCTGGAACGCCCGCAACCGCAACCGGGTGACGGCCAAGGCCGAGGAAGCCGCCCACGCCGCCTCCGCTGCGGGAACGCCGGGTGCGCCGGGCGCTGCCGCGGCCGAAGAGCCGATCTCGGCCGCGCTCAAGATCGACGACCTCAAGATCGAGCTCGGCTATGCGCTGCTGCCGCTGGTCAACGGCCCCGATGGCACCGACCGCCTCACCGAGCAGATCAAGGCGCTGCGCCGCTCGCTCGCGATCGAGATGGGCTTCGTCATGCCGGCGGTGCGCATCCTCGACAACGTCCAGCTCGAGGCCAACACCTACATCATCAAGATCAAGGAGGTCGACGCCGGCACCGGCAAGATCTGGCCGAACCAGTTCATGGTCATGGATCCCGGCGGCAGCCAGGTGCAGGTGCCCGGCATCCACACCACCGAGCCGACCTTCGGCCTGCCCGCGACCTGGGTCGATGCCAGCTTCAAGGAGGAAGCCTCGCTCAAGGGCTACACCGTCGTCGACGCCGCAACCGTGCTCTCCACCCACCTCACCGAGCTGCTCAAGGCCAACATGTCGGACCTGCTCTCCTATGGCGAGGTGCAGAAGCTGCTCAAGGAGCTGCCGAAGGAGCAGAGCGAGCTGGTCAAGGACATCGTCCCCGCACAGGTTACGGTCTCCGGCATCCAGCGCGTGCTGCAGCTCCTGCTCGCCGAGCGCATCTCGATCCGCGACCTCTCCACCATCCTCGAAGGCATCGCGGATTCGCTGGCCTTCTCGCGCAATCCCGCGACCATGGTCGAGCACGTCCGCGCTCGCCTCGCGCGCCAGATCTGCGCGCAGAACACCTCCTATGCCGGCTATCTGCCGCTGATCGCGCTGTCGGCGAAATGGGAGCAGGCCTTTGCCGAATCGATCATCGGCCAGGGCGAGGAGCGGAGCCTGGCGATGCAGCCCTCGAAATTGTCGGAGTTCATGACCGGCGTGCGCGAGGCGTTCGAGCGCGCCGCGCGCGAAGGCGAGGCTCCGGTGCTGGTCACCTCCGCGGCAATTCGTCCCTTCGTGCGTTCCCTGGTGGAACGGTTCCGGGCCCAGACGACGGTGCTGTCGCAGGCCGAAATCCACCCCAGGGCGAGGTTGAAAACGGTTGGAAGCATCTGATTTGGCTTAAGAAGCCGTGTGTTTTTCGGCCACAGGCAAATGGTTTTTGAGTTCCTGGCGCCTTGTGGACCAATCGTCGAAAGTCGCCCGGCAAGCACATTACAGCTTTGAAATAATTGCCAAAATGCACGATTAGCGGTCACTTCTGATCGCGAGCTTTCACGTCCTGTCACGCTCTTGTGATCGCCCCTTGGGAACGAATCCCCCCAATACTAGGTTGTTGGGCACCGGAAGCATGAACCTGCCCAAATACGCAGGCGACTACTTCGGGTAGATGGCGGCAGGAGCCTTCCATGAACCACTCGATTTACAGCGCAGATCGCTCGACCCATTTGAAAGTCGTGGTCGTGGCCCTCGTCGCGGGGATCGCGGTGGCAGGCTTCGGCATCACGGCCCGCACGAATTCGGACGAAGGTCTGACCCAGACGGCCCGCGTCATCAAGGCCGGCAAGCCGGTCGTTATCACCAGCTCGAACGCGTCCCTCGTTCGCTAAGGAGATCTGACGAGTTTTTTGAATTCACGCGGCTCTTTACCAGCCCCCCAAAGTCGCCACGTGGATATGTAGACGACCCCAACCCCAAGTCGACTACAGAAAGCGCCCGCCCCCCACGGGCGCTTTCTCATGTCTGGGGTATGCCTCAGTCGAGTGACTGAATTCATCTCTCGTGTCCCGGACGCGCTGCAGCGTTCTTACGCTGCTGCGCTGCGTCCGGGGCACGAGACCATTGTTCAACGATACACATGATTGATCATCCTCGCGGCGCATCTCGCCCGAGTTGTGCTTGATCGCTTCGCCCTCGATTGAAAGAGGGCGCAGGGAAGACCGGGTGCCGGCCGGGCACCCACGGTCCACTGTGCGAAAGGTGGCAACAAGAATCTGCACAGCGGCATACAGGTGAAGCCAAACAACCGGCCTTCCCTGCGCAGTGGTTTGACGACTTATGGCGTGCTCTCCCCGGGGAGCGTTGCACTCGGGCCGCCACATCACCACAAGCCTTGACGCACAGACCCTAGGCGTCAGGACCACACGATTTTGCCGTACGCTAGAATCACACCGGTCGTGTGCGCGAGGTGTTTCGCTCACGGTTGCCCGCCCTGCGAAATCCTTTGCGCCGATGCGACTAACGTCCACCGCCGCCCGGCCCGCGTTCGTGACGATCGCGATACGCCCCTCTTCCTTGGGCCGGGCTGTCGCGACACATACGCCCTTTCCGAATTTCGGTAAAGTGGAATATTTTTGCGGCGTGCGTTGACCTAGGGCTCGCGTGTTTTGCCCGTCAGGCAACGCAAGGGCGGGTAGGGGAGCCGCGCGACTACCGCGCGCCATAGTTCGGCGGCGGTGCTTGCACGATCGGCGCGGCCGCCGCAAACAGCTCTTCCCTGCTGCCGCTCATCGGCGGATAGATGCGCTTGCGGTTGATGATCTGCTTGGTCGCCTTCGCGACCGCGCCGGTGGCGCGCACCTCGCGATCCCAGCCTTCGGTATAGAGCGCGCCCCAGCCGCCGAGATCGAGCACGGTGACGTACCAGTCGATCCGCAGCGGCAGCATCGGCAAGCCGGCGAGATCGGCGACCACGTTGTGACCGGCGAAGCGACCCATGGGCCGCGCGAACTGGCAGGACATCACGGTCGGATGCAACCCGTCGACCACGCTCGAGGCGACATCGCCGGCCGCGAACACACCGCCGACATCCGCGACCCGCATGAACGGATCGACGAGGAGACGCCCGAGGCGATCGCGCGCCTCCGGAAAACTCGCCGCCACGGGGCTCGCACGCATTCCGGCGCACCAGATCACGGTTTGCGCCGGAATGAACTCGCCCGAGCTCAGGTGCATGCCCGCGGCCTCGACCGACACCACGCGCACGCCGAGCCGCGTCTCGACCTCCAGCGCGGCCAAGGCCGTCTCGATGACGGGTTGCGCATGCACTCCAATGGTGGCGCCGACCGCTGGATTGGGATCGACCAGGATGATGCGGCGGCTGCCCCTGATGCCGGCACGCGCGAGCCTCGCGGGCATCTCAGCCGCAACCTCGATGCCGGTGAAGCCGGCGCCGACCACCACCACCGTCGAACGCCCCGGCGAGGGCGCGCTGCGGCCGAGCGAGACGAGATGATCGTCGAGGCGGAGCGCCGCGGCATAGGTGTCGACGTCGAAGGCGTGCTCGGCAAGACCGGGAATGTCGGGACGCATCACCTCACTGCCGAGCGCCAGCACGAGGCGGTCGTAGTGCAGCATCTCCTCGCCGCCGGCCGTGACCAGCGAGATTTTTCGCCGGGCCGGGTCGATAGCCTCGACCTCGCCGATACCGTGGCTGATACCGATCGGATCGAGCAGTTGCGCCAGCGGCAGCGCGACCTCATCGAGATCGGCTTCATAGTTGCGGACGCGGATGTTGTGATAGGGGTTGCGGTCGACGAGACGGATCTCGATGACGCCGTTCGCGCCGATCTCGTCGCGCTTGCGCGCGGCGCCGATGGCTGCCCACAGGCCTGCAAAGCCGGCGCCGAGCACGACGATACGCGCCATGTCCGCCTACTACACTTTCCAAAGCAATCCCGCGGTCCGCCCGCGCGGACGAATATAGCTCAATAGCCCGCATCGACCAACTGCACCACCGCCGCGCCGCTGCACAACGTCGCGAGCTTACGTCTCGCGCAGTTCCGAGGGCGTCGCGCCAAAGCGCTTGCGGAAGGCGCGGTTGAAATAGGACAGATCGGAAAAGCCGGAGGAATGCGCGATGTCGCTGATCTTGCGTGTCCTGGCGCGGGGATCGCCGAGCAGCTTGCGCGCGTGCAAGAGGCGCTGCTCCAGCACGAATTCGGTAAAGGTCGTGCCGGCCTGCTCGAACAGGCGCTGCGCCTGGCGCGGGCTGAGGCCCGAGCGCGTCGCGATCTCGGACAGGCAGAGATCGTTGCGGCCGAGCGCGGCCATCACGTCGGCGCGCATGAGGTCGAGACGGGCCGCCGCATGGCCGCGTCCGCGCGCGAGGCTTGCGTGCTCGGCATCGGTGCCGAGCAGCAGGCCGACGAGATCGACCATGTGCTGCGCCGTCAGGCGCTGGCCCACCGCGTCGAGATGCGGCGCGTGATGGGCGGCGAGCGCATGGTAGCGCAAGACGGTCTCGGCGACCGCGCCGTCGACGAGCACTTGCGACAGCTTGTCCTCGGCGCGCGGATTGATGTCGAGCAGCGCGCGGCGCGGCATGCGGATGCTGGTGAAGCGGTTTTCGTCGGTGTGGCCGACGGTGCCCGTGATAGCCATGTCGACGAGCACCATCTGCGCGGGCGCAAGATCCACGGTGTGGCCGTTCTGCCCGACGCGGACGTGGCCCGCATGGGCGGCGATCAGGACGAGGTCGTCGCTGCCGTCGGCGAGGTGGCTCTGGGTGCGGGAATATTGCGCGGAGGCGCCTTCGGGAATGGCGAGTACGATGTTGTCGACCACGCTGACCTGGAGCCGGCAATCGATGCTGTCGCCATGGCTCGGCCCGATATCGAGGCCGCAGGGGCCGAAGGCCCGCTCGCGCCACTGCTCGAACGCCGGGCCGTGGGGCAGGCCGGTGTACTGGTGAATGAAGATGCCGGGAGGCTTCACTGCATCCATCTGATTCTTCTCGACCTCTTCCGGCGGCGCGGACGGTGGCGCTGCGACTTCAAATTCCGGGGATTTGACGCCGCGAAAGGCCGGGAGGTTCAAATCGGGGGCGGATTTGGCGCGACTTGTCGGGATGCGACGGCGGAATGGACCGCGGCGACAATTGGACCCCGTAGCCCGCATGAGCGAAAGCGACATGCGGGAACAGACGCCCCGGATATCGCTGTCGCTCATCCGGGCTGCGGAATTACTTTTGGGCGGGCGCCTGCGGCTGGGACGGCGGCACGGTCTCGATCAGCCTGCCGGAGAACACCGGGGACGAGGTCGGCTGGCCGCTCGGCGAGCCGCCGGCCTGCTCGACGGTGACGGCGTAGGTCGCGCCGTTGACGACCTCGGCATCATAGGAGGCGAGCAGCGGCCGCGCGGTGAAATCGCCGGAGCTGATCACGCCGAGCGAGCGCGGACGCGGCAGCTTGTCGGAGATCAGCCAGAGCTCGAAGCTCTTGCCGGGCTCCGGCGTCGCGCCGACCTTGCGCACCGTGAAATTCCGCGTCGCGCCGTCGATGGTGAGGATGAAGGCGGGGCCGCCACCCTGGCCCTGCAGCAAGGCAACATACTGCGCGGAGGGGGTGAGCGGCGGCACCGGCGTCTTCACTTCCACCGTCTGGATGCGCGGCGGCGAACGCAGTGGGCCCGGCAGCGCGTCGGGATTGAGTATCTGTAGCGACAACGTCACGAGCAGCGCAGCCGCAAGCGCGCCGACGGCGGATGCGATGTTGCGCCAGCGCTTCACGCGGCTTTCGAGACGGATCACGTTGGTGTCGTCGGCGATTGGAGCTTGCGGCGTCCGGACGACCTCGGGATCGGGTGCGTGGACCTGCGGCATGAAAACGGGCGCGATGTCAGGAATCGCATCGGACCCGGAACGTATCGGCTCGGGCTGCCCTGCTTCGGGAGGCTGCGGTTGTGGTGGCTGCTCCGACGGCGCTTCCGGCGGCGCAGTTTCGATCGGCGGAATTGGTGGCGGCGCGATGTCGGCCGGACCAGGCGGCTGCTGCGCAGGCGCCGTGCGCGCGATCTCGGACCTGATGTTCTCCCACACGATCGGACGCGGCTCCACCGAGCCGACCATCTGGTTGAGCGCGCCGAGCCGGAAGGCCCAGCCCTGCACGATGCCGGCGAACGCCTCGTCCACAGCCATCATGGTCTCGACCTGCGCGCGCTCATCGGCATCGAGGGTGCCGAGCGCATATTCCGCGGCGAGCGCGATATGGTCCTCCGAGTAAGCCATCAATTGCAGTCCAGAACCGTCCTCGTCATCAAGCCCTCACAATCCGAGGCATTCCCGGATATCCAACATGCTGCGCCGGAGCCACGTCTTCACCGTGTTGACGGGAGCTGAGAATTTCTCCGCCAATTGCTCGCGGCTCCAGCCGTTGTAATAGGCGAGAAGCACGAGCCGCTGACGGTCCGGCTCGAGCCGGCCGATGCACTCCAGGAGCCGCTTCAACTCTTCGGTCATCTCCCGGCGCGCCAGCGGATCGGGACTGTCGGCCGCCACCTCCATCGCCTGAGGCTCTTCCTCGATGGAGACCTCCGACTTCTTGCGCACGATGTCGATCGCACTGTTGCGCGCGATCGAGGCCATCCACGTGATCGGCGACGACAGGGCCGGATCGAACCGGCCCGCGCTGTTCCAGATCTTGACGTAGGTCTCCTGAATGACCTCCTCTGCGAGATCCTGTCGGCGCAAGATACGGAGCACGACGCCAAAGAGTTTCGCGCGTGTGGCGGCGTAGAGGCGCTCGAACGCGGCCTGATCGCCCTTTGCCACCGCCTCAATCAACCCGACCAGCTCTGCTGGCGTCAGCATTCAGCCCCCCGACACGCAGGCCCGTCGCATTCCGCGAAAGCCCCAGCACCGCACCACCATAGCGCGCGGCAAAGCCGACCACCAAGGGGTGCGGTGCCACGCTGTGGACAGCACATACGAAAAACCCGGACCTTGCGGTCCGGGCCTGGCAAATTCCAACGCGATTTGGCTGCTAGCGGCTCAGGCGACGGCGCCGATGCGGGCGCGCATCAGACCGATGCTGTCGAGATCGGCCTGCTCGCGGGCATTCTCCTCGGCACGTTCGCGGGCCTGGTCGCGCTCGTCTAGCAGCTCGACCTTCTTCAGCTCCTCGAAGGCCTCGGCCAGCGCAGCCTTGGCTTCGTCGAGCTGGCCCTTGAGCTCGTCGGCCGAGCGGGTCAGGTTCTCGCGGCGCTGGATCGCCGCCTTGGCATAGGTCGGATAGGCAAAGTGCGAGGGATCGTTGATCCCGGCACGTTCCTGCTCGGTCGTGATCTCGCGCTCGAGATCGGTCGACATCCGCTGGAAGTCGGCGATCATGGTCTCGATCTGGGTGACCCGGCGGCGCTTTTCGTCGACCTGAAACTTCTTCAGGCGAATGAGGGTATCTCGTGACTTCATCGACTCGTACTCCCCAGAAGTCCCCCCGCTGCACGTGGGACGATACCGGTCACCCCACGGGCCCGATGGGGGCCCAGACCGGCTCTGCTACTCTGTGGGATGGGATGATGACGGGACAAAGTTAGCGTTCCGTTTCCAAATCGCCGAGGATTTGCGCCAACTGGCGGTAGCCGTCCGCCAGTGATGCATTTTCGTCCTTGCGCTGGCGCAGGAAGGCCTCCAGCGGCTCGTGCAGGCGGATCGCCTCGTCGACTTCGGGGCTGGAGCCGGCCCGGTAGGCGCCGAGACGGATCAATTCCTCCATGTCGGCATAGGTCGCCATCACCGCCCGCGCCTTCTGGATGACGGGCCAGAATTGCGGATCGGCCGATTTCGGCATGGTACGGGAGACGGATTTGAGGATATTGATCGCGGGATAGCGGCCGCGTTCGGCGATCGAGCGCTGCATCACGATGTGGCCGTCCAGGATGCCGCGGACCGCATCCGCGATCGGCTCGTTATGGTCGTCGCCGTCGACCAGCACCGTGAAGATCGCGGTGATGGCGCCCTCCCCTAAGCCCGGCCCGGCCCGCTCCAGGAGTTTCGGCAGTTCGGTGAACACGGTCGGCGTGTAGCCCTTGGCCGTCGGCGGCTCGCCGGCGGAGAGGCCGATCTCGCGCTGGGCCATCGCAAAGCGCGTCACCGAATCCATCAGGCAGAGCACGTCCTTATTCTCGTCGCGAAAATATTCGGCGACCGCGAGCGTCAGATAGGCGGCCTGGCGGCGCATCAGCGCCGGCTCGTCGGAAGTCGCGACGATCACGACCGAACGCGCCAGGCCCTCCTCGCCGAGATCGTCCTGCAGGAACTCCTGCACCTCGCGGCCGCGCTCGCCGATCAGCCCGATGACGCTGACCGCGGCATCGACGTTGCGCGCCAGCATCGAGAGCAGCACCGATTTGCCGACGCCGGAGCCTGCGAAGATGCCCATGCGCTGGCCGCGGCAGCAGGTGAGGAAGGTGTTCATCGCGCGCACGCCGAGATCGAGCGGGCTACCTACACGCTTGCGCGAATGCGCCGGCGGCGGCGTATTGCGGAACGGCATCGGCGAGGAGCCTTGCGGCAACGGCCCCTTGCCGTCGATCGGCTCGCCCAGCGCATTGATGACGCGGCCGAGCCAGGCCGCTGACGGCCGCACCTGGTTGGCGGCATTGGCGATGACGGCCTTGCAGCCGCGGCGCACGCCGTCGAGGCCGGCGAACGGCATCACGACAGCGTTGTTGCCGGAGAAGCCGATCACCTCGCAAGGAATGCTGCGGTTGGCGCCGGTCTCGATCACGAGCCGCGCGCCGACCGACATCGCGTGAATGGGACCGGCCACCTCGACCATCAGGCCGCGCACGCCGACCACGCGTCCGTAAATATTGATGCCGTCGATGTCGCCGATCTGCTCGGCCAAAGCCTTCATCGGGGGGCCCTCATTAAGGTGCGCGGCTTGGACATCCGGGACTTCACGGTGAAAACCTTAAGTTTCGCCATATTTCTGAACGGAGCTTAACTTCGTGTTTACCCGCATCATTAATCATTGCGTCACTGTCTTTGTGACTGAGCGTGACTCCCCTTCAGAAGAAGGCTGAGTCGCGGGAGTCGGTTAGGCCCGTCTCTTAAAGTGGAACTTGAACGGAGCTGGGTGACGAAAGCTGCTTCACGCGCAAGACCTTAGGGCGATTCGACAAAAATTGCACCGGGGGGACTTGCGTTCCAGAATCAGAGTTTGTTAACCATCTGTTGTCAGGATCCGAATCAGTTGTTCAAAGGCGTTTTGTTGAGTGCCGCGAATGCGGCCGACCTGACGCCCAGGAGCGGCGACTATGGGGAACTGGCATGCGCGTTTTGCTGATTGAAGATGACAGCGCCGTCGCGCAGTCGATCGAGCTGATGTTGAAGTCTGAGAGCTTCAACGTCTACACGACCGATTTGGGGGAAGAAGGCGTCGATCTCGGTAAATTATACGATTACGACATTATCCTTCTCGACCTCAACCTGCCCGACATGTCCGGCTACGACGTGCTCAAGCAGCTTCGGGTCTCCAAGATCAAGACACCGATCCTGATCCTCTCCGGCCTCGCCGGCATCGAGGACAAGGTCAAGGGTCTCGGCGTCGGCGCCGACGACTACATGACCAAGCCCTTCCACAAGGACGAGCTGGTTGCCCGCATCCACGCGATCGTGCGCCGCTCCAAGGGTCACGCCCAGTCGGTCATCCAGACCGGCGACCTCGTCGTCAACCTCGACACCAAGACGGTGGAAGTCGGCGGCCAGCGCGTGCATCTGACCGGCAAGGAATATCAGATGCTGGAGCTGCTCTCGCTCCGCAAGGGCACGACCCTCACCAAGGAAATGTTCCTCAACCACCTCTATGGCGGCATGGACGAGCCCGAGCTGAAGATCATCGACGTCTTCATCTGCAAGCTCCGCAAGAAGCTCGCCAATGCCTCCGAAGGCCGCAACTTCATCGAGACCGTGTGGGGCCGCGGCTACGTGCTGCGCGAGCCGCACGAGCACGAAGAGCGCATTCCCGCCTGATCCTGGGTTTACGTCGCGAGCCTTGTCAGGCTCGCTCCTCCCAGCCTGGACCCCGCCGCAAATGGCGGGGTTTTGTTTTTTTGGGGATGTCTTCTGCCCCGAATTGTACCGGTCCATGCGACTGCCCCTGGCCAAGTGTCAGGCGCGGCGGCCGCGCTGGTGCGACTTCATCCCTCTCTAATATTTGAACCGCTATCCTTCCCCCGCCGACGAATGGTCGCTGCACGATGGGGGAACGATGATCCTGCAATCACTCGCCGGCCTGCCTGCCTTCCTGGTCTATTTCTGCACCGGGCTGATCGCGGTCGTGGCCTATTTGTTCGTCTATACCCGCATCACCGCGCATAACGAATTCCAGCTCATCCGCGATAACGAGCCGGCCGCGGCGATTGCGCTCGGGCTGAGCCTGCTCGGCTTCGTGGCCCCGCTGGTCAGCGCGATCGCCCATTCGGCCAACGTGCTGGATTGCCTGATCTGGGCGACGATCGCGCTGGTCGTGCAAGTCATCGTGTTCTTCCTGGTGCGCGTGCCGGTGCCGAACCTGTCGGCACGGATCGCCGCCGGCGAGCTTGCGCCGGCAATCTGGCTCGGCCTGTCCTCGCTCGCCGCCGGGCTGCTCAACGCCGCCAGCATGATCTACTGAGATGGCCGACAAACCGACCAAGAAGGAGTTCGGCAAGCGCCGGCCGGTGGCTGAGCCGCCGGCTTCGCGTCCGCCGGTGAAGCGATCCGGCCATGTCGCTCTGCTGGTGATGGGCACGCTCGCGGTCGGCACCACCGCCTACACCTTGATGCCGCGGCAGACGTGCGAGCCCACGCCGGGCGCACTGCCGGGGCAGACGGCCACGACCTGCACGAGCAGCAGCAGCAGCAGCAGCAGTTCGTCAGGCGGCAGCAGCTCGCGCTGGTCGTCGCGATCGAGCTTCTTCAGCAGCGATTCTTCGTCCCATTCCTCGTCGGCAACATCGTCCGATTCCGGCCACAGCAGCGTGAGCCGCGGCGGCTTCGGCTCGTTCGGCCATGGCTTCTCGGGCGGCGGCTGACCATGCAGCGCATCACCTGCCTCGAGCGCGACGACTGGCGAGAGACCGCGGCGCAATGCGGCTTCGTCTTCCACACCATCGACGGCGAACGCTATTGGGACGAACGCGCCTATTACGGCTTCACGCTCGAGGAGATCGAGCGCGGCATCGAGACACCGACCGGCGAGATCGAGGCGATGTGCCTGGAGCTTGCCGGCCGCGTCGTCAGTGACGAGCGCCACCTGCGCCGCTTGCAGATTCCGGAAGCGTTCTGGAGCCTGATCGCCGAGAGCTGGAAGCGCGACGACCGCAGCCTCTATGGCCGGCTCGATCTCAGTTACGACGGCAAAGGTCCGGCAAAGCTGCTCGAATACAACGCGGATACGCCGACCTCGCTGTTCGAGGCGGCCGTCTTCCAATGGACCTGGCTCGAACAGGCGATCGAACGCCGCGTCATCCCCTCGCGTGCCGATCAGTTCAACTCCATCCACGAGCGATTGATCGCGGCATGGAAGGAGATCGCCGGCGGCCGCCCCGTCCATCTCACCGGCATCATCGGCAATCAGGAGGACGCCGGCACGCTCGCTTATCTCGAAGACACCGCGCGCCAGGCCGGGCTCTCCACCAGGCTGCTCGACATCGAACAGGTCGGCTGGCGCGATGAGCCCGGCTGTTTCGTCGATCTCGACGATGGCGACATCGCGCTCGCCTTCAAGCTCTATCCCTGGGAATGGATGTTCCACGACGCCTTCGGCGCCAAGCTCAAGGACGCGCCGACGCGCTGGATCGAGCCGCCGTGGAAGGCGGTGCTTTCCAACAAAGGCATTTTGCCGCTGCTGTGGGAGAGGTTTCCGAACCATCCCCATCTGCTGCCGGCCTTCTTCGAGGACGATCCGCGCGCCGCCGAGCTCGGCACGTCCTATGTGCGCAAGCCGCTGCTGTCGCGCGAAGGCGCCAACGTCACGATCGTGTCCGGCGGCATGCCGCTCGACGAGCAGGCAGGCCCCTACGGCGCCGAAGGTTTCCTGCGGCAGGCGCTGGCACCGCTGCCGAATTTTTCGGGCTTCTATCCGGTGATCGGAAGCTGGCTGGTGAACCACGAACCGTGCGGATTGTCGATCCGCGAGGACGAGAGCCCGATTACGGGCAACCGCTCGCGGTTTCTGCCGCATGCGATCTTGTGAGGCTCGTCATTCCGGGGCGCTCGCGAAGCGAGCGAGCCCGGAATGACGGAAGCATTTCACTTCGCCGCTGCGATCTTCAAAGACGGCGGCATCAAGCCGCCCATGGGGCGGCCGGAGCGCGCGGGGTTGAGCTGGTAAAGACCGCGGCGATCGGCGATGGGTCGGAACGCATCGGTGATGCCGACCACGGATTCGGCCGCGCCGAGCAGCAGCGTGCCGTCGGCCTCCAGGCCCTTCGCCATCCGCTCGAAGATCACCGCCTTGGTATCCTGGTCGAAATAGATCAGCACGTTGCGGCAGAAGATCACGTCGAAGGTGCCGAGATGGGAGAAGTCCTGCAACAGATTGAGCTGGCGGAACTGCACCATCGCGCGAATGTCGGCATTGAGCTGCCAGACTTCGCCGACCTGCGCGAAATACTTCATCAGGTGCTGGATCGGCAGGCCGCGCTGCACCTCGAACTGGCTGTAGATGCCGGCCTTCGACTTCTCCAGCACCTCCTGCGACAGGTCGGTGGCGACGATCTCGATGCGCCAGCCGGCGAGGGCCGCGCCCATCTCCTTCACGCACATCGCGATCGAATAGGGCTCCTGCCCGGTCGAGGACGCCGCCGACCAGATGCGCAAGCTCTTGCGCGCCGCGCGCGCCTTGATCAGGCCCGGCAGGATGGTGTCGCGCAAATGATCGAACGGGATCTTGTCGCGGTAGAAGAAGGTCTCGTTGGTGGTCATCGCTTCGACCACGTCGGTGGCAAGCCGGCCGTCGCCGTTCCTGATCTTCAGCACGAGATCGGGAATACCGGGAAGGCTCGCCTTGCGCGCGAGCGGCAGGAGTCGGCTTTCGACCAGATATTGCTTGTCGGGCGACAGATCGAGGCCGGAGCGCTCTTTCAGGAACTTGCGCAGATAGTCGTAGTCGGTCGGCGTCACGAACGGTCTCCCGCGAATAGGCGGTTGACCTTGGCGCCGATCTGGTTGAGCGGCAGGATCGCCGCGCAGATACCGGCATTGGCCGCCGCGCCCGGCATGCCCCAGACCACGCTGGAGGCTTCGTCCTGCGCGATGACGCTGCCGCCGGCGGCAACGATGTCCTTGCCACCGCGCATGCCGTCCGAGCCCATGCCAGTCAGGATCACGGAGAGGATGCTGCCGTGCCAGATGTCGATCGCGGAGGTGAAGAGCGGATCGACTGCGGGCTTGCAGAAGTTGACGGCGGGGCCGTCGTCGAGCGCGATCACGGTGTCCGCGCCGCTGCGTGCGACGCGCATGTGCTTGCCGCCGGGCGCGAGATAAATCCGTCCCGGCTTCACCGGCTCGCCGTCGACGGCTTCGGCCGCGGGCTTGCGGCTCGAACGTGCCAGGTGCTCGGCGAGAATGGTCGTGAAGGTCGGCGGCATGTGCTGGGTGATCAGCACCGGGACGCGGTCGATGACCGGGCCGAGCTCGGTGACGAGCGACATCAGCGCCTGCGGACCGCCGGTCGAGGAGCCGATCAGCAGCACCTTGGGTGCCTGATTGGAGAACGCGCGCATGGTGAGCGCACCTGACGACGCAGCAGGCACGGCCGGAGCGGGCGCGGCGGGCCGCGCGACAGGACTGCGTGGGGCCGGAGCCGGGCTCGCAGGCGCCAGCGGCGGACTTGCAACCGCGGATTTCCTGCGCAGCCGCGCGCCTAGATGGCGGATCTTCTGGATCAAATCGTGATGGAAGATGTCCGCAGCCGACGCCTCGCGCGTCGATTCCGGCTTCGGAATATAATCGGCCGCGCCGAGCGACAGCGCCTTGAAGCTGATCTCCGCGTTGCGGCGGGTCAGCGTCGAGGCCATGATGATGATCAAATCGCGCTTCTTTGCCAGGAGCTGCGGCAGCGCCGAGATGCCGTCGAGCTCGGGCATTTCGATGTCGAGCACGGCAACGTCAGGATTGATGCGTTCGATCTGGTTGACCGCTTCGAGCCCGGTGCGCAGGGAGGCAGCGACTTCCATGTCGTGCTCGGCGCCGACCCAGCGCGAGATCAGACCGCGAATGACGACGGAATCGTCGACGATCATCACCCGCAGCGGCCCCGCCTCGCGCGAGCCGGTCGTGGTCGAATTGCCTGCGAACGCAACACTCATTACTCACCAACTCAGACTGAAAGGGTACAGTTGAAAACAGGCGCCGAAGGATCCGTTCGGCCTCCGGCCGATCGCTCAGATAAGGCCGACTTCCTGGAATTTCGCCGTCACGATGTCCTTGTCGAACGGCTTCATGATGTACTCGTTGGCGCCGGCATGCAGCGCGCGCGCGATATGCGCGACGTCGTTCTCGGTGGTGCAGAACACGACCTTGGGCTGGTCGCCGCCGGGCATGCGCCTGAGATGGCCGAGGAACTCGTAGCCGTCCATCACGGGCATGTTCCAGTCGAGCAACACGGCATCGGGCAAGCCGCGCTTGCAGGCTTCCAGCGCCTTCTCACCGTCCTCGGCTTCGAGGATCTGGAAGTCGAGGCCCTCAAGGATCCGGCGCGCAACCTTGCGGATGACGCTGGAATCATCAACGACGAGACAAGTTCGCATGTGAACCTCTGCTTCCTCCCCCCTTTGCGGGGGAACTTCCAATTGCAGGCACGTCGGCGGCGAGCCGCCGTATCAGGCCGCCATCATCTCGGGCGCGAGCTCGAGGACGCGATCGACGTCGAGGACGACCATGAGCTGTCCGTCGAGGCGGTGGACGCCGCCGGCGAGCTTGGCCATGCGGGGATCGAGGTTGACGGGGTTCTCTTCCATGCCGGCCTCGGGCAGGCGCAGCACCTCGCCGATCTGGTCGATGAGCAGGCCGTAGGATTCGCCGCGCAGATCGACGCCGACCGCCATCGGTACCTTGCCGTCCTCGGGCTGCGGCAGGCCGAGCCGGGCGCGCATGTCGACCACGGTGACGATGCGGCCGCGCAGATTGAGCACGCCTGCGATCTCTCGCGAGGACAAGGGTACGCGGGTGACGCGCTCGGGCATGAACACGTCCTGGACGCGGGAGATCGGCAGGCCGAACAGCTGGCCGCCGATCATCGCGGTGACGTATTCGACCATGGCGCCTTCAGCGGACTGGGTCTTCTTGCTGGTCATGTGTGTCTCCTGATCCCTGTCCTGCTCTTACGCCGCCGCCCGGCTCAGCTCGGAGGCGCCGGCGGCGCCCGCGGTCTGTTCCTTCAGCGCCGCGATCAGACCGGGCCGGTCGAACTTGGCGACATAGTCGTGGAAGCCGGCCTGACGGCCGCGCTCGATCGCCGCCGGCGACACCAGCGCGGAGAGGCCGATGATCGGCATCGAGCCCAGATTGTTGTCGGAGCGGATGGTCTCGGCGAACTCGAACCCGTTCATGTCGGGCATCTCGATGTCGGTCAGGACCACGTCGAAGCTCTGGGCGCGGAGCGCGGCGAGGCCCTCCTGCGCGGTCGGCGCGGTGCGGACGCGGTAGCCGGCCGCCTTGAGGACGGGGGCCAGCATGTTGCGGAAGAACGCGCTGTCGTCGACCAGCAGCACCGACTGCGAGTGCAGCGACGGCTTCATCTCCTTGCGGGTGAACCAGTCGGCGAACGCCATCGGCAGGAAGTGGCCGACATCGATCACCTCGGTGGCCTGGCCCTTGATCACGGCCGAGCCGAGAATGCCGGAGGAGGAGCCGCCGACCTCGATGTTGAGCCGTTCCTCGACGATGTCGATGATCTCGTCGACGACGAGGCCCATGGAGCGGCCATCGTCGGCGAACACCAGGATCGGCTGGGCGCCCTGGCTGGCGATGGTGACGCCCTCCATGGCGATGAGCGGCATCAGCTGCTCGCGGTACTGCACCATGTAGCGGCCGTTGGAGAACTCGATCTTGTCGGCGGGCAGCTCTTCGAGGCGCGTGACGAGGCCAAGCGGGACCGCCTTGGGCTGCGACGAGCCGGCGCGGAACACCAGGAGCGAGGTGGTCTGCTCGCCGCTGCCGATGTGATGCGCGCCGTTCTCGTCGCCCATGTCATGGGCGGAGGAGCCGGCGGCGCCGAGCGCCTTGGCAATGCCGTTGGGGTCGATGATCATGATGACCGCGCCATCGCCCAGGATGGTGTTGCCGGAGAACATGTCGATGTGACGCAGTTTTGTGGACATCGGCTTCACGACGATCTCTTCCGTATGGAAGACACCATCGACCACGATGCCGAAGGTCTGGCTGCCGACTTGCGTGACCACGATGAAGCCGTTCTCGGGATCGGAGGCCGCGCCGTCGTCGATCTTGAGGAGCTTCTTCAGGTGGATCAGCGGCAACAGCTTGTTGCGCAGGCGCAGCACCGCGGTGTCCTTGATGCGCTCGATGCGGTGCTCGGAGTTGGCGCGGGCCCGCACCAGCTCGACCACGGAGAGCTGGGGAATCGCAAAACGATCGCCGGCGGCTTCCACGATCAGGGCGGAGACGATGGCGAGCGTCAGCGGGATCTTGATGGTGACCGAGGATCCTTCGCCGGCCACGCTCTTGATGTCGATGGTACCGCCGATCTGGTCGATATTGGTGCGCACCACGTCCATGCCGACGCCGCGGCCGGAGACCGAGGTGATGGCGGCCGCGGTCGAGAAGCCCGGCGCGAAGATGAACTTGTGGATCTGGGCTTCGCTCATCTTCTCGAGCTCGGCCTCGGTGACGAGACCTGAGGAGATCGCCTTGGCCTTGATCTTCTCGGTGTTGAGGCCTCTGCCGTTGTCGGCGATGCAGATGATGATGTGGCCGCCCTCGTGATAGGCGGACAGGCGGATGGTGCCCTGCTCGCCCTTGCCGGAAGCGAGGCGCTCGGCGGGGGTCTCCAGGCCATGATCGGCGGAGTTGCGCACCATGTGGGTGAGCGGGTCCTTGATCAGGTCGAGCACCTGGCGGTCGAGCTCGGTGTCGGCGCCGTGCATCTCGAGTTCGATCTGCTTGCCGAGTTCGCTCGACAGGTCCCGCACGATGCGGGGCAGCTTCTGCCAGGCATTGCCGATCGGCTGCATGCGCGTCTTCATGACGCCTTCCTGCAGCTCGGCGGTGACGTTGGACAGGCGCTGCAGCGGCACCTTGAACTCGGTGTCCTCGTTGCGGCGCGAGATCTCCAGCAGCTGGTTGCGGGTCAGGACCAGCTCGGAGACCATGGTCATCAGATGCTCCAGCGTATCCACGTTGACGCGGATCGACTGGTTGGCGATGCTGGCGCCTTCGCCGGCTCCCTCGTCGGCCATCGACTTCTTCGGCGCGGCCTTCTCCTTGGCGGGCTTTGCAGCTTCCTTGGCGGCCATGGGTGCCGGCGCTTCAGCAGCGGCCTCGACCCTGGCAACGGGCGCGGGCGCCTCGATCGCGGTCTCGCGGAAGGCGCGCTCGAGCTCGTCGAGCGAGACCTCGCCCGGACGGAGCGGACGCTCCAGCGTCTGGTCGATCAGCGAACCCGTGGTCATGTCTTTTGCCGGTGCAGGCGCGGCGGCAACAGGTGCTTCCGGCACCAGCGGCGGCGCCTCGGTGACGGGAGCAGCGGCTCCTGCCGCGATCGGCGAAGCCGACGCCGCCGGCATCGGCTGCGCCGAGCCTGACATCGCCGCCATGCCCTGCTCGACCATCGCTTCCAGCTTGTCGATCAGGTCGCGGTCGTTCCCCTCGGGCTCGGATTCGGTTGCCTCCAGACCCGCCAGAATCTCCTTGATGCGGTCGATCGAGGACAGGATCACCGTCACCGCCTGCCCGGTCACCGGCATGCCGTCACGGAATTTGCCCATCAGCGTCTCGCCGGCATGTGCCAGCGCTTCAAGCCGCGGCAGGCCGAGGAAGCCGCAGGTGCCCTTGATGGTGTGGACCAGGCGGAAGATGTTATCCAGGATCTTGGCGTTGTTCGGCTCCTGCTCGAACTTCACCAGCTGATTGTCCACGGTGTCCAGGCTCTCGCTGGTCTCCGTCAGAAACTCCCGCAACAGATCATCCATGAAAACAGGCCTTCATACAGGAAGGGCGCGCACGAGGTGTGATGCGCCATCTCGGAATGGGGCCAGCTTCACCGCAAAGCGTTTAATATTGGTTGAGTATGTGCAAAAGAACGGAACCAACAAAGAGATAAGGCGCTCCGGACAAGCCGAAGCGCCTCGTAAAGAATCAATTAAGAGGCCGGGCGCGACGCGCTGTTTACGAAGCGGTAACGGTGATGGCTTCGCCTTCCGGCGCAAGCTTCACGGTGAGCCCGCAAGCCTCTGCCAGCAGCCGCGTATAATAAGGCTGGATCGCATGCGCATCCGCGGCAGGCCCGCGCTCACCGCTCAACAGCTCGGAGATGTTCTGCGGCAGGCGCGCGTTATGGCCGGTCGCGGTGATGCGAAAGCTCATCGTCTCGCCCTCGCCGATCGGATCGATCGTCAGCATGCCGCCGCGCGGGATCGTATGCTGGGCGACGACCAGCATGTTGAGCAGAAGCTTGACGCGGTTCTTCGGCATCAACAGCCGCGGCAGATTCCAGGCGATCGAGCACTTGCCATCCTCGATGTGGCCCTTCGCCATGGTCTGGGCGTCGCCGAGATCGATCTGCGCGCCGGAGGAGCCGGCCGCGCCGAAGGCGAGACGGCAGAACTGGAGCCGGGCGGAAGCGGTCTTGGCGCTCTTGCGAATCAGGTCGAGCGCGAACTCGCGGTCTTCGGGCTTGGGATCGTCGTCGAGCACCTCGAGCCCATTGACGATGGCGCCGACGGGGCTGATGAGATCGTGGCAGACCCGCGAGCACAAGAGCGCGGCGAGTTCGAGCATATCGGGAGCAGTAGCGGTCGCGGGCGACGAGGCGTCAGACATATAAGGGGTCCTGGAGGGTTCCTGGAATTGCACGGCACTGGACGCCGCGAATCACGCATGCTTGACGGATGCTGCGGGTTCTAACATTCGCCAGCCCGCGGCAGCTAGCTTGCGATCACGCCGAGGCGGTCAAAAGCCAAGTCGAATCGATCGGGACGAATCAGTCGAGGGGAACGAATTGCCGATGATTGAGGCATCCAGGTGAAGCGGATCATCGACGGCGCGGCCGCATCCGGCCTGATGGAGCCGCTGACGGCGCTGGTGGTGAAGGCGGGCGAGGCGATCCTTGCCGTCAACCGCGCGGCGATGCGGGTCGACGGCAAGCAGGACGGCTCGCCGGTGACCGAGGCCGACCTTGCCGCCGACCGCGTCATCGCGGAGGGCCTGGCCCAACTCGCAGGGGACGTCCCGACGCTGTCGGAAGAGCGGACCCAATTCGCCTCCCCGCCGTTCGAGGGCAGCTTCTTCCTGATTGATCCGCTCGACGGCACCAAGGAATTCGTCGCCGGTCGCGACGAGTTCACCGTCAACCTCGCCCTCGTGACATCGGGCGTGCCGCTGCTGGGCATCGTCAGCGCGCCCGCGCTCGGCCTGCTGTGGCGCGGCACCGTCGGCCGAGGCGCCGAGCGCGTGAAGTTTAACGGCGCCACCATCGGCACGGCCGAGCCGATCCACACGCGCAAGCTGCCGGCCCGCGGAGAGCCCTGGATCGCGGCGGTGAGCCGTTCGCATGGCGATCCCAGGAGCGAGGCGTTCATCGACGACAGGCCCAATGCCGTGAGACGGACGGTCGGCTCGGCCGTGAAATTCGGCCGGATCGCAGAAGGCAGCGCCGACATCTACCCCCGCTTCGGGCCCACTTGTGAATGGGACGTCGCGGCCGGCGCTGCGGTCGTGACGGCGGCCGGCGGCAGGGTGACTGACGGCAACGGTGGCGAGCTCCGCTTCGGCCAGCGCAGCGGCACCGGCTTCATCATCCCGGACTTCATCGCCTGGGGCGACCCGCAGGCAGAACTCCTGAGGCGGTAGGCCGCTACTGACTGAGCTGTTCCCAGAGCGCCGGCCAGCGCTTGCCCACCTCATAGAGGAACCGCTCGGGGTCGGCGGCGAAGGCATCGCGATTGGTTTCCCGGCTGAACAAATACAGCCGCTGCGCCACGATCGCGAAGAAACGGGGATTGCCGGCGATAGTGACACCGCGGGCGATATCGGCGGGATCGTAGCCGCCGAATTGCGGCCCATAGATTTCAGGATGGGCCAGGAAGGAGGCGCGGTTGCCCTCGTTGCGGAAGCGCCAGACCGCGCCCCAGAGGTTGGCCTCGAACTCGGCCGTCCCCTGCACCGCTCTGTCGTCCACGAAATAAGCGACGGGATCGAAGCCCTCGATGGCAACGCCGCTGAAGCGGTTGACGACGACGCGCTCCGTCGTTGCGGCCTGGGCCGGCAACCCCGAGCCGATGATCCATATGCCCGACAGCAGGCAGAGGACGAGGCCGATCAAGGCAATTCCGGGGCGCAAAGGGCTATCTTCCTGCCGTTGTGCCGTCATAGTTGCTGCGGATAACATCCGAGTCGAGGGGACATCCGGCGCAACCTAGGGCCGCGCCTGTTGGCGTCAGGTTAAGGAAGCGACCGGTTTCGGTACCAGGGGTTCTTTTATGACTTTCGCATCACGCCTTGCTGCGCTCGCGCTCGTCGCGATGGTGGGCTGGATCGTGCCGGCCTCCGCCCAGCAGGCGCCGCCGCCCAATTTGCCCCCGCCGCAGCGGACCCCGACGCCCAGCACCTACGGGCCGGACGAGCTCGTCGGCGCCGGCCACCGTTTCTTCGGCAACGTCTCGCGCGGGCTCGCCTCGATCATCGAGAAGGCGATCAGCCAATGGGGCCTGCCCAACGGCTATATCCTGGGTGAGGAAGGGTCCGGCGCCTTCGTTGCCGGCCTGCGCTACGGCGAAGGCACGCTCTACACCAAGAACGCCGGGGACCTGCGCGTCTATTGGCAGGGCCCCTCGCTCGGCTTCGACTGGGGCGGCGACGGCGCGCGCACCATGACGCTGGTCTACAATCTGCCCGCCACCAATGCGATCTACCAGCGCTTCGCCGGCCTCGACGGCTCGGCCTATATCATCGGCGGCTTCGGCATGACGGCGCTCACCGCCAACAACATCGTGCTGGTGCCGATCCGCTCGGGCTTGGGCTTACGGCTGGGCGCCAATATCGGCTATCTCAAATATACCCCGCGAGCGACCTGGAACCCGTTCTAGGGTTTTCCTCCCATCCGGTTAGGGATCAAGGTTAACGACAGGCCGGGGCTGGCTTTTTGCCGGGCCGCCATGGCATGGTCGTTGGTGAATTTTTCCTTAAGCTTGGGAGTTCTGGCCCATGGTCGAACCGATCATGTACCTGGCGATCGGTTTCCTGCTCTCGATGCTGTGCGGGCTCGCGATCGTACCTCTGGTGCATAACCGCGCCGTGCGCCTGACCACGCGCCGGCTGGAAGCCGCAACGCCGCTGTCGATGGCGGAGATCCAGGCCGACAAGGACCAGCTCCGCGCCGAATTCGCCATGTCGGCGCGGCGGCTCGAGATGAGCGTCGAGCAGCTCAAGAACAAGACCACGAGCCAGCTCGCCGAGCTCGGCAAGAAGAGCGACGCCATCAACCGCATGAAGATCGAGCTCGGCGAGAAGAACGCCACGATCTTCGCACTCGAAGCGCGCGAGAAAGCGGTGAAGGAGCAGCTCCGCGCCACCGAAGAGGAATTCAACGCCAAAACGCAAGCGTTGCGCGAAGCCGAGATCGCGCTGGCCGACAAGCAGGCCGAACTCGCCAAGATCAACAATGAGCTCTCCGACCGCTCGATGATGGCGGAAAGCCGCCAGGTCGAGCTGGTTGCGGTGCGCGCGCAGATCGAGGAGTTGAAGAACCGCGTCGGCGATGCCGAGAAGGAGTTTGCCGCCACGCAAGCGCGCCTCGCGCTGGAGCAGACTGAATCCGAGACCGCCTCGCGCGAACTCGCCGAAGCCCGCGGCCGGGTCGAGAATCTGAGCCAGCGCGTCACCGAGCTCGATCGCCAGCTGATCGGACAGGTGAAAGAGGCCGAGATGCTGTCCGGTCGCGTCGCCGATCTCGAGGGCCGCCTCGCCACGCAGGGCAAGCTGCTCGCCGAGCGCGACTACGAGAACAACCAGCTCCGCCAGGCCAATGCGACCAACGAGCGCACCATCAAAGAGCTGCGCGTCGAGATGGCCGGCCTCAGCGGCGGCAAATCGTCGGCGGCCATGGAGGCGCTGCGCGCGGAAAAGACCGCGCTGGAGGAGCAGCTCCGCACCGCGCGCGACGAGCGCGCTAAACTGCAGCGCGACCTCAACGCGATCCAGCAGCAGGCCGAGAGCTCCTGGGCGACCGAGCGGATGGAGAACGCGCTGCTGCGCGAGCGCATCAACGATATCGCCGCCGAGGTGGCAAAGCTCGCGATGCAGCTCGAAGGCCCGAACTCGCCGATCGAGGCGCTGCTCGCGGCCGAGGCCGGCCAGCCGCCGAAGCCGGCGCCGCGCCCGGCCAACGACGCCGCCACCAAGGCCGCACCTGCCGCGAGCCTGCCCGAGGGCGGCGGAACGCTCGCCGAGCGCATCCGGGCGCTGCAGGCCCACGCCTCCCGCGCCCGCCAGCAGGGCGCGTAAGCGGCCGGAAATCCGGCCCCCGCCGCCAATTGCGTGACGGGGCCAAGGTTTTCCGGCCCCGCGGCGCCTGGAAACTTGACACCTCAAGCCCGCACTTCTAAATCGCGGGCTCCGATGCGCCGGCCGGCCGAAAAGGTCCGGCCGTCTGCATGATGGTCCCGGGCGCATAGCTCAGCGGGAGAGCGTTCCCTTCACACGGGAGAGGTCCAAGGTTCGATCCCTTGTGCGCCCACCACGCTTCGCCAAAAGGCTTCGCGTGGCGCAGCCACGTCCAATCATGGCGAGCGTGTCCGGCGTAGCCCCGAAGAGCGTCGACGGACTGGGGCATCTTGCTCGCTCCGGCAAAATCGCGAAAACAACCCCATGCACAGTAGACAGCACCAGCCAAATCAATGGTTTACGCCTTTTCCGATTCTTGGTTTGCCTCGTCAGGCAAAACAGGAGATGGATGGCCTGATCTGGAGAGAGGCCTGCGGCTCAATGTGCCATCAGGACAGGCAAATCAGCATGCTCCATGATATAGCTGGTCGCCCCGCCGAATATCATTTGCCGCAACCGCGTGCGGGTGAAGGCTCCCTTGATCAAGAGATCGCAGCCTTCAGCTCTACTCGCATCTAGGACTGCCTCTCCAGTATCGCGATTCTCCAGCTCAACCCTTCTCACCTGCGCAGCAATGTCATTGTACCGCAGTTGCTGGACGATCTGATCGACAGATGGTCCTGGTACCGCTTGGCCGCCAACAACGGTTAGGACCGATACCCGTTCGGCCAGACGAAGCAACGGCATGGCAAATGCGTTTGCCCGAGCTTGCTCGGTACTACCGTTCCAATGGATCATAATGTTTGTTGCGACGCTTCTTTGTGCATTCAATGGCGCAAGTAGCACTGGCTTGCCGCTCTCAAACAGCGCGGACTCAATCGCGCGACGGTGAGGGCCTGCAGCATCGATGTCAGACCGTGCCATCACGATCAGATCGAAAGCGCGCCCATAACTTCCGACAAAGTCTTCGCCCTCAGGCGCGGTCTCCAGCCAGCCGAAACAGGGTCGACCCAATCCAGCAGTGGATCGAGGAACATCGTGTTTCAGCATGAATGCTTCGAAAAAGTCGCGCATGTCGTTCAATTCGGCTTCGCTCTTGACTTCATACGAATCCAAGAGAATGCCGGTGGCCAATTCCGCGGCTAAATATTGAGGGATGCCGAACCGGAGCGGGAAGCCTTCAATATAGGCGCCGGTACGTTTCGCGAGGCGTACGGCAACATCGAGCGTGGATGTCATCATCGGAATATTTTGAAGCGGGACCAAGAGCGTCTTCATTTTGAATCCCCGGCATTTTGGGTGAACAGTGACAGGACGCCTAGTTTTCGCTTGAAATGGCGCTTGTGATAATTTCACTTGCGGGCCGTTCCGGTTGGTTCGTCAACAATGGCTGCAGTTACGCGGCCTGCTCAAGCCTCGTATCTATCTCCTGACGCAGCGCCGCGAAGTCGATTGGCTTGGTCATCAGGTCGGTTGCGCCGTTCGCGAGCGCCTTGAGCCTGGTCTCGGCATCGCCGTAGGCCGTGATCATGATGACAGGCACATCGGGACGGACGGAGCGCACGATGGGCAGCATCTCCAGCCCGCTCATTCCGGGCATGTTGATGTCGGACAGGATCAGAATCAGGGTGGCATCCTCTATCTCGGCCGCGCGTTGCAATGCCAACGGTGCCGACGGTACAAATTCCATGAGAAAACGACCGGCGCGCAGATCGCGCCGAAACTGCTGGCGGAATAGCGCCTCGACGTCGGGTTCGTCGTCGACCACCAATATAAAGACGCTCAACTTCTCCCTCCCGTCTGCAATGGTGCCGCCAGCGTACGCGGCAGCCAAATGATGAACTCCGTATAATCGCCAGGCTCGGTATCGACCTCGATGCTGCCGCCGTGCTGCTTCACAATGATGTCGTGGCAGATTGAAAGGCCAAGCCCGGTTCCTTCGCCGGCTGGCTTTGTCGTGAAGAACGGATTGAATATCTTCTCTCTCACGTCGGCCGGAATGCCGGTGCCGTTGTCGCGAATCCGGATTTCCACGGCGCCGCCGAGATTCGTCGTCGTCGCGCACAGCCTCGGCTCGAAGCCGTCCCCAGCAGCGTCCCTGTGCTTGCCAGCTGCGTAGAATCCATTTGAAATCAGATTGAGGAACACCCGCGTGATCTCCTGCGGATACAGATCGAGCGCCCCGGCCGACGGATCGAGATGCCTCTCAAGCGTGATATTGAATCCCGGCTTTTCAGCGCGCGCACCGTGATAAGCAAGGTTGAGGCTTTCCTCGACGACCGCGTTGATATCGGCCGAACGACGCTCGCCAGACCCTTCGCGCGAGTGCAGAAGCATGTTCTTGACGATGAAATCGGCGCGCTTTCCGTGCTGGACGATCTTTTCCAGATTACCTTGCAGCATGTGTATGAGCGCGTCGATTTCCTGCCTTGCCGCCTCACCGAGTGCGGCCGAGCGCAGTCCGTCGCTGAGCTCGTCGATCAACTCGGAGGAAACCCCAGCGAAATTATTGACGAAGTTGAGCGGGTTCTTGATTTCATGCGCAATGCCGGCGGTGAGTTGCCCAAGCGAGGCCAACTTCTCGGTATGGATCAACCGATCCTGCGCGTTTCGCAGTTCCTCCAACGATTGCGACAATTCCATGGTGCGCTCGCGCAGTTCATTCAGCAGGCGCGCATTCTCGATCGCGATCACGGCCTGGTGCGCGAAGTTGGATACGAGGTCGATCTGCTTGTCCGTGAAGGGTTTGACTTCCTGGCGGAAGATCGTGATGGTGCCGATCAGCTCGTCTTCCTTGAGCATCGGAACGATGACGAGGGTCCTTGCGCCGGCAAGGTCAGCAAGCGCGCGAACGTTCGGATTGCCTTCGACGTAGGGCGGTTGCGCTCTGATATCGTCGATATGAACCGTCTGATGAGTTTTCTCGACCGTGCCGAGCCCGCTCGCGGGATGTGGGCGAATGCTCTGGTACAGCCGGGTATCAACGTAGGCTTGCGGCGCGTTGTGCAGTGCGACCGTGCGAAAGCCGCCTTCTTCGTAGAGGTTCATGGTGCCGAATCCGGCGCCGCAGATCCGCGTCGCATTCTCCAGCATTTTGCGAAAGACCGGAGCCAATTCGCCCGACGAAGCGCTGATGATTTCGAGCACCTCCGAGGTGGCAGTCTGTCGCTCCAGCGATTCGTTCAATTGCTCGAACAGGCGCACATTGCCGAGGGCGATCACGGCCTGATCCGCAAAGGTCTGAAGCAGGCTGATCTGCTTGTCGTCGAATGGGCGTACCTCCATACGGCGCAGTACGATCGCCCCCATGCTCTCGCCTTCGCGCAAGAGCGGCACACTCAAAACAGTCCGAACGTTGGAGCGAACCGCATATTCGCGTCCTATCGGGTATTCCTCTCCATCGGGCCCGAGCAAGTCGTTCACTTGAACGGTGCGACGATCGACAATCGCTCGGCCGGTGGGCGATTTGACGCTGATCGCCCGTCGGCTCCACACTACGGGAACTTGTCCATGGTGCGCCTCGATGACGATATCGTCGCTATCCCTCAGAACGACCAGCGCATCATATGCCTCACAGAGTCCGCATGCGCTTTCCACGATGGCCTTCAGCACTGGACCGACCTCGGTCGGCGAGGAAGCGATAACCCGCAAGATATTGGCGCTGCCGGTCTGGTACGTCAGCGCCTCCGACAGATCTCGCGTCCTGGTTTGCAGTTGTTCGAACAGCCGGACGTTCTCGATGGCGATCACGGCCTGGTCGGCAAACGTAGCGACAAGCTCGATCTGCTTTTCCGTGAAGGGCTGCACCCGCTTGCGGGCGATTACGATCGCGCCGATCGGTTCGTTCTCGCGTAGAAGAGGGACACCGAGCGCCGTGCGCTGACCAGCCATGGTGACGGACTCGTGCAGGCCGTATTCGGGATCGGCAGCGACGTCGAGGATCTGCACTGGACGGCGCTCAAGCACGGCCCGACCTGTAACAGTGCTCCGACCGGGCGTAATCGGGTGACCCTGCAGGAACTCGATGTATTTCTCGGGAAACCCAACTGCTGCTCCGGCCTGATATTCATCGCCCTCGCGGCGCATGATGAATGCCATCTCCGCTTCACACAGCCGTGCCGCCGAATCGACCAGCGTGTTGAGCACGGTCTGCAGATCGAACGTCGAGCGACTGATCACCTTCAGCACATCGGCAGTCGCGGTTTGCTGCTGGAGCGACTCGGCGAGATCGCGCGTCTTCGCTTGGACCTCATCGAAGAGCCGGACATTCTCGATCGCGATCACGGCCTGATCGGCGAAGGTGGAGACCAGGTCGATCTGCTTGTCCATGAACGAGTTCACGGTCTTGCGGCCCAGAAACAGCACGCCGATCGTTTCTCCGGACCGAAGCAAAGGTACGCCAAGAAGGGTGCGGTAACCGCCGGCCCTCTGCTGCTCGGGATAGGCGTATTCGGGATCGGCCAAGACATCCTGGATCTGGACAACCCCGCCGCATAGCAGGACGCGCCCAACGAGGCTGCCGCGCCCAGCATTGAGTCGAATGCCCGCCGAGACGTCGGCCCACTCGGGTGAGAAATTGTACCGGCTCGCGTGATAGTAGGCGCCATCAGCGTCCTGCCGGACGATTGCCGCCATGTCGGCACCACACAGCCACGCCGCCGATTCCGTCAGCGTGTCGAGAACGGCTTTCAAATCGAACGCAGAGCGGCTGATGACCTTCAACACATCCGCGGTCGCGGTCTGCTGCTGCAGCGATTCCCGCAAGTCGTCTGTACGCGCCTGCACTTCATTGAAGAGCCGCGTATTCTCGATGGCGATAACCGCCTGGTCGGCGAAGGTTTGCAGAAGCTGCACATGATGCGGAGCGAAGGTACCTGGCTCGACTCGCGTCACGCTGATCATGCCGATCACCGCGCCGCCGGTCGCGAGGGGAACGAACAACATGCTGCGAAAGCCGCGGGCACGCGCGATGGGCTTGATGTCGTTCGTCAGCGCTTCAGTGTCGGGAGTCGGTACCACCTTACCCGCCTGGACTCCCGCGAAGCTCTCGAACTCGGCAATCGGCCTTGGAAACATGTTGTTCAAGGCCTGGTCGGCGGCAGGATTCGTGGGCGTGAATGCCGCCAAATGGGCCATTCCGTCGATGAAACGGAATACGGTCGTCGAAAAGCCGGCGAGCAAGGCATTGGCCTGGCTCGCGATGGCATCGAATACCGGCTTCACCTCCGACGGCGAACTGGCGATGATCTTGAGAATGTCTGCAGTGGCGGTCTCGCGATCTTGTGCGGCGCGCAATTCGGCCAGGAGCCGCGCGTTCTCGCGCTGCAAATCTGCCACCACGTCCTGAGGAAGCGCGGCCATGATGAAAATCCATATCGCCAGCTGTTTCACAGCCGACGTCAAAATCTAATCAAGAAAGCGGCGGGAATTATTCCACCATCAGGTGCGTCCGACCAGACGTATCGTTGGTTGATTTTCAATCGACTACGCGTCAATTCGTCTCCACGATCTGCCGAGGCGGCGAGTTCCACAAATCTCTGATGCAAGCCGCATCATTCGTGCCGCGCCGCGCCTGAAACGTTGAAGGGAACACGCATGGCGACCATCTTCATCACCGGCAGCACCGATGGCCTCGGCCGCGCGGCGGCGCAATCGCTGCTCGATCAAGGCCACCGCGTGGTGCTGCACGCGCGCTCGGCCGATCGCATCGGCGCGCTCGGCGAGCTGAGGTCGCGTGTCCAAGGGGTCGTGGTCGGCGATCTCAAGAGTGCGGCCGAGACGAAGGCTATCGCCGATCAGGTCAACGCGATCGGGCGCATGGACGCGATCATCCACAATGCCGGCGTCTACACGCGGCCCGGCCGTGGCGCGACGCCGGAGGGCCATGCCGAGACGCTGGCCATCAACACGCTCGCACCGTACATGCTCACCGCGCGGATCGAGCGGCCCGGTCGGCTGGTGTATCTCAGCAGCGGATTGCACAGGGGTGGAGAGGGTTCGCTCGACGACCTCGACTGGACCAAGCGTCCCTGGGATTCGGCCAAGGCCTATGCCGAGAGCAAGCTGCACGTGGTCGCGCTGGCCTTCGCGCTGGCGCGGCGCTGGCCCAAGGTTCTCAGCAACGCCGTCGACCCCGGCTGGGTGCGCACGAAGATGGGCGGCGCGGGCGCGCCGGTCGACATCGCCACCGGACAGCGGACGCAAACCTGGCTGGCGGTGAGCGAGGATTCCGCTGCCTTGGTGACCGGGCGCTACTGGCATAAACTCGAGCAGCAGCAGCCGGCCCGTGAGGCGACCGATCCGAAATTTCAGGACGCGCTCATCGACAAATTGAGCAAGCTGACTGGCGTTGAGCTGCCGCGGGTGTAGGACGCTGACGGAGCAGACTTCACGCCGCCCGCTGTGGCCGCCACGCCGTGTAGAGACCGACCAGGGTCCCGATGGCGACCAGCGCGGCTGCCAGTAGCACCTGCAATTCGCCATCGTCGGTGGGGCCGACCGACGACACGAGCCTCGTCACGATGACGAACAGAATGCCGACGGCAGCCGCAGCTCCCACGCAGAGATAAGCGAGCTCGCGTGTCAGATTGCGACCGAGAAGCCCGAGCGCCGTGAAATACATCGCGCAGGCGTTGGGATGAACGAACAAGGCAATGCGCGCGTAAGGACCGTAGGCGTCAAACAAGGACTCGCAACGGCGCAGGGCCCCTTTTGAGGCCACTCGCTGCAGGAACGGCCTGAAGAAACGAGCCTGTCCGTAGCTGAGAACGGCACCCAGGATGATGGCGAGCCACGCCACGGTGAAGACGGAGCCATCCACGGCCTTGGGATTGAGCGCCACCGACATCAGGATGAGGGCGGTGCCGGGAAAATAGCCGAAATACGGGAAGACCGCTTCCAGCAGCACGCAGACGAACATGAAGGCCGGAAACCAAGCCGACCCGGCCGCGCCATGGACGACGGCGTTCAGATCGAACAGGCTCGTCCTGTACAGGACGAGGTACATGCACATGGCGAGGCCAGCCAGCGCGTAGAACGGCAGCGCTCCCGACAGAAACCGTCTCATCCAACCATCGCGCTTTGTTTGGCGGAGACGACGGCCTCGCGCTGTTCCGGATCATGCTTTAGGCGAATGAGATTGCTCCTGTCGATAGCGCCCTTTGCCACGCAACTCCCGCCTGGCCCCGCGCGTCCCTACGCGATCGCCAGAATCTCGATCTCCTGCGCGCCCGAGCCTGCGACATCGCCGACCGCCTTCCCCATCAATGACCTCGCCACCGGCGCGACGAACGAGATCGTCCCCGCTTTCGGATCGGCTTCGTCCTCGCCGACGATGCGATAGGTCTGCACGCGGCCGTCAGCGCGGCTGAAAGTCACGGTGCTGCCGAAGGCGACGATATCCGTCGAGGCCGGATCGGGCACGAGCTGCGCGGTGCGCAAGCGTTCCGTCAGATAGCGGGCGTCGCGCAAGGGCACGGCCGATTGCCGGCGTTTCTCGTTGACGTCCTCGATGGCTTGCGCGGCTTCATAGGCCGTTCGGGCCTCCTGAAGCTGCGCCTGCAACGCAAGCAGGCCTTTTTCCGTCACGAGGTTCGGATGCGGCGAGATGGGGCGATCCGGCAACAGCGTCTCGGACGCGGTTTCGGCGCTTTCTTCCTTGGTAAAGGCGACGCTCAATTCAAGAATCCTGTCGAACGGTCCGGGGTCGGCGACGTAGCGCGCCGCCGCTACCGGATTATATCTCAAGTTCGACGAAACGACGGAGCTTGAAGACGATATCCGGCATGGCCTGGCGGAACCGGGTCGCATTCTGGAAATTGGTCGAGAACGGCGCGAAGGTGATCATCGCGTTCCAATGCCGGTAGCCATAGACCGTGACCGAGGCGCCGGTTGCCGGAAAATCCTCCAGCTTGCGCAGCTCCCCCAGCACGAGATCGGCGATCGCTTCAGCAGGCAGCAGCTGTCGGCCGTCCCGCGTCGTGACGATTTTGGCGGGCTGCTCGACCGGCTCCGCGGCGGCCGGCGCGGCATCGGGCGCATCCTCCTGCCCGGTCGGCGTCGGCTCGGCGACGGGCGGCGCAACCGCTTCCGCCCCGTTGGACGGCACTGTCGGCGGCCCCTCGGTCAGCGGCGGCGGTGCAACACTTTCTGCGCGCTTGTTGCCTCCAAGGATGCTGCTGATCATGGCCACGAGCCCAGCATCCTTCACGTCGTCGCTCATCATTCCCCCCGGGATTCGGCCTACTCTAGCACCGCTCTCGCAGACCGCCACCGGGATGTGAGGTGGGAAGCCGCCCGGCCGGGGCGTTCCTTCGATCGCGTGTCCCTCGAAGGTGCCGGCGCAACGGCTGACCACGTCGCGCCGCCATGCGATCGGCTACCGCTTATCGAACGGAATATATTGATGGTACTGCTTGGGCACCGAGCTGCGATAGCGCGCGGGCACGGTGCCGCTGTCGACGGAGTGGTCGATCTCCTGCTGCCGCGTCATCTTTTTCTTCGCCTGCTTTTTCGACGCGCTCTTCTTGGAGTCGGTCGGCTGGCTGGAGCTATCGGTGGACGCAGCCGGTGCCGTCGTCGCTGCCGGCGCAGTGCTTGTCGCCGCAGGCGCCGCGGTTCCGCCGGCGGCGGGTGCGGTCTGAGCCAACGCGAGCGATGTCTGCATCATGAGCGCCAATGCCGCGGTCGCGGCCAGCAAGTATGACTTTTGCATCAGAACCTCCAAAATTGCCTGATCCGAACCAGGCCAAACCTAGGCCTGCGGCATCGACGCGTGCAAGTTTGTCGACATTAGGTCTGTTCCTGCACGACAACTGTGGCCGAGATCACATTGCTCGGCGACGAGACCTCGGGTGAAAGGCTCTGAAACCATTTGTAAGAAAGCGCGTCGGCCATTCGCTGGCCCAAATCGATTAATTCGAAGCTGGTCGGTGACCTAATCCGGCTACCGAGGACATCCTTCCCAGAGCACGACGGATATCATGCCGTGAGCGAGTCTCGGGGCAACAGCCAGGTCGAAATCGGACTTGCGCGGCCGGCAATTCGGCAGAGGCCATTCGGCTTCAGTTTTTCGACACCCGACCCGAGATGAGCTTGCCGGCGGATTGCGCCAAGCAGCTCGTCACTCACGACGATGAATGCGCCAAGCTTCCGTGTGAGCGCTTCGAGCTTGCGCGCCACGTTGACCGTATCGCCCGCGATCGCCTGCTCCAGATGTTGCTCCACTCCAATCTGGCCCATCCCCACCGAGCCAAAATGGACGCCGATGCCGATGCTCAGCGGCAACTCTCCGCGCGCGCTGCGCTCAGCGCTCCAGGCTGCAATCGTATGCAACATGCCGAAAGCGCAAGAGAGTGCGCGGCCAGCCGCGCAGCGCGCATCGTGCGCATCACCGAATGTCGCGACGATGGCGTCACCCTGATATTGTATGACTCTGCCCTGATGCTGAATGACTCGCATCGCCATGCGCTGCTGGTAGCTGCGCAAGAAGTTTATCGTCTCCGCCGGAGACCACTCTTCCGACATGCAGGTGGATCCGATGATGTCGGCGAAAAGGACGGCTGCGTGTTCGACCCGGACGGTATCCCGTTCCGTGGACATGCAAGCAGGCTCCCAAGCGTTTACGACTGAAGCAATACCAATCTGATTTGCGGCGGTCATGGCGTAATCTCTCTGAATTCGGTTCGAGATTCGGCTGGTCGGATGATCAGCCTGCGCCACAGAGTGAGCGCGCAGCCATCAAGCGAAAACAGCATCTCGCGGTCGCCATGAGCAACCGGCTGGCCAATGCCGGCCATTCCGCTGTCAAGTTCTATCAGGTCGTGTTAGTTTGTGTCACAATGCCCGCGCTAGACAGGTGCTGGAGCGCCCAATGTCGACCAGTCTTTCCGGACGCCACCTTCTCCGCTTCAGCGCAGACTTACGGGCCCATCGGGCGACATTTTCACTCAATGATGCTGAATACGCAGATCAAATTCTCAAGATTTCGCTCAATACCTTCAAGAAATGCCTCCACCCGAACAGTGACAAGCTTCTTCTCAAACGGCATACTCTTCTCAGCATCCTTGCCAATGCAGGCTTGAATCCGCGAGGATACGGGCTCTCGATTACTCTTCCGAGTCAATCCTCGCTATTCGGGGGATATCATACGAGTGACTACGACCATCTGTGCGGTCGATTTTTTCTCTATCGGCGCTCTTTTCTAACCGCCCGCAATATTACCTGCAGCGTCCTGGACATCCGGCCGAGCGAGAGCCATGACTGCCTGGCATTCCATGAACTGCACTATTACGTCTCCGACTCAGGCGCCCGAGATGAGATCAATTATTCCGGGAATGTTCATATGAATCTGGAGCGCAACGTCGTCAGCATGCCTGCATATTTCGAGGGACAGGTGAGGCTGACTCTCGTGCAGCCTGAACGACTCGGCAAATCCAAGGTCAAGATGCGTGGCGCGGTTCTGACATTTGGAAATCCGAAGGGTTACTGGCAGCCGACGGTCTCCTGCGTCTTTGTCGATGGACCGGTCGAGACAAAGGTTGCGCATCCGAGAAACCTTTGCAGGACAATTCTCGAAGGATCGGAGGAGCACGCAACTCTCTCCGCCGAGATGGCTCGTGTTGAAGAACATGCAACGATCATCACCCCCCTGATGTGGGCCAAGCTGCAGGCCGGAGCTACAGCCGCATAGGACATCCCATGGCGCGCACGCCACGCATCGCGGTGATCCTCGACGAGAATACCAGCGGCGATGGAAGCCGCTACGAGGCTGCGAAGAGCTATTTCACGGCGATCCGGGACGCCGGCGGCCTGCCGTTCGGCATCCCCTACCTCCCCGAAATCGTGGCGCCGGTCGCCGAGGAATTCGATGGCCTGCTCTGCGTCGGTGGACGGTTTGCTTACCCGGACGACTGGTATCTCCAGGGCAGGCTATCGAGGGCTCCGGCTTCGGAGAGACTGGCCATCGAGCGCGAAATCACCAACGAATTTCTGCGCCGCGAAAAGCCTGTTCTCGGGATATGCGCCGGCATGCAGCTGCTCGCCGGCCTTCATGGTTGCCGGTTGTGGTCCGACGTCAAGGCTTCGGGCCCCTCGATCATCGAACACGACAAGAAAGGTTCGCTGCACCGTGTGACGCTCACCCCCGGCACGAAGCTGGCGGCCTTGGCGAGAGTCCCCGAAATGCTCGTCAATACACTCCACTGGGAGGCGGTTGGCGAACTGTCCTCGTCAGTGATCGCCAGTGCCCGTTCCGATGACGGGGTCATCGAGGCGATCGAGATTCCAGCGCACCCCTTTGCGCTCGGCGTTCAGTGGCATCAGGAGCAGTTTGCCGCCGACGACCACCCTGGCAACCACCTTTTTCGAGGCTTCGTGAAAGCATGCGTAACGGGTAGCGGCAACTGACCGACAATTGGCGGGAGAGCGCCATGCAAAGCTGGAATTCCCGGATGGCAGCGATCGCGCTGGGACTTGCCGTCTTCGGCCTTCGCGTCCCCGCCATGGCTCAAACCGAAACGGTTCCGACCGCAAGGGTCGTGACCATCGTTTGGCAGGATGTGTCTCGAGACGTTCTGGCAATGGCACCTGAGCTTGGAGCGCTGCCAAAGAGCCTCGCAGCGAGGCTGCGGCCCGACATCGACCGGCAACTCGAAGGCCTCGTCTTTGCTGACAAGGAAGCGTTGCGGCCTCTGGTGTCGCTCAATGCGATGACGGCTAGCGTCAATCCGCGCATCGCGAAGGTACCGATTCCCGTGCTGGCACCTATCGACAGCTCTCGATATGTGTCCGCGTTCGTCAGCTCGCGTGGCTTCGGGCCGAAAGGCACCAACGCTTTTCTCAGCCCGGCCATCAGCAGAATGCAGTTCCTCGGCAAGACGACCGGCTATGACGCCATCCTCACCGTCAAACCGTCGCTGCTCCCCCGCGGCTACAAGGCGAATGCAAATCTCGTGCGGATTCATCTCGGCGGGACCGGCCTGCTGTATGACGCCAACAATGAGGACAAGAGCGGCGGGGATGCGCGGCGGGGCGATGCCGTCGAGGACCAGGCGCTGCAGGACATGTATCCGCGACTTCGACGCAACTTCAGCAACGACGGTCTGACGTACACTTTCGTCAAGTACGGCGTTTTCTACTTCGCAAACATATCCTGTGCCAGCGATCCGCCGTTCGTTGCGGATTTCCCCTGTGCGAAGGTCGAGGGGATTCTCCGGACGGTGCTTCGCGATCTCCGCCTCGTCGGTGGCTTGCCGCTTCCTATTCCTCATGCGACGGGAAGCGCGTCGCCGCGCCCCCTGAAGATGAGCCCCGCTTTCGCTTATCATGCGCCGGGCAATCTCCTGCCAGGGACAAGCCAGGACGGCCGCGGCGGCGTGACGCAGAAGATCCTGTGGGGCGGGGGTAATTTACGTTTCCCGATAGAGCTGGATCCAACCTACGCGAATTCGCAAACCTTCATGCATGCAGGCGATTGCCTCGGCCAGAAGATCCCTCTGGGGGGCGGTCGCTACAAGTGCCGGCAAAATCCCGGCCAGATACTCGAGCTTCGCGAAGACAAGATGGAGAACTACGCCCATCCGTGGCGTGACAATTACTGCGAGGAGCGGAACGACAATTCACGGGAGCCCAGGGACTGCCCGGCCGGAAGGCGGGCTCACGAAGGCCAGGACATCCGACCCCGTGAATGTCGATATGACGGCACGCGTTGCAAGATCGACTTGTTCGACGTGGTCGCGGTGACCAAGGGTCAGGCGTTCTGGAAAGCCAATAACAATGTGAAGTTCATCGCCGAGAACGATACCGGCGTCTATTTTGTGTACCTTCACATGAGCCCCGATGCGCTCAGGAAGGCCGGCCTGAAGCAAGGCGACATGGTCCGCCGCAATCGTGGGGACAAGATAGGCAAGGTCGGGAATTGGATGCACACCACCCCGAACGGCACGACGGCACATCTGCACTTCGAGATCCGGTCGCAAACGGAAACATGCGGGGGCTACGGTTGCACGGCTTCCCCCTACTGGACGCTCATCCGGTCGTATGAGCAGCTGATCGGCATGCAAGGAACGGAAATTCCCTGAGAGCGGGATGCTGCGAGGAGGAGTGCGTTCGGTTTTGGTTTGCGGCTGTCAGGGATTGCGAGTCCGTTCAACGGCTGTCGGAGCAATGCGCCCCGTGCGTGATGGGCCTTGGGGGCGCGGCGCTCCTTTATGGCAAGGGAGAAGGTGCGATGAGGCTTGCACGGCGGGACTTTTTACGTGTGATCGGGGGAGGACTCGCAGCGCCGGCGTTATCGGGCGCGGCGTGGAGCCAATCCGCCGGGAGTGCTCAGACCGCCGATGCGGCCGCGGTCGTCGAGCCGAATCCCGATTTCACCTACGTCCCCGGGCTAACTCCGCTGAAGGCGGCGCTACGACCGTACCGGAAGAATACCTACCGGCTGGAGAAGCAGGTGCTGAGCGGAGGCAAGCTCGTGGTTCACAATTACGGGCACGGCGGCGCCGGCATCACGATGAGCTGGGGGTGTGCGCAGGAGGTCGCGGACATCGTGACGGCGCAATTTCCTAATCCGGCAGGAAAGCCGGTTGCCGTCCTGGGAGCCGGAGTCATGGGCCTGACGGCGGCAACATGGTTGACCGAAAAGCTGCGAATGCAAGCGACGGTGTTTGCCAAGCATTTGACCCCGCAGACGACATCGAACGTAGCCGGCGGCCAGTGGGCTGCTTCGAAGGTAGCGTTCCAAGCCAGCGAAAGGGACAAGTTTGTCCGCATCCTGCGCCGATCCCACAGGGAACATGGGTTGCGCGGCAGCGCCTACGGCGTCTCCCCCCGGGACAACTACTCCCTCATCGAGCTCCCGTCGTTCACGGAGGTCCCGCCCGATCTCGTGCCGCGCACTTTCCTGAACCGGCTGCCGTTTACAACGATGAACCGATCAGGTTGGAGATATTCGACCCTGCTGGTCGAACCCCCGATATTTCTGACCAAGCTCCAGCAGGAACTGCAGAAGAATGGTGTGCGAATCGTGCAGCAGGAGTTCTTCTCCGAAGATCAAGTTCGCGCACTTGCAGCGGACATCGTCGTCAACTGTACCGGGGCGGGCTCGGACGCCATCTGGCCCGACCCCAATCTGATGCCGATCAAAGGCCAACTGGTAATGTTGCCGGCGCAGCCCCGACTACAATATCTGTTCAGTGGGAGCGGATACGTGTTTCCGCGCACGGACTGCGTCGTGATCGGTGGGACTGAGGAAACCAGCTTCACGGATGACAACCCCGATCCGCAACGCTGCGCGGCTTTGGTCCAGCACCTGAAAGATGTGTTCGACGGTGTCACGACGATCGCTCCGGAATGGATGATCCGGGATGAGTGACGGATGGACGGCCTGCCGCTTCGTCCTCGAAATCCGGCCTGTATGAGGACACGCGCTACTGCGTAGCGCCGAGCCCGACCTCCGCCAGCCGCGCCGCGAACCAGCGCGACTGCGCCTCGTCGACGGCGGCGCTGACATACACTTCCGACATCGTCACGTGGTCCCGGTCCAGCACCAGCAGCACGCCGATCCAGTACGGAAACCAGACATGGACATCGGTCAGCGCCCTCAGCTTGTGCTGGTCGTGCTCGAGCGGCGTGTGATTGCTGGCCTTGCGGATCTCGACCGTGAGCAGATTGTTCGGGATCTCGCGCTGGTGCACGGCGACGTCGGGATAGATCGACTTTCCCAGATGATCGTCGGTCGAGATGATGGTGCCGTGCGGCAGATGCAGCGTGCGTTCGCCGAGCCGGTCGTAGTTGCAGTCGACCGACCAGCCCGTGAACTGCTTCTCCAGATGCACGGCGAAGCGGTGCGTGAGCGCGCGCTCGCCGATGTCCTTCTCGAACAGGAAGGCTTCATGGGCGTAGAAGTCCCGGAGCGCTGCGATCACCTTGTTCAGCTCGGTCTGCATCGTGCCTCCGGGCCCACCACGCGCACTCATTGCGCCGCCGTCAGACCCTCATGGCGAGGAGCGAGGAGCGCGGAACGCGCGTCTCGAACCATGAAGGCCAGTATCCCACCTGCAAGCATCCTTCGAAACGCCCGCTTGGGCGGGGCCCTCAGGATGTCCTGGATTCGCGGCGCGACCAGCCAGCCCCTACATCTGGACTTCGATCAGCCGCGGCCCGGGCTCGGCGACGGCTTCGGCCAGCGCCTTGTTGAATTCGTCGGCATTGGTGACGGCGCGGCCGGGCACGCCCATGCCCTTCGCCAGGGCGACGAAATCCAGCGTCGGGCGGTCGAGCCGCAGCATGTCGTTGGCGCGCTGGCCGGGCTCGCCGGCGCCGACATTGTCGAACTCGCCGCGGAGGATCTGGTAGATGCGGTTGGCGAACACGATGGTGACGATGTTGAGGTTCTCGCGCGCCTGGGTCCACAGCGACTGGATCGTGTACATCGCGCTGCCGTCGCCGACCATGCAGATCACCTTGCGGTCCGGACAGGCGATCGCCGCACCGATCGACAGCGGCGTCGAGAAGCCGATCGAGCCGCCCATGTTCTGCAGCCAGTCGTGCGGCGCGGCGGCCGCCGTCGGCGGGAAGAAGGCGCGGCCGGTGGTGAGCGATTCGTCGACCAGGATGGCATTCTCGGGGATCGCGTAGGCGATCGACTGCGCGATCGAAGCATGGGTCAGCGCGCCGGTCGGCTTGAACAGCTCCTGCAACGCCTGCGGCTTGACGTCCTTGGCGCTCGCCTTCACGGCACCGGCCAGCGCTTCGAGCGCTGCGACCGAGTTCTCGCCCCAGGAGGTCATGCGATGGACGTCGCAGCCCTCGGGCTTGAGCATGCTCGGCTTGTTCGGATAGGCGAAGAACGCCACGGGATCGTCGGCCTCGACCAGCACGATGTGCCGGAACTTGGCCAGCATCGGCAGCGCGTTCTCGATCACGTAGTGGATGCGGTCGATCGAATAGCGGCCGCGGCCCCGCGCCATCCTGGGGCGGAAGGTCGGGCCCATCACGGTGCAGCCGGTCTTGGCGGCGATGCGCTCGGCCAGCGCAAGTCCCTGCTCGCTCAAGGCGCTGCCGGTCATCAGCAGCAGCGTGCCCTCGCCGTCGCCATGCAGGATCTTTGCGGCCTGTTCGACCGCCTGCGGCGAATAGCTCGCGCGCTGCTGCTCGGCGGGAACCTCGGCGATGCCGTCGGCCTCGTTCCAGGCCGTGTCGGCCGGCAGGATCAGGGTCGCGATCTGCGGCGGCGCGCTCTTTGCGGCGGCAATGGCCGCGGCGCCGTCAGCGGCAACCGATTTGGCGTCCGGCGAGGTGCGGACCCAGGACGACATCGGCCGGGCCAGGCCCTCGATGTCGGAGGTCAGCGGCGCGTTGAAGCCGATATGGTAGACCGCGTGCTGGCCGACGATATTGACGATGCCGGAATTGGCCTTCTTGGCATTGTGGAGATTGGCAAGGCCGTTGGCGAGGCCGGGGCCGAGATGCAGCAGGGTCGAGGCCGGCGTTCCCTTCATGCGGAAATAGCCGTCGGCCGCGCCCGTCACCACGCCTTCGAACAGGCCGAGCACGCAGCGCATGCCGGGCACGCGGTCGAGCGCTGCGACAAAATGCATCTCGGAGGTGCCCGGGTTGGTGAAGCAGACGTCCACCCCACCCTTGACCATCGTCCGCACCAGGCTTTCCGCACCGTTCATCAGAGGCTCCCGCAACCGGCCATGTCCAGATATCCGTTCGATCAATCATTGTTCGCGCGTTCCGTCAAAGCAATAGGTGGCATCGCTGCCCTGCCCCGCGCGACGACGCGCGGGTTCGGCAAGCTGGCATGGTTGCCGATTTGATAACGCTGACCGTGGAGGATGATGGCCCTCACGGGCCCGTGGCTTGCGAAATGCCTGCAAATATGGCCAGTGACGTCAGTTGAATCGATTTTTTTGCTGGGGGAGACAATGATCCGGTTTTTTGCCGCACCGATTGCCGCAATGGCGCTGTTGCTCGCGGGCGCGACCGCTGCATCGGCGGCGGGGATGATAGACTTCACGGGCACGAGCGCCACCGGCTTTCTCGGTAGCGGCGCAAGCCCGATCCCCCGCACCACGGTCATGTACAACGGCAACTACGCACCCGGCACGATCGTGGTGAACACGGGCGAGCGGCGGCTGTATCTGGTGCTCCAGAACGGCCAGGCGCTGCGCTACGGCATCGGCGTCGGTCGCGACGGCTTCCGCTGGGGCGGGGTGCACAGGATCACCGCCAAGAAGGAATGGCCGGACTGGACGCCGCCGTCGCAAATGCTGGCCCGCCGACCCGACCTGCCGCGCCACATGAAGGGCGGCGTCGACAATCCGCTCGGCGCGCGCGCGATGTATCTGGGCTCGACGCTCTACCGCATCCACGGCTCCAACGAGCCGGAGACGATCGGCCAGGCGGTGTCCTCGGGCTGCTTCCGCATGACCAATGACGATGTCACGGACCTCTATGGCCGCGTCGCCGTCGGTACCACCGTGGTGGTGCTGAAGAACTAGACCGGGAATGGAGTGGACAAAGCGACTTGTCCGCCATAGCTCGAAGAGCGACGGCGGAAGCGTGCCCACGATTTGTGGCTGATGGCGAGAGACGGTGGGCACGGCGCTTTCGCGCCTTTGCCCACCCTACGGCACCGCGCTTGAAAGTAGCAGGAACCCGCCGGCCGCGTGAATTTGTGGTCTTGTGCGCGCGCGGCGAATGCGGCAGCGTCGCACGACGATGAGCGCAATGAATCCGCCCTCGCCTCGCCTTCGCATCGCACTATTGGCGCTCGCCGCGCTCACATTGGTGCCTCACCTTGCAGCCATGGCCGCCGCGGCTGAATTGCCCGCGATCTCCTCGCGCCAGCGCGCCGAGAAGAAGAGCTTCACCGACGGCGAGATCGTCGACGGTTTCCTGAAGACGGCGTTCGGCGCCGAATATCACCTCGCCGGCCGCGTCGACCGTATCCGCAAATTCGACGGACCCGTGCGCGTCTACGCCGAGAGCGAGCGCACTGACCGCAAGGCGCAGCTCGCAAAGGTCGTGGCCGACATCGGCAAGCGCGTGCAGCATCTCGACCTCGCCATGATCGCGACCTCCGAAGCGGCGAACGTGCGCGTGAAGCTGGTGCGCGACCGCGATCTCTTCCGCACCCTGACCAGCTTCTACGGCGCCGAGAAGGCGCGCGAGATCCGCACCTCCCTCGATCCGCAATGCCTGTCCGGCTTCCGCAAGAACGACAATTTCGAGATCGAGCACGCCGACGTCATCCTCACCGTCGATAATGGCGACTTCACCTTCCTCGACTGCGCCTATGAGGAGCTGCTGCAATCGCTCGGGCCGATCAACGACACCGCGAGCGTGCCCTGGACCATGTTCAACGACAACGTCTCGATGGGCTTTTTCGACGTCTACGACCAGTACATCCTCAATCTGCTGTACGATCCCCGCATCAAGGCAGGCATGACAGTGGCTGATGTCAAGGCGGTGCTGCCCGCCGTGCTCAAGGACGTGCGCGCGTGGGTGAAGCGGGTGAACGATCTGAAGGAGTGAGGTTTTCTTACCCTCCGCCCTACTGCACCAGATCCGCAACCGTCGTCGCCGCTTTCAGCCCCGTCCCGGTGAGCACCGCGACCGTGGTCTCGTTCGCCTTGATGGCGCCGGTGGCGGAGAGCTTGTCGAGCGCCGCGGCGGCGCTGGCGCTGGTCGGCTCGGCGAACAGGCCCTGACGCGCGAGACGGCGTAGCGCGGCGACGATCTCCGCCTCGGTGAGCGCGACAGTGCCGCCACCGCTCTCGCGCAAGGCGCCGATGATCTCGCGCAGGCGCAGCGGATTCTTGATGGCGGTGCCTTCGGCAATGGTCTTGCTCACCTCGCGGGTCACAGGCGTATCGACGCCGGCCCTGAAGCTGGCATCGATCGGCGAGCAATTGAGCGGCTGCGCCGCGAACAGGCGCGGCAGCTTCGATATCTGGCCGGCCTTCAAGAGCTCGCGGAAGCCGAAGGCACAGCCCAGGAGACTGCTGCCGGCGCCGACGGGGACGATGACGTTGTCGGGCGCGCGAAAGCCGAGGTCTTCCCATATCTCATAGGCGAGCGACTTGGTGCCTTCGAGAAAGAAAGGCTGCCAATTGTGGCTGGCATAGAAGGTCTGGCTCGACTGCCGGATGGCCTCGGCTTCCGACTCCTCGCGCGGTCCATCGACAAGCTGCACCGCGGCGCCATAGGCGCGCACCTGCGCGATCTTGGCCGGCGAGGTCGAGGCAGGCGCCAGGATCTTCACGCGCATGCCGCCGGCAGCACCCAGCCCCGCCATCGACGAGCCGCCATTGCCCGAGGAGTCTTCGAGAATGGCTGAGACGCCGATCTGGCGCAGGAAGGACAGCATCACGGCGGAGCCGCGGTCCTTGAAGCTGCCGGTGGGGTTGAACCATTCGAGCTTGAACAACGGCCGCAGATCGCCCCAGTCCTGCTGGACCAGTGGCGTGCAGCCCTCGCCGAGCGTGATCGGGTTCTTGATGTCCGCCGGCAGCGCCGCCCGGTAGCGCCAGAGCGAGCGCGTGCGGCCGTCGATGTCCTCGCGCGAGATGCCGGCGCCCGGCGTCACCAGCAGCGGCGTGCGCTCGTCCGAGCACCAGCGCGGCTGGTCGAGCGGATAGAGCCGTTCGTTGCGGGGGTCGATGTAGCTGGCGGCGGGCATGGCAGTCTCCAGGGCAAAGCGATTGACCCTTGAAAACACGAAAAATGACAATACTTCAATCTCTTAAACTGACGACGTGAGTGCAGCCGCGAGATCGGCAGGCGTCATGGATTGGGCCGCAACCGGCCCTCCCCGCCCGGCACGATTAACTTGTCTGTCGCGGCTTGCCGCTACAATATGTTGGATTGAGCTCGCGTCGCCGGTGTCCACGACTGGTAACGCGACCGAGCCAGGCCCGTCCGAGCGGCGGGCCGTTGGCTTTTTGGGAGCCTGGACATGAGCCGCGCGAACCGTACCGACCACATCCGCCTCACCTCGCATCCGGAGCCGGGCCGGAAGGCCGCCTTCCCGATCCACTGGGGCGCGGCCGACGCGCGCGCCCGTGGACCGATCATCGGCACGGTGTCACGTGCCGCGGATCGCAACGTGATCGGCAGCCATGGCGGGTCTTATGCGATGTACCGGGCGCTCGCGGTCTCCGCCGGCGCGCTCGATCCGATCCGGCGGCCCGATCTCACCAACACGTTTCCGGCGGCGACCATCGGGCCGTTCGAGCAATGGTGCGATCCCGCAAAAATCGTCGCGCTCGATCCGTGGGGACATCTGGTCGCCGAGAATTTCGGCAAGGACATTGCGGAGGGTGTCGACATCCGCCCGAGCATCGCGGTGACGCGGGCGCGGCTCGACCTGCCGGAGATCCGCGAGGCGCTGGCTGCAAAGCGGCTGCGCGCCGACGGCGAGGTCGTGCACGCCAATGGCAGCGTGTCCGTCGTCAAGATCGCGATTGATCCGGTGTGGTACCTGCCCGGCCTTGCGGTGCGCTTCGGCACCGGCGAGACCGAGCTGCGGCGCACGCTGTTCGAGCAGACCGCCGGCATGTTCCCCGAACTGGTCACGCGGCCGGACATGAAGGTCTTCTTGCCGCCGATCGGCGGCACCACGGTCTACATGTTCGGCGACGTGACGAAACTGCCGGACCATCGCACCAGGATCACCTGCCGCGTGCATGACGAATGCAACGGCTCCGACGTGTTCGGCTCCGACATCTGCACCTGCCGGCCCTATCTCATCCACGGCATCGAGGAATCGGCGCGCGGCGCGCAGGAGGGCGGGCTCGGGCTCGTCGTCTACAACCGCAAGGAAGGGCGCGCGCTCGGCGAGGTCACCAAATTCCTGGTCTACAACGCGCGCAAGCGCCAGGAGGACGGCGATGCGGCCGCCGCCTATTTCGAGCGCACCGAATGCGTCGCCGGCGTGCAGGATGCCCGCTTCCAGCAATTGATGCCGGATACGATCCACTGGCTCGGCTTGAAGCGGATCGACCGCTTCCTGTCGATGAGCGACATGAAACATGACGCGCTGACCTCGCAGGGCATCGACATCGTCGAGCGCGTGCCGATCCCGCCGGAGCTGATCCCGGCCGACGCCTATGTGGAGATCGCCGCCAAGAAAGCCGCCGGCTATTACTCGACCGACATCGCGCCGGAAAAGGACGTGGATGGCGTGGTCGGCCGCTCGCTGGAAAAATACTGATCGCGCGATGGCGGAGGCTTTGGAACGACAGGCGCGCGCGCTGCTCACCGCAGCAGCGGTTCGCGCGCGGGCCGGCGAGATGCTCGATATCGGCGTTGCCGGCGGCTTGAGCCATTTCACTGTTGATCTCGACCGCATGGATGGTGTCGCGGAGGCCGTGCTGGCTGTCACGCGACAAGCCTATCCGACGCTGGACGTGCCCTTCCACGCGCGATGGCGGCATTTTGTGATTGAGGGCGTCGACCGCTGGGCGCGACTTGCCGACGCTGCATTGTGGCCGGATCGCGCGGCACGTGCGCGCGCCGAGTTCGACCTCGCCATCGTCAGCGTGCTGCTCGATGCCGGGGCGGGTGCGGCGTGGCGATATCGCGACGCGGTGACGGGAGAAAGCATCGGCCGGTCCGAGGGGCTTGCGGTCGCAAGCCTCGACATGTTCGCGAGCGGTCTCTTTTCGCGCGATGCCCGCTCGCCCTTGAGGGCCGATGCAGGCGTGCTCGCGGAGCTGCCGCTCGACGCACTTGCGGCGGCGTTTCAGGTGAACGCGGCCAATCCGCTGCTAGGGCTCGAAGGGCGAACCGATCTGCTGCAGCGCCTGGGCAGGCTGGTGGCGGAGCGCGCGGACGTGTTCGGCCTGCATGACACGCCACGGCCCGGCGGCCTGTTCGATCACATCGCCGCGCAAGCCGTCGGCGGCACTGTTGCTGCGCCCGCCGTTCTGTCGGCGGTGCTGGACCAGCTCGGACCGATCTGGCCGTCTCGGCTGGAGCTCGCAGGCATTCCGCTGGGCGATTGCTGGCGTCACCCGGCCATCACGACGGATGAGGCGACCGCAGGCCTGGTGCCCCTGCACAAGCTGTCACAATGGCTGAGCTATTCGCTGATCGAACCGCTGCAGCGCGCCGGGTTCAAGGTCACCGACATCGACGGGCTGACGGGACTTGCCGAATATCGCAATGGCGGACTGTTCGTCGATCATGCGGTACTGCGGCTGCGCGATCCCGCGGACGCCGAGCGCGCGCATGCGGTGGATTCGCTGCTCGTCGTGGAATGGCGCGCGCTGACGGTGGCGCTGCTCGATCGGCTAGCCGAACTCGTTCGCGCAAAACTCGGCCGCACGCGCGAGACATTGCCGCTCGCCAGCATTCTGGAAGGCGGCACCTGGGCCGCCGGCCGTGCCATTGCCTTCGCACGCCGCCCCGACGGCTCACCGCCGCTCAAGGTGATCAGCGACGGCACGGTTTTCTGAACCTTCTCCCCTTGCGGGAGAGGGTGGCTTCGCGAAAGCGAGGCGGGTGAGGGGTCTGTCTCCGGACGCGTCTCTCACTGGAGTTCGTGGAAGCAGACCCCTCATCCGGCGCTTCGCGCCACCTTCTCCCACAAGGGCAGAAGGGAAGAAGAGAGCAACCGATCATGGAAGGCGTCACGATCGTCGATCATCCGCTGGTGCAGCACAAGCTGACGCTGGTGCGGGACAAGTCCATCTCGACAAAATCGTTCAGGGAGCTGATCAAGGAGATCGGCATGCTCCTGTGCTACGAGGTCACGCGCGATTTGCCGCTGGCCGACACCGTCATCGAGACGCCGCTGGCGACGATGCACTCGGCCAAGATCGCCGGCAAGAAGCTGGTGTTCGTGCCGATGCTGCGCGCCGGCACCACCTTCGTCGACGGCATGATGGACCTGGTGCCGACCGCGCGCGTCGCCCATATCGGGATTTACCGCGAGCCGCACAGCTTCGCCGCGGTCGAATATTTCTTCAAATCGCCGTCCGACCTCGGCGAGCGCCTTGCGATCGTGGTGACGCCGGTGGTCGCGACCGCGAACACGACGGTCGCCGCAATCGATCGGCTGAAGGAGCGCGGCGCCAGGGACATCCGCCTCGCCTGCCTGATCGCAGCACCGGAAGGCCTGGAGCGGCTGCGCGGGCTGCATCCGGACGTTCCGATCTGGACGGCTGCGGTGGACGAGGGGCTCGACGAGAACGGTTTTATCTTGCCGGGCCTCGGCGATGCCGGCGACCGCGCCTACGGAACGCGGTAGTTACCACGCGGCCGCGGGTACCCGATGTTAGGAACGGCTTCCATGGCGCGAGGTTCTCCTGCTTTGCATGGAGAGCACGATGACCTATCAGAATGACAACAGCAGGACGGACAGAGCACGCCGCAACAGCCCGGTCGGCTGGGCGATCGGCGCGATCTTCGTGATCGCCGTGGTCGCGGCCGTCTTCTTCTACAATGGTCGCGAGTTTAGTCCGCAGGCGACGTCGACCAGTCCAAACAACGCGCCGAGCGTGACCACGGGCTCAAATCCGCCGGCTACGCCGGCGAAGTAAGGGCCGGCTGCGGGCGGCTCACACCTTCCCGCTGCCGCAAACCCCCTTCAACGCCTGCCACTCCTTGTCCGTCAATAGCGGCGGGCCGCTGGCGGGGCGATCTTCCCTGGTCATGCGGGCGAGGCGGTCCTCGGTCAGGGGATGACTGGCGAGGATCGTCGTGAGCGTGGACCCGCCTTCCTTGCCTGTGATGCGGTACATCAGCTCGAATGCGGGCTTCGGCGAGCGGCCGAGCTTGTGCATGACTTCGATCGCGAACGTATCGGCGGCGGTCTCGGCCTCGCGCGAATAGGAGGCCTCGACCAGGCTGCGCGAGGCGAAGATCACGGCAGAGGAGCCGGTGACATCGCCGAACAACAGGCCGATCAGGAACGAGGTGCCGCCGTTGTAGATCAGGCCGCGCATATTGTCGTGATGCTTGAGATGGCCGAGCTCGTGGGCGAGGATGCCGGCAAGCTCGTCGGGGCTTTCGGCCTTGTCGAGCAGGCCCTTGAGCACGAACACCTTGCCGCCCGGCAACGCAAAGGCGTTCGGCACCGCCGTCGGCAGCACGCCCGCCGTCATGGAATCATCGTCGAGACCTGCGGCATCACGCAGGCGATTGACGAGCTTCGTGAACGCGGCCTTGCCTGCGGGGTCTTCGCACACGCTGCGGCCGAAGATGGTCTTCACCTGGACCTCGGCGGCATCGCCAATCCGCCGCTCGACTGGCTTCGGCACCAGCGGCGCGAGACGGTCGGCGGCGAGCGGCACGCCGAACAGGACGACGCAGACGATGGAGACGGCGGCGGCCACCGACCAGCCGACGATCTTCGCGGTACCGCGCCGCGAGGTCTGGTGATCGTCGAGACGCAGGCATCGCGCGGTCACATCCGCTGCGAGCGCGGCGTCGCGGATCTCGAGCCGCGCGAGTGGCGTGGCGGATGTCGACGCCAGGCGCAAGATCCCGGCCGGGCTGTCGGCACGGCGGATGTCGGCATACGCCCAGCGCACGGGCGTTCCGCCCTCCTCGACGATCTCGAGCGCATCGCCGAGCGTCAGCATCACCTGACGCCTGCGGCTCGAGACGCCGTCGAAGAAGATGGTCGGCTTGACGGACTGCGCCGGTGCCTCGGTGGACGACTCACTCACAGCTCAAAATCCCGCGACATCGAGTCCGTCGGCGAACCCTTCACCGAGCGCGCTGGCAAGCTGGCCGCTGCCACGCACATCGGCGGCGGCCGCGATGTTGTGCACCTCGACGGTCTCGAGCACCTTGGCCCAGAGATCGCGCTGGAGATAGACCCGCATGACGATATTGATCGCGAGCGCCAGGGCGAAATAGCCTATCACCATCACCACCACCATCGGGATGCTCTTGGCGGCATTGTCGGAGCCGAACACCTCCTCCACCGGAACGCCGCCCAGCGAGACGACGAGCATCGCGGCGCCACCGAGATAGGCTGCGAAAATCATCGAAAGCAGCATCCACCAGCCGATCACCTTCCAGTACAGCCCGTAGAAGGCATCATGAGGCAGGTCCGAGGTCAGGCTGACGCCGCCAATGCGGATGCCGTCGAGCCACCAGCGCCACTCGCGCGCCTTGAATTCGGCATAGAAGAACGGAGCCAGCGGAAAAATCACCAGCGCGACCGGGCTGAGCAGCCACAGCCACCAGCCGCGCTTGAAGAAGGTCCAGCCGTCGCCTTCGAAATCACCGCGGAGGTCGCCGTAATGGGTGTGCTGCATCTTGTAGCGTTCGAGCGCGGCCTCGCGCCACGGCAACGCCAGGCCGAGCGTCAGGAACACGAGCAGGCCCCACGCCATGGCGCGGAACGCATAAGCCCAGCCGGAGCCGTCCATCCAGAACCGCACGCCGCGCCAGACCGTGCGCGTCAGCCGATAGCGCCGCGCGCGAAAAATCGCGAACTGGCCGAAGGCGTAGAAGCCGATGAACAGCGGCACCGAGGCAAAGGCCTGCCAGCGCTCGAACTCGATGCCGATCAGGAAGTAGGCGAGATAGATCGGGACCAGGATCGCCAGCGCGAACAGGAAGCCAACCAGCAGCTCCTTGGCCCGCCCGGTATATTCGGCGGCATCGCCGTCGACCGCGGTGTTCGCCCACAGATGGCGGCGAATGTCGGTGACGAGCCAGAACCGGTAGAAGCCGAAGGTGACGAGCTCCAGCATGGCACCCCTGGTGACCATTTTGCGGAACTCGGAGCGGCTTCCGGTGAAGTCGATGCCCGTGGGCGGCAACGGCGGCGGAATGGGCTGGGAGCCAATGGGGGTCCATTGCATGTCGTTCACGGCGGCAACCTCGGGATGCTGGTCGATTGCAATCAACTATAGGTCAGGGATTGGTCGATCCCCAACATGGTCGGGTTCGATTTACCTCGATTCCAGACGGTTCTGGCATGATTTCACGACAAACCGTGTGCGGGGGATCACGCTTGTCGGGACCGGTAACCCGGATGCGATTCGCTCCATCCGGGTCACGGCACCGACACCCCATCCGCTCGCCAGGATTGGGCGCAACAAAACTCTCCCTTGCTCCGGCGCAGACAACCGGCTGTAATTGCAGTTCAAATACCGCAGCGCAGAATTCAACGACGCGCGGTTCATGCTTTAGGGAGAACGGTCATGCATGGGACCATCGAAAGCGCGGCAAAGCTCGACGCCCTGCGCGCGCGCGCCACCTCACTGCCGCTGGAGCAATTTGACCCGGGCGATCCGGAATTGTTCAGGACCGACACGTTCTGGCCCTACTTCGACCGCCTGCGCCGTGAAGACCCCGTGCACTACTGCAAGGACTCGATGTTCGGACCGTACTGGTCGGTGACACGCTACAACGACATCATGGAAATCGAGACGAACCATTCGGTGTTCTCCTCGGCCTCCTCGCTCGGCGGCATCACCATCCGCGACGTCGACCCGGACCTGCGACGCGAGAGTTTTATTTCGATGGATCCGCCCCGGCACGCCGCGCAGCGCAAGACCGTGGCGCCGATGTTCACGCCGACGCATCTGGACAATCTAGCCCTGAACATCCGCAAGCGCTCTGCCGAGTGCCTGGACAATCTGCCCCGTGGCGAGGTGTTCGACTGGGTCGACCGCGTCTCGATCGAGCTGACCACGCAGATGCTGGCGGTGCTGTTCGACTTCCCCTGGGAGGACCGCCGCAAGCTGACGCGCTGGTCCGACGTCGCCACCACCATTCCAGGGCCCGACGGCCTGGTTGCGACGGACGAGGAGCGGATGGCCGAGCTCGCGGACTGCGCGGCCTACTTCTCGCGGCTATGGAAGGAGCGCGCGGAGCAGCCGCCGAAGAGCGACCTCCTGTCGATGATGGCGCATGGCGCCGCGACGCGCGACATGGACGCAAAAAATTTCCTCGGCAATCTCGTCCTCTTGATCGTCGGCGGCAACGACACCACGCGCAACACCATGTCGGGCTCGCTGCACGCGCTGAGCCAGCATCCGGAGCAATATCGCAAGCTGCGCGAGAATCCGGCGCTGCTCGACAGCTTCGTGCCCGAGGTGATCCGCTGGCAGACGCCGTTGGCGCATATGCGCCGCACCGCGCTCTCCGACTTCGAGTTCCGCGGCAAGCAGATCAAGAAGGGTGACAAGGTCGTGATGTGGTACGTCTCGGGCAACCGCGACGAGGAGGCGATCGAGAAGCCCTACGATTTCATCATCGACCGCGCTCGTCCGCGCACGCACCTGTCCTTCGGCTTCGGCATCCACCGCTGCGTGGGCCTCAGGCTTGCCGAACTCCAGCTCAAGATTATCTGGGAAGAGATCCTCAGGCGGTTCGACCACATCGACGTGGTGGGAGAGCCGAAGCGGGTCTATTCGAGTTTCGTGAAGGGACTTGAAGAGCTGCCGGTGAAGATTGCGGCGTGAATTCGATGCCCACGACAATGCTGCGCCCCCTCACCCGGCGCGCGGGACGATGCCGTGCATCGCCCGGGATGCGCCGACCTCTCCCGCAAGCGGGAGAGGCTAGAAACCAACTGGAGCCACGACGATGAATATCCAAGCGCCGGTTAAAGTGGACAAAGCTGAACGCATGCGGAAGGCGCGCGAGGAGGCCTATGCGACGCCGCTGGCGCAATTCCACCCCGGCGCACCCAGGCTGTTCCAGGACGACACGCTGTGGCCGTGGTTCGAGCGGCTCCGCAAGGAAGAGCCGGTGCATTACTGCACCAACGCACCGATCGAGCCCTATTGGTCGGTGGTGAAATACAACGACATCATGCATGTCGACACCAATCACGGCCTCTTCTCCTCCGACTCGACGCTCGGCGGCATCTCGATCCGCGACGTGCCGCAAGGCTACGACTGGCCGAGCTTCATCGCGATGGACCAGCCCAGACATTCATCGCAGCGAAAGACCGTCGCGCCGATGTTCACGCCGACGCATCTCGACGAGTTGGCAAAGCTGATCCGGCAACGCTCGCAGACCGTGCTCGACAATCTGCCGCGCAACGAGACCTTCAACTTCGTCGAGCGCGTCTCGATCGAGCTGACGACGCAGATGCTGGCGACCCTGTTCGACTTCCCCTGGGAGGAGCGGCGCAAGCTGACGCGCTGGTCCGACGTCTCGACCGCGCTGCCCAAAAGCGGCATCGTCGCCTCGGCCGAAGAGCGCCGCCGCGAGATGGACGAGTGCTACGGCTACATGTCGAAGCTGTGGAACGAGCGCGTCAACTCCGCACCGCGCAACGATCTGCTGTCGCTGATGGCGCACAACGACGCCACGCGCCACATGGACCCCGACAATCTCATGGGCAACATCATCCTGCTCATCGTCGGCGGCAACGACACGACGCGCAACACCATGACCGGCTCTGTGCTGGCGCTGAACGAAAACCCCGAGCAGTACGACAAGCTCCGCGCCAATCCGGCGCTGATCGATTCCATGGTACCCGAAGTGATCCGCTGGCAGACGCCGCTGGCGCATATGCGGCGCACCGCGCTTGCCGACACCGAGATCGGCGGCAAGCACATCAAGAAAGGCGACCGCGTCGTGATGTGGTACGTTTCGGGCAACCGCGACGAGGAGATGTTCGAGAAGCCGAACGACTTCATCATCGACCGCCCGCGCCCGCGCACGCACCTCTCCTTCGGCTTCGGCATCCACCGCTGTGTCGGCATGCGCCTCGCCGAGCTGCAGCTCAAGATCGTCTGGGAGGAGATGCTGAAGCGCTTCGACCGCATCGAGGTCGTCGGCGAGCCGAAGCGGATCTATTCCAGCTTCATCAAGGGGTACGAGACGCTGCCGGTGCGGATTCCGGGGTAGGCTCTCTCCGCCGTCATTGCGAGGAGCGAAGCGACGAAGCAATCCAGACTGCCATCGCGGAAACAGCCTGGATTGCTTCGCTTCGCTCGCAATGACGGAGGATTGGACGCAGCTGCCTGCCTCTCCCGCAGCGCGGATCGCGTAAGCACCTTCCAGCTATAAAATTTCGGCATGACAGCTCGCACCAGATGCGAAGACACGGCCTCGCGCGACTGTTCTACGACACGGCGTCTAACTCAATCTGATGTCCCACACGCCGTCCTTGCGGCAGGCGGCGACCTCCTCGCGCAGCAGCGCGGTGACGGCGAGCGAGGCCGTCGAGACCGGCCGGTCGATCGGAGAAGCGAAAATGAGCTCGCGCGTCATCGGCTTCGATACGGGCGCGGTTTCCAGCCGTCCGTCGGCGACCTCGCCGTGGACCGACGAGGGCGGCAGCAGCGCGAAGCCGAGGCCCTCCTCGACCAGGCTCGTCAGGACGCGAAACGAATCCGCCTCCAGTTGCACGTCGAGCTTGATCTTGCGCTGGGCGGCCGCGTGCTCGATCAGCGCGCGAAGGCCGTGCGAATGAGAGGGCAACACGAGCCGTTGCCGCAGCAGCCAGCCGATGTCGACGCTCTTCTTGCGTGCGAGGCCGCAGCCGCGCGGACCGACCGCGACGATGTTGTCACGGCCGAGGCTCGCCACGTTGAGATGCAGATCGGCCGAGCGCCCGTAGAGGATGGCGAGATCCATCTCGCCGCGATGCAGCCATTCGACCAGGTGGCCGCTGTAGCTCTCGACGATGCGCAGCGAGATGCCGGGAAACTTCTCGACGCAGCGCCGCGCAAAGCGCGCCGACAGCACGCAGCTCACGGTTGGAACCAGGCCGAGCACGACTTGCCCGGACGGCGGGCCCTTGGCCGACTGGATGTCGTCGCGGATCTGGTCGATCTGCCGCACGATACCGGAGGTGCGCGCCAGCAGCAGCCGGCCGGCTTCGGTCAGCACCATGCCGCGGCCGTTGCGGGTGAAGAGTTCGGTGCGGAGCTCGTGTTCCAGGAGCTTGATCTGCCGGCTCAGCGCCGGCTGCGCCACGCGCAGCGTGTCGGACGCCTTGGAGAGGCTGCCGAGCTCCGCCACGCAACTGAAGGTCCTGAGCTGCCGGAAATCCATGCTTGCCAATCCTGGAAGGCTACTTCATACGCTATAACAAATGAGCATAGGGGGCTGGCATTGTTTTCACAACGCCAGAGGGGTGGCCGGCGTTATCTTAACTGCCGCTAAGAATTGGAAACGCCATGAGTCAAGAACACCACACCGAAGACTACGCCGACATCCGCGAAGCCGTCGCAAAACTCTGCGCGCAGTTTCCCGGCGAATATTGGCGCAAGCTCGATCGCGAGATGGCCTACCCCAAGGCCTTCGTCGATGCGCTGACCGAGGCCGGCTATCTCTCGGTGCTGATTCCCGAGGAGTATGGCGGCGCGGGCCTGAAGCTGTCTGCGGCCGCGGCGATCCTGGAAGAGATCCAGCGCGCGGGCTGCAACGGCGGCGGCTGCCATGCCCAGATGTACACGATGGGCACCGTGCTGCGGCACGGCAACGCCGAGCAGAAGGCGAAATACCTGCCGAAGATCGCCAGCGGCGAGTTGCGCCTGCAGGCCTTCGGCGTCACCGAGCCGACCAGCGGCACCGACACGTCCTCGCTGAAAACCTTCGCGCGCAAGGACGGCAACGACAGCTACATCGTCAACGGCCAGAAGATCTGGACCAGCCGCGCCGAGCATTCCGACCTGATGGTGCTGCTGGCGCGCACCACGCCGAAGGACCAGGCCAAGAAGCGCACCGATGGCCTCTCCGTGTTCATCGTCGACATGCGCGAGGCCAAGAACAACGGCCTCGAAATCCGCCCGATCCGCACCATGATGAACCACGCCACCACCGAAGTGTTCTTCACCGACATGAAGGTGCCGGCCGAGAACCTGATCGGCGAGGAAGGCAAGGGTTTTCGCTACATCCTGTCCGGCATGAATGCCGAGCGCATATTGATCGCGGCCGAATGCGTCGGCGACGCAAAATGGTTCATCGCCAAGGCCACCAACTACGCCAAGGAGCGCGCAGTGTTCGGCCGGCCGATCGGCCAGAACCAGGGCATCCAGTTTCCGATCGCCAAGGCCTATGCCTCGATGCGCGCGGCCGAGTTGATGGTGAAGGAAGCCACGCGCAAATACGAGGCGGGGCTCGATTGCGGCGCCGAGGCCAACATGGCCAAGATGCTGGCGGCCGATGCGTCCTGGGAAGCTGCCAATGCCTGCATCCAGACCCATGGCGGCTTCGGCTTTGCCGAGGAATACGACGTCGAGCGCAAGTTCCGCGAGACGCGGCTCTATCAGGTGGCGCCGATCTCGACCAACCTGGTGCTCTCCTTCGTCGCCGAGCACGTGCTCGGCATGCCGCGCTCGTACTGAGGTCCAACCATGGGAGCATTGGACGGGATCAGGGTGATCGCGGTCGAGCAGGCGGTGGCGGCGCCGTTCTGCTCCTCGCGGCTGGCGGACGCTGGCGCGGAGGTGATCAAGATCGAACGGCCCGAGGGCGATTTCGCTCGCGGCTATGACGCGGCGGCCAAGGGCCAGAGCAGCTACTTCGTCTGGCTCAATCGCGGCAAGCAATCCGCCGTGGTCGATCTCGCCACCAAAGAAGGCTGCGCCGCGCTGGAGAAGCTGATCGCCAGCGCCGACGTGCTGATCCAGAATTTGAAGCCCGGCTCGATGGACAAGCTCGGCTTTTCGCGCGAGCGACTGCTGAAGGACTATCCGAAGCTGATCTCATGCACCATCACCGGCTATGGCGACGAGGGCCCCTACGCGCACCGCAAGGCCTATGATTTGCTGATCCAGGCCGAGAGCGGGCTTGCCTCCATCACCGGCAACCCTGATGGAGCCTCGCGCGTCGGCATGTCGATCGTCGACGTCGCGACCGGCGCGACCGCGCATGCGGCGATCCTTGAAGCGCTGATCGCGCGCGGCCGCACCGGCAAGGGCGCGGATATCCGCATCTCCATGTTCGACGTGATGGCGGACTGGTGCACCGTGCCGCTGCTCAACTCCGAAGCCGGCAACCCGCCCAAACGCATGGGCCTGCGCCATCCCTCGATCGCGCCCTATGGCGTGTTCACCTCGAAGGATGGCAAGGACATTTTGATCTCGATCCAGAGCGAGCGAGAGTGGAAGACGCTGTGTGCCAAGGTGCTGGATCAGCCTGATCTGCCCGCCGATTCCCGCGTCGCCAACATGGTCGAGCGTGTGCGAAACCGCGACTTCACCGACAAGACCGTTGCGGACATCTTCGGCAAGCTGACGCGCGACGAACTGCTCAAGCGGCTGTCGGATGCCGACATCGCGTTTGCCGAGGTCAACACCATGGCCGATCTCACCAATCATCCGCATCTGCGCCGCATCGAGGTCGACACGCCGCAGGGACGCGTCAGCTATCCCGCGCCGGCGCCGATCATCGTCGGCGAGACCCGCAGCTATGGTGCCGTGCCCGCGATCGGCGAAAACCCGAAGTCCAAGAAATAACAAGAGCGAGGCAACATGACCGAGAAGCTCGACATCGATCATCTCAGGCAATGGATCGGCCGCAGCACGGAAGCCACCGACATCGTCACCGCACAGCTCGTGATGGGCCTGCGCGCGACGCTGTTCCAGGATGTCGGCGAGCCCAAAAAGGGTGACGCCGCACCGTTCACAGTACATTGGTGCCTGGCGCAGCCGGTGTTTCCGATGTCGATGCTCGGACCCGACGGTCATCCGACCCGCGGCGGCTTCCTGCCGCCGGTGCCGCTGCCGCGCCGGATGTGGGCGGGCGGCGAGATCGAATTCCTGCAGCCGCTGCAGGTTGGCGATGAATCCACGCGGACCTCGCGCATCGCCGATGTGCAGGTGAAATCAGGCTCGACCGGCACGCTGTGCTTCGTCTCGGTCGAGCATAGCATCTCCTCCCCGCGCGGTGTCGCCATCCGCGAGCGGCAGGACATCGTCTATCGCGAGATGACGAGCAGCGCGTCCGCCAGCGCCAAGGCCCCGCCCCCACCGCCGAAGGCGCAGCACCGCGAGACCCATGTCTCCGATCCCGTGCTGCTGTTTCGCTATTCCGCGCTGACCTTCAACGGCCACCGCATCCACTACGATCGCGACTACGTCACCAAGGTCGAGGGTTATCCGGGCCTGATCTTCCACGGCCCGCTGCAGGCGGCGCTGATCATCGAGATGGCGGCGAAGCTGCACGGCGGCAAGGCGCCGAAGAAGTTTTCGTATCGCGGCCTGCAGCCGCTATTCGAGGGCACGGAGTTCTCCGTCAACGCCAACGAGACCGAGTCCGGCATGGACCTGTGGACCGCGAACGCGGAGGGACAGCCGACGATGAAGGGGACGGCGGTGTGGTGATGCTCTCTCCTCGTCATTGCGAATGTAACGGCGATGTAGGAAGTTAGACCCTCACCCTGAGGAGCGCGCCCTTCGCGCGCGTCTCGAAGGGCGAGGGCACCAGCCGGGCCTTCATCCTTCGAGACGCGCGAAGACGCGCTCCTCAGGATGAGGAATAAACAGGGACCGGAAACCATGGCCAAGAACGGCAAGACCGGCAGCAGATCCGTCACCGTCAAGCAGGCGACGCTCGACCTGCTGCGTTCGTTCGGCATCGCAAAAGTGTTCGGCAATCCCGGCTCGACCGAGCTGCCGTTTCTGAGCGACTGGCCCGACGACATCGACTACGTGCTGGCGCTGCAGGAAGCTTCCGCCGTCGGCATGGCCGACGGCTATGCGCAGGCGACGCGCAATGCGGGCTTCGTCAATCTGCATTCGGCCGCCGGCGTCGGCAACGCGCTCGGCAACATCTACACGGCGCACCGAAACCAGACACCGCTCGTGATCACCGCGGGCCAGCAGGCGCGTTCGATCCTGCCGCTGCAGGCGTTCCTCTATGCCGAGCGCGCGTCGGAATTCCCGCGGCCTTACGTCAAATACAGCGTCGAGCCGGCGCGGCCCGAGGATGTGCCGGCTGCAATCGCGCGCGCCTATTACACCGCGATGCAGCCACCGTGCGGGCCGGCCTTCGTGTCGATCCCGATCGACGACTGGGCGCATGCCTGTGCGCCGGTCGAGGCGCGCAAGGTCAGCCGCGAGATCGGCCCCGAGCTTGATGCGATAAAGGCGCTGGTCGCGGCGCTCGTCGGCGCAAAGTACCCTGCCCTCGTCGTCGGCCCCGGCGTCGACCGCGCCGGCGCGGTCGACCTGATGGTGCGCGTCGCGGAGAAGGCGAAAGCCAGCGTCTGGGTCAGCCCGTTCTCAGCGCGCTGCTCGTTCCCCGAGCGGCATCCGCAGTTCGCGGGCTTCCTGCACGCCTCACCTGCGCAGCTGTCCGATGCATTGCGCGAGCACGACCTGGTCGTCGTCATCGGCGCGCCGGTGTTCACCTTCCATGTCGAGGGCCATGCCGCGATCTTCGACGGCGGTGCGACGATCTTCCAGATCACCGATGATCCGGACGCGGCGGCGGTGACGCCCATCGGCACCAGCATCATCGCCACGATGAAGCCGGCCCTGAACATGCTGCTCGACCTGCTGCCGGAGAGCAAACGCGCGGCGCCAAAGGGCCGAACGCTGCCGCCGGCACCTCAAGCCGCCGATCCGCTCCCGGTCGAATTCCTGCTGCATTCGCTGTCGCAGGCGATGCCGGAGGGTACGTCGGTCGTCGAGGAAGTGCCCTCGCACCGGCCGGCGATGCAGAAGTTCATGCCGATGCCCGGCCAGGACAGCTTTTACACGATGGCGAGCGGGGGCCTCGGTTACTCGCTGCCCGCCGCCGTCGGCATGGCGCTCGGCAAGCCGAAGCAGCGCACGGTCTGCCTGATCGGCGACGGCTCGGCGATGTATTCGATCCAGGCGCTGTGGACCACAGCACAGCGCAAGCTGCCGCTGACGATCGTCGTCCTCAACAATTCCGGATACGGCGCGATGCGCTCGTTCAGCCAGGTGATGCAGGTGCGGAACGTGCCCGGGCTGGAGCTGCCGGGGATCGATTTCGTCCGGCTCGCCGAAGGCATGGGTTGCCATGCGGTGCGGGTGACGAAGGCGGCGGAGCTTGGCGAGGCGCTGAAGCGCGGCATGGCGTTCGAAGGCACCAGCCTCGTCGAGGTCGCCGTGGATTCGGCGGTGCCGGTGCTGTACGGGCAGAAGCATTGATGCCGTCGCCCCTGCGAACGCAGGGGCCCATACCGCGTGATCTTTCGGTAAGGCGCCGGTGTCAATACCGCGGGCAAAACAACCAGCCTCCGCCAAACTCCTTCCTGTGGCTATGGGTCCCCGCGTTCGCGGGGACGACACCGATGGTTTGGCACGCCGACCAGCACATCACGACGCCAAGAATCCTCCATCTGCGGCCAGCACGTGTCCGACCACATAGGACGACGCATCCGAGGACAGCCACACCACGGCCTCCGCCACCTCCTCCGGGCTGCCCATCCGTCGTAGCGGCAGGCCGGCGCTCACCGTTGCGACGTCGCCGACGCCGGCGCGCAGCATCATGTCGGTGACGACACGGCCGGGAGCGATGGCGTTGATGCGGATGCCGCGCGGGGCGTTCTCCAGCGCCGCCGAGCGGGTCAGCGAGATCGCGGCCGCCTTCGAGGCCGAATAGAGTGCGAAGCCGGGATTGGGATTGCGCACGCCGCTCACGGATGCGTTGACGACGATGCTGCCGCGCCCCTGCGCCAGCATGACAGGCAATTGATGGCGCAGGCACAGGAACAGCGCGCGGACATTGGTGTCGAACACGCTGTCGTAAATGTCCATGCCCTGTTCTTGCAGCGGCGCGCGGCGCTCCTGGAAGCCGGCATTGTTGAAGGCGATGTCGAGCCGGCCGCAGCGCTCGATCGCCGTGCCGACGAGGCGCGCAACGTCGTCCTCGCGCGTGATGTCGGTCTTAAGCGCGATCGCATCGGCGCCGAGCTGACGGCATGAAGCGGCGGTCGCCTCGATCTCGGCTTCACGCCGGCCCGCAACGATGATCGCCTCGGCGCCTTCGGTCGCCATCCGCAGCGCGGTGGCGCGGCCGATGCCGCTGCCGCCGCCGGTCACCAGGCAGACCTTACCCGTCATCCGCGTTCCCGTCGGCAAAGCTCCGCTCATGGCTTACTCCAAAACGCTTGCGCGCGCCGTTGCGCTCATATAGTTGTATGATACAACTATATGCCGGGAGTCAAGATGGACGAGCTTGCTCTGATCGACGACATCCGCGCGGCCTCGCGGCTGATGGTGCGCGAGCTCGGCTTCATGGATGCGACGGTGGCGGCGTCGGACTATCCGCCCTCGGCGGTGCATACCATCCTGGAAATCGGCATCCGCGGCCCCATGACCTCGGGCGAGCTAGGCGATTTCCTGCGGTTGGAGAAGTCAAGCGTCAGCCGCCTGGTGCGCAAGCTCATCGATTGCGGCGAGCTGCGTGAGACGCCTGATGAGCTTGATGCCCGCAGCAAGCTGTTGTCGCTGACGGCGAAAGGGCGGCGCACGCTGGAGGCGCTGCATGCATTCGGACGGCAGCAGGTGCTCGGCGCGCTGGCGGCGCTGACAGAAGCGGAGCAGCGCACGGTGCGCGAGGGGATGATGCTCTATGCGCGGGCGCTTAGGCAGAGCCGGGTGGAGGATGAGGCGGGTGCGGCGGCGTGACCACACTCTCGGTGTCATCGCCCGGCTCGACCGGGCGATCCAGTACTCCGCGGCGCCAGTTGTGCAAACCAATGACCGCCGCGGAGTACTGGATGCCCCGCTTTCGCGGGGCATGACAGGGTCAACCGCAGCGACAGCGGCAGCCTACTTCCCGAACTCTTCCCGCATCCTGGCCTGGATCTTGGCCATGCCGCCGAGCCAGCGGTCGTAGTTCTCGGTCTTCTTGCGCATGTAGCCGAGCACCTGCGGGTGCGGCAGGATCAGGAACGTTTCCTGCTCGAGGCCGGCGAGCACGTCCTTCGCGACCTGCTCGGGCGTGAGGTCGCCGTCGCCGGATTGCGGGCCCTTCGGAATCGAGCGCAGCATGTTGGTATCGACGCCCTGGGGACAGAGGATCGAGACCTTGATGTTGTCAGCCTTGTGCGAGATCGCGAGATTCTCGGCAAAGCCGACCGCCGCATGCTTGGTCGTCGAATAGGCCGGGCTGCCGACCTGCGACAGCAGACCCGCGGCCGAAATCGTATTGAGGAAATAGCCGCCGCCGCGCGCCTTCATGCGGGGGACGAGGTGCCGCGCCGCATAGACATGGGCCATGACGTGGATCGCCCAGCTGCGCTGCCACGGCTCATCGGAGGCGCCGCCGGCATTGACGGACATCGGGTCGAAGCCGCCGCCGATGCCGGCATTGGAGCAGAACAGCGCGATGGGGCCGAACTGCCGCTCGGTCTCCTCGATGACGTGCGAAATGTCCTTTTCCTGCGCGACGTCGCATTTGAAGGCCGCACCATCCACCATGGCCGCGACCGCCCGCGCGTTGGCGGCATCCATGTCCGCGACGACGACCTTGGCTGCGCCCGCGTTGTGAAAGGCCTCGCACAGCGCCTTGCCGATGCCGTTTGCGCCGCCCGTGACGACCACGACCTTGCCGGTCACCTGCATGCGACGTCTCCTCTTGTCTTAT